>DASXIA010000084.1:0-72479 GCA_036488155.1 Streptosporangiaceae bacterium | reverse complement strand
GGTTCTTCTTCGCCTTCGAGATGCTGGTCCTGATCATCGTCTCGGTCGCCGTGCTGATCAAGAACGGCGGGCACCTGTCGGCTGTTCCGTTCGAGCCATCGCATATCACCAATGGCTTCACCGGTCTGGCCGCGGGCTTCCCGCTGGCGATTTACCTGTTCATCGGCTGGGAGAACTCGGCGGCGCTCGCCGAGGAGACCGGGAACCCGCGGCGTAACGTGCCCCGCGCGGTGTTCTTCTCGATCGCGCTGATGGTGACCGGCTATGTGCTGTTCGCCTTCTCCACGGTGACCGGCTTCGGTTACAACGGGACGACGCTGGCCAACTCCTCGATCCCGTTCATCTCGGTCGCGCACAACGTCCTGGCCGGCTTCGCCGTCATCGCTTACATAGCTGGCCTGACGTCCACCCTCGGCGTGCTGATCTCGGCTATTAACTCTCAGGCCCGGCTGATCTTCAACGCGGGCCGCGAGGGACTGCTGCCGCGCTGGATCGGCAAGGTCCACCCGAACCGCCGGACCCCGGTCAACGCCATCTACATATTCGTCGCGATCGCCAGCGCGATCATCCTGGTCTGGGCGTTCCTGCACCTGATCGGCGGACACGGTGAGAGCGGCAGCATGAATGCACTGTCCTTCTTCGTCGAGTCCTCCACGCTGGGCACGATCCTGGTCCTGGTGGTGTACTTCCTGGCCAATCTCGCGCTGCCGTTCTACTACCGCAAGTACCGGCCCGCCGAGTTCAACGTGCTCAAGCACATTGTGCTGCCCGTACTCGGGATGGTCGCCATCGGCGTGCCGATGTACTACCTGGTCAAGCCCGGACAGCCGTCGCCGTATGACTGGTTCCCGTACGCGGCGCTGGCGATGGTCGTCGCCGCGGTGGCCTACGCATTCGTCCTCAACCGCCGCGACCCTGGTCTCGGTGACCGCGTCGGCTCCATCGTCGCTGACGAGTAGCCGGCAACGGCCGGCCCTGGCGTCGGCCCGAAGCCCGAGGTGCCCGTTTCCAACTTAATCCGGAGATCAGTCATGACGGACACAGCCATGCGGCCTGCCGACGCGAAGGTCGCCCACCCGCTCGACCCGGTGAGCGCAGCCGAGTACCTGGCCGGGCGGCAGATCATGGCGGCGGCCGGGCTGCTGGCCGAGTCGGTGCGGTTCGCGTATTACGGGCTCGACGAGCCGCCCAAGGGCCAGGTACTGGCTGGTCCGGCGCCCGACCGGCGGCTCCGCGCCTTCCTCATCGACGTGCGGACTGGCGAGTCAACCGACGTCGTGGTATCGCTCACGCGTGAGGTCGTGGTCAGCAGCCGCGTGCTCGACACCCGCACCGACGGCCAGATGCCGATCATCAACGAGGACTTCGCCGTGGCAGAGGAGGCCGTCCGCGCAGATCCGCAGTGGCGTGCCGCGATGGCCAAGCGAGGGCTAACCGATGTCACCAAGATCCGGACCTGCCCGCTGACGGCAGGGTCGTTTGACCTGCCGGACGAAGGCGGGCGGCGCATGGTGCGCGTGCTCGCGTTCGTCCAGGCTGACCCGCAGGACTACGCGTGGTCGTACCCGGTGGACGGTGTCGCTGCCTACTTCGACCTGATCGAGCGTCGGGTATTCAAGGTCGTCGACGAGTTCGTGCTGCCAGTACCCGCGGAGTCAGGTAACTACAACGACCCGGCGGTGCGCGGCCCGTTGCGCACTGACCTGCGTCCGGTTGAGATCACCCAGCCGGAGGGACCGAGCTTTACCCTGGACGGGACGAAGCTGACCTGGCAGAACTGGTCGATGCGGATCGGCTTCGACGCTCGCGAAGGGCTGACGCTGCACCAGATCAGCATCACCGACGACGGGCGGGAACGACCAGTGATCTACCGGGCCTCGGTGCCGGAGATGGTCGTGCCGTACGGCGACCCGGCGTTCCGGTACTGGCAGACGTACTTCGACACCGGCGAGTACCTGGTCGGGAAGTGGGCGAACTCGCTCGAGCTCGGGTGTGACTGCCTGGGCGAGATCGCCTACCTTGACGCGACGGTCGCGGACGACTTCGGCGAGCCCACGGTGATCCGCAACGCGATCTGCATCCACGAAGAGGATCACGGGATTTTGTGGAAGCATTTCGACATTTTCAACGGCTCGAGCCAGTCGCGGCGCCAGCGGCGCCTAGTGGTCTCCTTCTTCACCACGGTCGGCAACTACGACTACGGCTTCTACTGGTACTTCTACCTTGACGGCACGATCGAGTGCGAGATCAAGCTGACCGGGACGCTGTTTACCGCGGGCTATCCCGGAGGTGACTACCCGTACTCCGCCGAAGTCGCGCCGGGGCTCGGCGCACCGGTGCACCAGCACCTGTTCAGCGCGCGGCTGGACATGACCGTGGACGGGCTGGCGAACGCGGTCGACGAGATCGACTACAGGGGCGCGCCGGTAGGGCCGGATAACCCCTACGGCAACGCCATCGCGCAGCATGTCACCAGGCTGCGCACTGAGTCGGAGGCCGCGCGGCGGGCCGATGCCTCCCGCGGCCGGACCTGGCGGGTAGTCAGCACCGAGCAGGTCAACAGGTTCGGCCGGCCAGTCGGCTATACCTTGTGGCCCGAGGCAGCGCCGGTGCTGCTCGCCGACCCGGCGTCGTCGGTGGCTCGCCGGGCGGGCTTTGCGACGAATCACCTGTGGGTGACCCAGTACGACCCGGCGCAGCGGTACCCGGCGGGCGACTTCGTGAACCAGCACCCGGGCGGTGCCGGGCTGCCCGCCTTCATCGCGGGTGACCGCGACATCGACGGCGCCGATATCGTGCTGTGGCACACGTTCGGTCCGACGCATTTCCCGCGGCCGGAGGAGTGGCCTGTCATGCCAGTCGCCCGATGCGGCTTCACTCTCAAGCCCACCGGGTTCTTCGGCCGGAATCCGACGCTCGATGTGCCGTCCCCGGGCGGGCACTGCTGATCGTGCAGGTGCCGGGGCAGGCACCCGCAGGCGCCCCCGGCACCCCTGAGGCCGCGCGCTGAGAGTCCGCGCTCTCGATCGCTTCGCAGAAATAGCCACGGAACTGTCGGCTGTAGTCGGTGAGCCGCTAGGGAGCATTATCTGTTCGTGCAAAGTCGCGGGAGTCCAGACCAGCCAGCGGACCGGCGGGTGTTCCGCCGTGTTCATCGCTACCAGGGGAGCGAGGTTGACCCGTCACGCTGGCCTGCCACGGTGCCCGCAGTGGCGCAGATCCTGACCGACGGCCTGGATCTGCACGCCGGGGTGACAGTGCTGACCGGCGAGAATGGCGTAGGCAAGTCGGCGGTCGTCGAGCTGATCGCTGAGGCCTGCGGCCTCAACCCGCAGGGCGGATCGGACAAGAGCACGTTCCAGACCCGTGACAGCGAGCCCGGAATCGGCGCACATCTGTGGGCAGAGCGCGGTGCGGCCTATCCGGCGTGGCGCTACTTTCTGCGAGCGGACACGATGCACGGCTTGTACACCTACCTGGAGGAGAATCCGGGGCGCCGGCCTGAGCGGTTCCACGAACTCAGCCATGGCGAGGGGTTTCTGGAGATGCTGCGCACCAGGATCAACCAGCCCGGGTTCTACCTGATGGACGAACCGGATGCGCCGTTGTCGTTCGTGTCCAGCCTCGGGCTTGTTGCCTTGCTGCATGACCTGGGCAGAGCAGGTGCCCAGGTGATCGTAGCGACGCACTCGCCGGTCGTTGCCGCCGTTCCCGGCGCGCGGATCCTGGAGCTCGGTAGCTGGGGGTTCCGGCCGGCCCGCTGGGACGAGCTCGAACTGGTCACCAGCTGGCGTCAGTTTCTCGGCGAGCCGCAGTCGTTCCTCCGGCATCTCGTTGACAATCAGCCAGAAGATGAGTGCGGGAGTGGCGGCTCCGGGGACTAAGCGGCGACTATGTGTCACGGAGCCACGCCAGCAGCCGCCGTGATCCTGCGGACGCGCTCAGGGTCGGCGATCGAGTCCATCTCGACGATCTTGCCGTCGGCGATGGTGAAGCCAATGACGGTAACGGGCCGGTCGCGCCGGGAGGCGACCACCCCGGCGGCGCCGTTGACCACGACGTTGGTCAGGCGGACAACGGGCAGGAGGCTCGTCAGGCCGCTGAGCGCCTGCCGCGCGACGGCCGCTGCACCGCGAACCTCCATGGACCCGGCAGCGTGCAATCCACCGGCATCGATGCGCAGTACAACGCCGGGATGGAGCACTTTCAGCAGGGCGTCGAAGTCACCGTCGCGGGCGGCGGCGAAGAACGCATCGACCACCTCCCGCTGGCGGGCGAGGTCGGGGTCTGGCGCAGCGAGCCCGGCGCCGGTGACCCTGCGCCGGGCCCGGCTGGCAAGTTGCCGTGCGGCTGCGGCGGTCCGGCCTACCACCGGGGCGATCTCCTCGAACGACAGCCCGAACATGTCATGCAGCACGAACGCCAGCCGCTCAGCCGGTGTCAGGGCGTCGAGCACGACCAGCAGTGCAAGGCCGACCGAGTCGGCTAGCAATGCCTCATCTTCCGGCTGCGATTCTGCCGCTGGGCTGACGATCGGGTCGGGAAGGTGCACCTCCAGCGACTCCTCGCGCCGGACGTTGCGGGAGCGCAGCATGTTCAGGCAAACCCTGGCGACGATCGTGGTCAGCCAGCCGCCGACGTTTGCCACGTCGTCTGCGCCCGCACGGCTCACCCGCAGCCAGGTGTCCTGCACGGCGTCGTCCGCGTCGGCGAGCGAGCCCAGCATCCGGTAGGCGACCGCGTGCAGGTGTGCCCGCTGCTCTTCGAACCGATCCGTCAGCCAGTCGCGCTCTCCGGTGTCCGGCGCTCCGTTGCTGTCACCCGCCACGAAGCCACCGCCCCGGTCGTTCTCGCTCATCTGGTCACATCCTTCGCCCGCCCTGTCTCATCAAGACTGACACCCGGCACGGGACGGATGTGACGGGCCGGGCCTGGATGCCGCCTGGGCTGCAGGGGAGTGAAATGAGCCACGGCGGGCAGGTGAACGTCGGGGTGAGCCGCCGGATGCCGGCGATCCGATCGCGCCTGCAGCCGGGGGAGAACGCAGCTGAGCACGCCCGCCGATGCTGTCGCGCTGATGCGCAGCCCCGCCTACCTGCGGCTGCTGGTGCTGGCCGCGATGATCGGCGTGCCCGTCTCTGCGCTCGCCTGGGGCTTCCTGGCGCTGGTCAGCAAGCTGCAGAGACATTCCCCGGCGTGCTCCTGGCGGCCCTCGGCACGCTGAGCTTTGGCGCCGTGCTCGGCCCGGAGGCCCCGCTGCTCGCGCTCGGCGGCGGCATGGCCGCCTGGGCGGTGGCCAGGCGGCGGGCAGGCCGTGGGGACCGGGCCAAGGTAGTCATCGCCGCAGCTGGCAGTTTCGTGGCCGTCAGCACGCTACTCGGGTCGCCACTTGCGGGCGCATTCCTGCTGATGGAAGCGGCCGGGCTCGGCGGCGCGACGATTGAGCTAGTTCTCGTTCCTGGCCTGCTGGCTTCCGGCATCGGCGCGCTAGTGTTCACCGGTCTCGGCCGCTTCAGCGGGCTCGGCACGTTCTCACTGGCGGCGGCCCTGGCCGTGGCAATCCGGCGGTTGGCGCTGCTGCTGCGGGACGCAGTGGCGCCGCGCCGGCTGATCTTGACGCCGGCTGCCGGGCTGGTGGTCGCCGGACTCGCCGTACTGTTCAGCCAGCTGACCGGAAAGTCCGCAGCTAACGTCCTGTTCTCCGGCGACCGCCTACATCGCCGTCGGCTGGCTGGACCGTCCAGCCTGATCCGGCTCCACTGGCGATTCCGGTCTGGGTGGCGACCCTGGCTTCGTGGGCGGCACAGTGCCATGCTGCCGGACGGCGGCGCGGCGCCAGGACACTTCGAACAGCGCGCCGCCCAGCTCAGAATCGCCGAGCCGCCACTGCCCGCCGGTCGAGCGGACGATCGAGTCGGCGATCGCGAGGCCAAGGCCCGTGCTGCCGCCCTGCTCGGTTGACCGGTGAAACCGGTCGAAGAGCCGTGGTCGCAGCTCAGCGGGGATCCCCGGCCCGGTGTCCTCGACGGTCATCGTCACCCGGCTACCGCGATGCGCGACGGTAATCCGCACCGTCCCGCGCGCGCCGGCGTACCGGCTGGCGTTGTCGACCAGCACTCCGGTCAGCCGGTCGATCCACTCCGGCGGCGCGCTAATCCAGGCTGGCGCGAATCCGCTCGTCACCACCTCGATATCGAACTCCCGGGTGGCGCCGACGGCACGGAACCGCTCCGCGCACTGGCCGGCGATCGTCGCGAGGTCGAGTGGCTCCTCACCTGGCTGCGGTGGCGCTGAGTCGAACCGGGCCAGCCAGAGCAGGTCTTCGACGATCTTCCGCAGCCGGGTGCTCTCGTTTTCGATCCGGGTCAGCGCGGCCCGGTAATCGGCCGCCTGCCGGGGCGCGCTGAGGGCGATGCTTGTTTCCGCGCTGATCACGCTGAGCGGCGTGCGCAACTCGTGCGACGCGTCGGCGGTGAACTCGAGCTGACGCCGGCGTGACTGCTCGACCGGCGAGAGCGCACGCAGCCCGATGGTGAGCGCGCCGACGAACATGGCCAGTAGCAGGACCGGAGCCGCGAGAGCTTCGCCATCCCGCAGCAGTTCGGTCAGGTGATCCACGCTCTGCATGCTCTGGCCGGCAATCAGCCGGACGCCGTTTGCAGAGCCGGTGACGAGCCGGAACGGCCCTCCGGGCAGCCGGACGGTTTTCTCGCCATCGGATGGGAATCGGACGCTGGACGGCAGCGCGGGGGCGCCGGGGCTGGCCTGCGAGACCGACCCGGACCGCCCCACTTGCCACACGTAGACCGGAGTTGAATCGATGTCGTTCTCATCCGGCGCCTGCAGGCCGATCTCGCGCACGTCGGCGAGCCGCTCGGCCAGCCGGATATCAACCGCCTCGGTCAGCCGGGCCCTGACCACCTGGTCCAGCACGGTCACGCAGGCCGCGTAGACAACGCCGACGAGCAGGCTGGCGGCCGCCGCGACCTTGGCCGCGTGGACCACTTCCGGCGGCACGACGCCGCGCAGCCGCACGGGCTACCGCTCCACGAGGCGGTAGCCGACACCGCGGACGGTCTCGATCCTGACCATGCCGCCCGCAAGTTTTGCCCGCAACCGGGCCAGGTGTACGTCAATCGTGTTGGAGCCCATCGCATCCGACTCGTCATCCCAGACGTTCACCGCGATCGACCGTCGCGGGACGACCGCCGGCGACTTGCGGACCAGCAGCTCGAGGATGCCGTACTCGGTAGCGGTGAGCACCGGCTGCCGGCTGCCGACCCGGACTTCGCGGGTCGCGGGATCGAAGCGCAAGTCGCCGACGGCAAGCTCGGGCTGCTGCACCGCTGGCGGGCGGCGCAACAGGGCGCGCATGCGCGCCAGTAGTTCGTCGAAGTCGAAGGGTTTGACCAGGTAGTCGTCAGCCCCCTGGTCGAGCCCGGTAACCCGGTCAGCTGGCGCATCGCGGGCCGTCAGCATCAATACCGGGGCTGGCTGGTTGTGTCGTCGCATCCAGCGTACGACGTCCAGCCCGGACATGCCGGGCATCCGCCAGTCGAGCAGCACCAGTTCGTAGCTGTAGCTACGCAGGTACTTGATAGCGTCCTCGCCGTCGCGCACCGCGTCGACTACATAGTCGTGCTCTCGCAAGCCGCGAGCCAGCACGCCGCATAGCCCGCTGTCGTCCTCTGCGACAAGTACCCGCATGATCTCTCCGAGCCGTACTATCCCTGGGCTACCTGCGTAGCTGGCGCCAGACGCGCCGTGGCATAAGGCGCATCAGGATAGCTGCCGGGCCGAGCGAA
Source organism: Streptosporangiaceae bacterium (assembly GCA_036488155.1). GTDB lineage: Bacteria > Actinomycetota > Actinomycetes > Streptosporangiales > Streptosporangiaceae > JAJYUU01. The sequence continues at coordinate 64,674 of DASXIA010000084.1, read as the reverse complement.
GGCGGCACCCAGATCAGGTTGGCCCGCCCTGCCAGTCCGGCCGCAACCGCAGAACCGACCTGCTCGGCTGTGGTGGCCAGCGGCGCTGGCTCCATGCCCGCAGTCATCCGCCCGATGACAAAGCCGGGCCGGACCAGCAGCACGCGCACGCCTGATCCGTGCAGCGAGTCCGCCAGGCCGCGGCCGAACGCGTCGAGGCCGGCCTTCGCCGCGCCATACACGAAGTTCGCCTTACGCGGCCTGATCGCCGCCACCGACGACAGGATGACGATCGTGCCGCTTCCCGCTGCGCGCATCCGCGCAGTCAGCGCGAGCAGGGCCGTCACATGGCTGGTGAAATTTGTCTCGATGAGCACGCCAGCCTCGTCGGGGGCCTGGTCCAGGCGGTCCTGGGGCGTGAGCAGCCCGGCGGCCGAGATCACCAGGTCGACCGGGCCGTTACTGAACGCGGCGGCTGCGAGAGCGGGCCCGGCGCCAGCCTCAGTCGCGTCATACCGAAGAACGGTCGTATGGCAGGGCAGGGCGGCCGCCGCGGCGTCGAGTCTCTTGGCATCCCGGCCCGCGAGCAGGACTTCGGCTGCCGGGCTGAGCCGCAGGGCCGCCAGGACGGCCAGCCCGATCTCACTGGTGCCACCGATTAGCAGCACGCGACCCGCCCGCCCGGCCGCTTCGCCCGCCGCGGCCGGCCGGCTGCGATCCCTTGACCCAGTCCTCAGCACAGGCCGAGCATACGGCCGAGGTCGGACCGGAAGACTCCGCGGGGGTCTAGCCGGGCCCTGACAGCCGGCCAGTCGGGTAGCTTGCGGTACATCGACTCAAAAGCGTACCGGCCGAGTCTGACGTCCTCGGCCAGGTCGATCCGGCCGAACCCGGTCATGACCTGGGGAACGGCAGCATAGCGGTCCGCTTGCCTGTCCGACGCGACGGCCATCAGAGCCCGATGGTGAACGTGGTCAGCCACGTCAGCTCGCAGCAGATCATTGTCGGATCCCTGGTGATCAGGTCCTCAACCGGACGGCCGTCAGCAAGGCCGGTTAGCTGGTCGAACCGGAATAGCGCGGCTGCGAGCGGCGCCGCACTGGCCAGATGCCAGCCGCGCATCCAGGCGTCTGGCTCAGCCAGCGCCCAGAGCAGGTAGGCGACCAGCATCACGATCATGGCGCCGCGCTGGCCGGCGCGCAGCATCCATGGCTGGTACCAGCGCATCACCGGCCGGTGCGCTGCTGCCTCGTCGCCCAGCACCGACAGTTCGGTGTAGCGCTTGCCGATCGCCACCATCAGCGCACCGAGACTGCACACCGCCAGGAACCACGCGGACGGCGGGACGTGCGTGGCGACGGCGCCGCCGATGGCGCGCAGCACGAATCCCAGGGCCACAACCAGGAGTTCCGCACCGGGCACGTGCTTCAGGCCGAGGCTATACAGGATGGATATCGTGACGTAGGCGCTGACGACGCCCGCGAGCCGCGGCTCGCCGATCGCGAGGCTTGCCAGCAGGGCGACACATAGCAGGGCGATGGCGAGACCGATGGCCACCCCGCGCGGCAGCCGGCCGGATGCGATCGGCCGCAGCCGTTTGGTCGGATGCAACCGGTCGCGCTCGGCATCCATGACGTCGTTGATCAGATAGACGGCAGACGAAGCGGCCGTGAAGGCCGCGAACGCTACCAGTGCGTAACCGAAGCCGCCTGCCCGGCCCAGCGTGGCGCCGGCTAGTGGTGCGGTGAACACCAGCAGGTTCTTCGGCCACTGCCGCGGGCGACACGCCTGGACCGCCGCGAGGGCCAGCCCGGCGAGCGCCAGCGGCCAGGCGACCGTGCGGGATGCGGCTTGTGGCGGCCGGCTCTCGCCGGTCTCCGGGGTGCGGGTGGTCATTTGGCGTAGACCGCGGTGAAGTCCCGGCTGTTGGGGAAGTAGTAACGGTCGGCCGGCTCCTGCTGGTTCGGCAGCAAGTTGACCGGCTTGGGGTTGGCTCGCTGGCTGTGCAGGTAGTACTCGTACGACATCCAGGCGGGGTTGATGTCTAGTTGCATGGCTGTGACGGCGCCCGCTCGCCGTAGCAGCGAGGCCAGCTGCCGCACATTGAGTGCGGGACCGTAGACCCAGATCACGCGGCCGTCCTTAGTGATGCCGATGCCGGACCGCCAGACGTTGTAGCCGCCGCCTAGCGTGGCACCCCACGCAGTCGTGACGTTGTTGTCGACCGAGTTCGGCACCCGGCCGTTGATCACGATCAGGTGCAGGTTCTGCCGGACGCCGACGACGTCCGGGGTCATGTGGACCGTCTGGCCCCAGACTCCGATCGCGATGTGCCCATCGCGGTAGTAAACCTCACTGGCTACCCCTCTTGTGAGCGTTCCGGCCCTCTCCCCGTTCAGGTAGAAGCCGCCGCCGGACACGTTGAGCCTGAAGCCGCTGTTGAAGGTTGCCATCAGCCCGCGGCGGGTCCCGGCCGGGATGTAATCCGGTGCCTTCCAGTTGCCAGGGCCGGGATCCAGGGTTCCGGGCCGCAGCTCGAACTTCACCAGGCTCTGGTTCATCGACGCGATGCCGGCCACGTAGGAGGTGAAGACCTTGCTGAACCGGAGGTCGGTGCCACAGATCGCGGGTTGACCGTTGACGGTGCCGAGCACGCGCCAGACGCCTTCTCCCGGCAGCGGCTTGCCGGCGAATGTCCTCAGATTCGCCGGGCAGGACGCCACGGCGGCGCCGGGCTTACCGTGACTGTCCTTGCGAGCGGCCTTCGCTGAAGCCACGCTCGGGCCGGTGAGCGCGAACGACGGCTTGCCACCGACCTTGGGCGGTTGGTAAGTGAGCTTTTCGCCGAGCGTGACAAGCGCGCCCAGATAGTGGTCGCGAGCCCACTCGGCCATCCGCGCGGAGAACGCCCCGCCGCCTGGCATGGTCAGCGCATGCCCCACGGACCAGCCGGTCGGGATCAGGATGACGACGATCGCCGCCGCCAGCACGCGCGACCACAGGCGCCGCGGCATGTGCGGAGCCCAGTTTCGGCGGCGCGGCACCCTCTCCTGGCGGCGCTTTCGCCGGTGCCCCGGACTCGGCGGATAGCTACTGCCTGACCGGTAGCTATCGTCCGGCATGTAGCTATCGTCCGGCGGCAGGCTCCCGCCGGACGGGTAGCCACCGTCGGTACGCCCGCGGTCCGAGCCTGGCGTCATCGACCTCGGCACTCGGCGACCCCTGTCGGGATTCATGTCGCCGCCGCGGCCCCGATGCGCGCCGGCCGGGGGATAGCTCCCGCCTGACGGGGTGCTAGCGGCAGGCGTGCTGCCCCAGCCGTCCCAGTCATTCGAGCCGTCCCAGCCTGGCGTCATCGATCTCGGCACTCGGCGACCCCTAATGCGATTCATGTTGCCGCCGGGGCCCTATTGCCGCCGGGGCGTGTCCGGCGTCAGGTCTACCCACGGAACATGAAGACCTCATGACGCCGCCGTCCCGGCTGTCGCGGCCGGGCAGGAGGTAGGTCAGGCGGCCGCAGCATGCCCAGTCAGGCGCCAGTTTATGCCCCGACTCAGCTTCCGTTTGGCTTTAAGCAGCTTCGGCATCGAGTTCTGTAAGGATGTCCTGCTGCCTTTTCCGGAGATTGTCGCGTTCCGCGGGCGGGTGAATCCTGCGCAATTCCTGCCGCCGGCGGCGCCGGCTCAGGACAGACCCTGCCTCCGGGGCGCTGACCAGGCCGGCCGCGGCCGCGGTGGCAAGCACCTCGCGGGCGCGGTGCAGGAAGGCACTACTGAGCAGCAGGTAGAGAATGGCGACGAGAGCGAAGTTCAGCGCGACTTTGAGGTCGATCGCGACTGCGGGGGCGTCGAACAACAGATGCATCCCTGCAGCGGCGACGAGGCAGGCCGCTGCGGCGAGCAGCAGCCCGTACCCCGGTCGGGCCGCACCAGCGTCGGCGGGCTGATGGCCGGGGTAACCGCCGCGGCCGGCGTCGCGGATCAGCCGCCTGCGGCGGGTGTGCAGGATCAGGTATCCGGCCCCGGCACCCGCTACTGCCGTCATCGTCCAGTGTGAGCCGAGGCCGGCCGTGCCGACCCGCAGCAGCGCGGAGTTCAGCACAGCGCGGTCCGGGTCTGTGCCGCCCGACATGACAATGGCATTGAGGCCGTAGGTGACGTTTTCCACCGTCTGGAAGCCGAGGCCGGTGAGGGCGCCGTAGACCAATCCGTCCAGCGGCCCGTTAATCGCCAGTGGCGCGGCAAGCCCGACCATTACGACACCGCACAGCTTGAGCAGCTCCTCGTTCAGCGGCGCTGAGAGGGAGGCCGACCAATCCGATGCAAACCTGACCCCCTCGCTCTTGGCCCACAGGCCGGTCAGGCCCTGGTTAGCCAACAGGGCGCACCCGGCCGCGGCGGTAGCGCCCCACACCAGTGCGGCAGCCGACCAGAGTAGCGCGGGCGCTCGGGTCGGCCGTAGCCGCCGCAGCAGGGCGAAGCCGATCAGGACCAGCGGCAGTTCTAGCACCGCGGCCAGCGCGCCGGCCTGCGGGAACACCACCGGGAAGCGGAAGAACTCCCAGATCAGCACTGCGGCACCGAAGATGCAGAGCAGCGCGGCGCTGATGCGTACTGCTCGGACACTGGTGCGGAAGCTCACCGCGAGGCCGCCGGGAACCGAAGCGAGCGGATGAGCAGTTGTGAGGTGGCCGCCGGCAGCGGTTTCGCGTCACGGGGGGCGAGCACGACGATCTGAATCGCGTAGGTGCCGGACGGTCCGGCAAAATCGGTCACGTTGCCCGCTGCGTGCGCGCCCGTCGCGGTAGCGCTCAGGCCCAGCCGACCGTGCCCGTTGGTGACGGCTGACGGCTTACCGAGCCGGAGGCCGGGATTGGTGACCCGGAGGACTCGCCGCAATCCGCTCCAGATCCCGGCGGCATGCCCGACGCCGGCCAGTGACACATAGCCGATCGAAACGGTGACGCCGCCGCGGCGCAGCAGATAGCCCTGGCGGGGGTCGCTTTCCGCTGGCCGGAGGGTCCAGCCCGGCCCTATCCTGACGCTGGCCGAGTTCGGCCCGCTCGGCCCGACCCGGAGCGAGGTGCCCGCCGCGAGCTGCTGCTTGTCGGGGACAACTGCGTTGAGCAGTGGCCAGCCCGCGGTCAGCAGCACCATCACGGCCACCACGATCAGCAGCCAGCGCAGCCTGGCCCGCGGCGAGGCGCCGCCTGGCGGCAGCCGCGGTCGATCAGCGGCCATGCAGCAGCCCGGAAAGCGTGCTCGGTCCGTGCCCGAGGAATGCGGCGAGCAGTGCCACCGTGGCCACGAGCAGGACGGTGGCTGTTACCAGGCGGAGCCTGCGAGCCGACGAGATGGCAGCGGTGCTGCGGACGGCGGCCCAGATCGGCATGGTCAGTACCAGCACGATCACGCCGGCAACCTGGCTCGACTTCAGCATGGCCGCGCCGATTGCCGCGAACGCGAGTGCCGTCCGGTTCCAGGCAAGCCTGGTCCGGTCGGCCGGATCGACGATCCCCGGGTCGTCTGGCTCCGGTTTCACCGTGTGCCCTGCTGTGTGACACTCATGGGGCCTCGTCTACCGGGTCACCGACAGCAGCACGACAACCGCTGCCAGCACCGCCACGCCGGCGATCGTGGCTGACAGCAGGCGCGGAACTACGGACCGTGGCAGCGGCTCACCACGTCGCATCGCAGTCTGATTCCGCTTCAGTTCCCAGTAAGCGGCCGCCGCGATCACGGCTCCGAGCACGATCAGCGGGACGCCGACTATATGGCGGCCGAACGGTACGCCTGGAAACGGCGGCAGCAGCTGCACGATGGCCAGGCCAGCGGCGACCAGGGCCAGCGCGGTCCGGTTCCAGGCCAGGAATGTCCGCTCATTCGCCAGCGTGAAGCGCGGATCCGGCTCGGTTTCGGCCGGCGGTCCGGCAGGTGCAGGCTCGGGCCTGTGCCCGGCGTTCGTCATTGCATCAGCCCCCCGCGCCGTTGCGCTATTAGCAGCCGTTGCGGCACGGCAGCCTAGGCGGCCGGATCATGCCAGGTCTCGCCATCAGGTACGAGGGCGGCCGCCTGCGCCGGCCCCCAGCTCCCGCGGGCGTAGGCCTGCACGGGCACCACGTCACCGAGGACCGGCTGGACTACCCGCCAGGCGGCCTCGACGGTGTCCTGGCGGGCGAACAGGTACCGGTCCCCGCTCAGCGCCGCGCCGATCAACCGGTCATACGGCCGGATCGTCTGCTCTGCGGCTTCACCGCAGTAGGCAAGCTCGCGGACTTGCGGGGCCAGGTCGGGACCGGGCCGTTTGCCGACCAGCGTGACACCGGCCTGGTCGTCGGGGAAGATGCGGACCCGCAACTGGTTAGCGCCTGCGGCGGCACCAATGCTGAACACGTCGTGTGGCGGACGGCGGAACCTGAACACCACCTCAGTGGCGGTCACCGGCAGGCACTTGCCGACCCGGATCAGGATCGGGACGTCGGCCCAGTGCCAGGATTGCGCGTTCAGGCGGACGGCCGCGTAGGTCTCGGTGGTGCTGCCGGGGGCGACTCCCTTGACGCCGAGGTAGCCGTCGTACTGGCCGCGGACGGTCGTTTGCGAGCTCAGCGGGTCTAGCGCGCCGATGATCTGCGATTTGACGTCGCGCCAGGAAGCAAGGCCGCTGCCATCGGGCGGATCCGCTAGTACGGTCGCCAGTACCTGGAGCATGTGATTCTGCAGCACATCCCGGATGGCGCCGGTTTTGTCGTAGAAGCTGCCGCGGTCGGCGACGTCGAACGCCTCCGCCATGGTGATCTGGATGCTGGCCACGTGGGCGCGGTTGAGCAGCGGCTCCACAATGGAATTCGCGAACCGGACGAACAGCAGGTTCTCTACCGGCTCTAGTCCGAGCCAGTGGTCGACCCGGTAAATGGATTCCTCCGGGAAGTACTTGTGCATCGTTGCGTTGAGCGCGATCGCGCTTGGAAGGTCGGTACCGAACGGCTTCTCCACCATGACCCGCGCGTTGCCAGCCCGCCCCGCGGCGGCAATTCCCTCGGCAATCCGGCCGAACAGCGATGGTGGCACCTCTAGGTAAAAGAGCGCGTTCTGGCCGTCACCCATGGCAGCTGACATCGCCTGATAAGTGGCCGGATCATCGAGGTCCCCGTCGACGTAGCGAAGCAGGCTCAGCATCCGGGTGGCGGCCGGGCTGGCCGGGTCAATGTTGTTCAGCTTCAGCGACGCGGTCGCATAGTCGCGGAACTGGTTCAGGCCCCAGCCGCTCATCGCTACCCCGACAACCGGGACATTGAGAACCCCGCGCTCAACCAGACCGACGAGGGCAGGGAAGGTTTCCAGCTTGGCCAGGTCCCCGGTCGCACCGAAGATGACCAGGGCATCTACTTGGCGGGGCGATACCATGCAGCTCCTTCCGAGTCACTTGCCTAAAGAAAAGGGTCGCACGTTAGGCTCGCGTCCGATGATCGTGGTAGTGGCCGGCGTGTCCGGAAGCGGCAAGACCACTGTCGGCCAGTTGCTGGCCAGACGGCTGGGCTGGCAATTCGCCGATGGCGATACGTTCCATCCGGCGGCGAACGTAGCGAAGATGAGAGCTGGCCTGCCGCTGACCGACGACGACAGGAAGCCCTGGCTGGCGGCCATCGACGCGTGGATGGATGACGTCATTGCCAGCGGCCAGTCGGCCGTGCTCGCCTGTTCCGCGCTCAAGCGGAAGTACCGGGACGACCTCGTCGGCCACCGCGAGCAAGCGGTGATGGTGTTTCTCACCATTAGTCAGGCAGAGGATCAGGCCAGGCTGCACGCCCGGAAGGGCCACTTCTTCCACGAACCGCTGATGGCCAGTCAGTTCGCCGCGCTGGAGCCACCAGACCCCGCCGAGCCGCGGGTATACCCGATTCCGACCGGTGCCGCGCCGGCAGGCCAGGTCGTCACCGAGATCATCAGGAAGCTCCGGCTCCAGCCGGTCAGCTGACGAATGCCGCCGCCGTGCCAGAATCGGCTGATGCTGGCATAGCGGAGCGGCGGCGCAGGGGGTGCCCGGTTCAGTGAGCGGTCCGCAATCGCACTCGCGGTCGGCGGCCGGCACGATCGCCCTGATGGCCGCCGCGACCATTGTCTACTATGTGCTCCCGGTGCCCGGCGCGATGCGCGAGACCTCGTGGGCGGTGATGTTCTTCCTCGGGGCTGCCGTGCTCGGCGCGCTCATCTTGGCGGCCGTCCGCAGGCTGCTGCGGGCGGGCGAGAATGCCAGGATCCGCGGCCTGACCCTGCTGCTGACACTCACCGTGTTGTTTTTCTCCTGGTCTGACGAGTCTCTCGCGGCGCTGCCCCATCAGTTCGGGGAGCTGGCCACCAAGACCGACTCGTTGTATTTCAACATCAGCACTCTGGCGACTGTGGGCTTCGGTGACGTGCACCCGGTCGGCCAGCTGGCTCGCGCGGCCGTGACCGTGCAGATTGTGTTCAACCTGGTGTTCCTCGGCACGGCCGTGAGCCTGATCACCGGTTTCTTCCGGACCCGTGCGCGGGGCCAGTTGCAGGGGCCACCGCAGGGAACTGAACGGGCCCGCACTGGGCAGCCTGGCACCGGGCAGGCCGGCCCTGAGCAAGCTGGCACAGGCAGTCCGGCCGGGTCGGACGGAGCCTAAAACGTCGGCCTCAGCACGCACCGGAACCCGAGGTGACCGGTCGAGGTGCCGACCGTCTCGCCGTGCCGCGCGGCTGGCCGGTACCGCAGGCAGAAACTGGGCGCGCACAGGTACGAGCCCCCCTTGATAACCCGGCGGAGAATGTCATCGGGCGGGAACGCACCGGTTTCACCGGCGGTCAGCCGCGGGTGGCGCGGCACACAGCTGGGCCAGTCAGGACCGTGGTCAGGCCGGTGCCCTAGCTGGAAGAAGTCCGCGGTCCATTCCCAGACGTTCCCGGTCATGTCGTAGAGCCCATAGCCGTTCGCGGGGAAGCGGGCAACGGGCGAGGTGCCCTCATACCCGTCCAGGGCGAGGTTCTGCCACGGGAACTCGCCACGCCAGGTATTGGCGAGATGCTGGCCGCCCGGCGCGAAGTCATCGCCCCAGACGTACACGGCGCCGTCCAGGCCCCCGCGCGCGGCGTATTCCCACTCAGCCTCGGTCGGCAGTTCCTTGCCCGCCCAGCGGGCGTAGGCCTGCGCGTCCGGGTACGCGATGTGCGTAACCGGGTGCTTGTCGCGCCTGGTGACATTGCTGGCCGGCCCCTCGGGGTGACGCCAGCACGCACCAGGCGCGTAATCCCACCAGTTGCCGACCTCGCGCAAGTCGACCGGGCCCGGCGTTTTGCGGAAGACGAGCGAGCCGGGGACCAGCAGTTCCGGGTCGGCACCCGGATATCGGGCTGGATCGGATGTTTGCTCGGCCAGCGTCACGTAACCGGTCTGCTTGACGAACCGGCGGAACTCAGCGACGGTGACCGGCCGGGTATCGATCCAGAACCCGCCGACGGCGACCGTGTGCACCGGCTGCTCCTCCGGATAGAAGTCGGCCGACCCCATCCGGAACTGGCCGCCCGGTATCCACGTCATCCCTGCCGTCGGCACCTGACGGAGCGCACCGCTAGTCGCTGCCTCGCTGCCGCTCATCGCCTGCCCAGTCTCCTTGTCAGCACAGCTAGCTCCTAGTCGCCGGCCGGGTAGCTACGGCTGCTGGCCGGTGATACCCGGCAGCGAGCCTCATGCAACCGCGCCGCAGCGTGAAGCCGGTTCACCCGAGGCGGGTGAGACGCCAGCCGCGGCGACGGGAAGGCTGGCTGTATGACGGTGTCAGCCGCCTTGGGTGTCTGTGACGCGCAGCCGCGATGCTTACTGAGGCGGTCGGCCTGGCCGTGCTGGCTGCCTTGTCCCCAACCGCGCTGCTGGTCTCCGCCGTGTTCCTGGGGTCGGCCAACCCGCACCGCACTGTGCTGATTTACCTGGCCGGCGCCGTCGTGATGACGGCGATCTTCGCGGCCGTCGTCTTCGTCGCGCTGCGGGCCGGGCACCTGCAACGACCGCGTGATTATGAGCCGAGGTACGGCCTTCGGCTTGGCCTGGGTGTCGCGATGATGGTGGCCGGGGCGTACCTGCGCCGGCGCAAGCCCAAGCCGCCCGACCCGGCAAAGCGGGACAAGCGAATCATCTCCAGGCTGCTGGCCAGGCCGCACCCGTGGGCGGCGTTCATCGTCGGTCTCCTGGTGTATGCGCCGTCCCTGACGTTTATCGCGGCGGTCCAGGTGGTAGCCACGTCCAAGGCGAGCATCGCGGACAGCGTCCTCGGAATCGCCCTGGTCATCTCGATCACGGTGATGCTCGCCTGGCTGCCGTTCGTTTTGTACCTGCTGGCACCCGACCGGACCGCCTGGGTGCTGCGCGCCTGCGACGGATGGCTGCGTGTGCACGGCTACGTGATCGCCGTCGCCGGGCTGGGTGTCGCCGGGGTGCTGCTGACGCTGGATGGCATTCTCGGCCTGACCGGCGTCGTGGGCTAGCCGCGGTCATGCGGACGGTACGGATGGCGCGATAATCCGGCAACCTACTTCGCGGGTGATCCGGGTCGCGCGCCGACGGCAGGAACTTGCCTCGCGAAGCACTACATAGCGGGTCGCTCTGATTGGTGCACCACCCGCTGGGGTATGCCGAAGACGGGGCTTTGAGCTGCAGTTTCACCGCAACGGGTGAGTGCGGTCGCGGGCGGCCAACCGATCGGATCCGCACATTCGCCGGCTCGCGCGCTGCGGCTGACGGTGCGGTCAGTCACTCCGGGGGTGCGATGACGAGCATGGTGAGCGGTCCCGCGCTGTCCGCGACGCAGCTCGATGCTGAGCTGCTCGAGGACAAGCTGCGGGTGCCGCGGCCAGGGCTCGCGGTACTGCCGCGCCGCCGGGTCGGCGATCTCATCGAGGCTGGCGTAAGCCGTCGCGTCACACTGGTGACCGGGCCACCAGGTTCTGGTAAGACCGTCGCGGCTGCTCTGTGGGCGGCGGCGAAGCCAGCCAGCCGCCGGCCCGCCTGGGTGAGTCTCGACGCCTCTGATCGCGAGCCGGGCCGGTTCTGGCGATACGTGACCGCTGCGCTGTCCAGGGCAGGCGCCATGACGGGCAGCAGATCGCCCGCCCCGGCCGGCGTCGCCGGACCGCCGACGGGCATTGCCGCCGCCGAGATCCCGCAATGGATGGCCGCGATCGTCCGGCGCGCCGCCGAGCCGGTGGTGCTCGTCCTCGACGATGTTCATCTGCTAGCCGGAAGCGAGGCGCTGGCCGGCCTGGACGAGCTGATCCGGCACGAGCCGTCCGGATTGCGGCTGCTGCTGGCCGGGCGGTCGGCGCCCGGCCTGGCGCTGGCCCGCCTGCGGCTGGCCGGCGAACTGGCCGACATCGGCGCCGCCGACCTTGCCTGCACGGCGGAGGAGACCTCGGCATATTTCGCGATGCTCGGCACGCCGCTTAGCCCCGCTGACTGCGAGCGGGTCTTCAAACGGACCGAAGGCTGGCTGGCTGGCCTGCGGCTCACTGCGCTCGGCCCAGTTCCGGCCGGTCCAGCGGCCGCGGCCGGTCAGCCCGCCGCGGTTAGCGGAGCCGCTCCGGTCACCCCGGTGGTCTCGGCCAGCACAGCGTTCTCCGCCAGCACAGCGTCCTCGGCCAGCACCGCGCCAGCGGTCGGCGCGGCAACCGGGCCGGTCGCTCCGGTCGCCGACTACCTGCGGGACGAACTCCTCGGCCAGCTTGCGCCCGGGGTCAGGACGTTCATGATGCGCAGCTGCCTGACTCCGACCGTGCCTGCGGACCTGGCCCGCGACCTGACGGATGACGCTGGCGCTGCGCGCCTGCTCCAGCGGTTGAGCAGGGAGTGCGGCCTGGTACAGCCGGTATCGCCAGACGCTGCCGAATACCGCTACCACCCGATGCTCCGCGAGGTGCTCTTCGCCGATCTGTGCCGCGAACTGCCCGACGAGGTCCCGGTGCTCCAAGGGCGAGTCGCCCGATGGCACGCCGGCCGGGGTGATGTGCTTGCTGCCGTGCAGGCGGCGGCCAGCGCCGGGGACTGGGAGTTCGGCGTGCAACTGCTGCGCGACGCAGGGCCCGCGGTCCTGCTGTCACCTGCCGCGCCGGTGCTGGAAGCAGCCCTGGCCTTGGTGCCGCCCGGCAAGGTAGCCGCCGATGGCATGCTTGCTGTCGCGCTCGCTGCCGCACGGCTCTGGCAGGGCGACGCCGACGGCGCACTGCCGTACCTGGAGACAGCGGAGAGCGTGCTCGCCGCAACCGGAGCCCGTGGCGCGCGAGGAGATGGCCCGGGGGAAACGTGCTCGAAGCCGGGCGAGGCTGAGATCTGGGTCGCGGCGCTGCGGGTTCTGCACAAGGCCGCGGTCAGCGCCGCCGCGCCGGGCTGGCTGGATCGGGAGTGGGCCCTGGCGAGCCAGGCGCACACAGACCCGCGCGGCACGCCGGAGCACCGCGCGGTCGGGGTGCTCTGGCTCGCTCTCGGCCTTGCCGCACTGCGCGAGTTCGACAGTCAGCTGGCCCGAGCGGCGCTGCTGCATGCAAGTTCGCAGCTGTCGGCCGGCGCACTGCTGGCACTGCGGGAACGAGGCCGCGCCTTCGAGGCAGTTGCCTGCGCGCTCTACGGTGACCTGGGTGCTGCGGCCAGGCTCGCCGCCAGCGTTTCAGACGGGCCGCATGGCGCGGACGACGATCTGCGCGCGGTGCTGGCACTCGCCGGGGCGGCGGTAAACCTGGCCAGGGATGAGCCGGACGCTGCCGGAACTCTGCTTGACCAGGCTGACCTCGCGGCAATGGCCCCGCGGCCGGCTGGCGAGCCCTCAATCGCCGTCCTCAGTGGTTTCCTGCGGGCCCGGCTAGCGGTTGCCGAGGGCAACCTGACCGGCGCCCGCGGGCTAGTCCGCTGGCTGACCGACGCGGTCGCGGGCGCCGCGCAGGCCGGATATAACCGCGGCGTGCCCGAATTGCCAGCGCAATCGGCCCGAGGGTACGGCGCCGCAGCGGTCATCGCGGTGCTGGACGCCGAGATCAGCCTCGCCGCCGGCGAACGTGAACGGGCCAGGGCCACGCTAGCTGACCTGGTGATGAACCCCGGCAGTCCTGCTGAGCCCGGCGCTCCTGCCGCGGCCGCCGAGGCGGCGGCCCAGCCAGAGGCTGCCATCTGCGAGGCCAGGCTGCTGATCGCCGACTGCGACGATAAAGGTGCGATCGAGCAGGTGATGCCGCTCATCAATGGCACTGCCGGGACGTGCCCGGTCACCGACCGGATCGCGGCGTTGCTCACCGCAGTCGTCGCGCACCGGCGGCTCAACCAGTCCGGTGAAGCCGCCGAGTTGCTGTCGCTGGCCCTGGCGCTCGCCGAGCCCGAAGAGGCCTGCGGTCCGTTTGTCGCGGCCGGCCCGCCGGTCAGGTCGGCACTTACCGTTCTGGTTTCGCCGTCGAGTCGCAGCGCCGGCTTCGCCAGCCGGATCCTGGACCGATTCGACGGGCGTCTGCCGCGACCGGCCGGTAGCCATCCAGCGGCTCTGCTGACCGATAGCGAACTCGCCGTGCTGCGGTTCCTCCCCTCGCACATGACCAACCAGGAGATCGCCGAGGCGCTGTTCCTGTCGATTAACACCATCAAGACGCACCTCAGCTCCGTCTACCGGAAGCTGGGTGTCGCGAACCGGCGGCAGGCCATCGCTCAGGGCCGCCGGCTGGATCTGCTGTTACGCCGCTCGCAGCGGCAGAACCAACGACAAACCACGAATAACAGATGAAGCGGTGGCTCCGCCCGGACAGCTGTCCGGACGGAACCACCGCTGTGCTTGCCTGCGCGCGCGACTGGGCTCAGCAGGTAACCCGCAAGCTACCGTGCGCTTGCGGCCAGCTTTCTCCTCCTGAATGACGGCGCACCCTTTGCAGCGCCACCAATGCCCTCCTTCGAGGCCTTGCGCAGGCTGTAAGCGAGGCCGCCAAGCACCAGGCCATAGAACAGCAGCCAGGCGGCGACGAGCGTCACCAGCAGGACAAGGCTGATCGCGGGCCACACCACCATGATGATCCCGGCCGCGCAGCTGAACACGCCGAGCACGGCGCGCAAGGTGCGGCCCGGCACGTCTCCTGAAATCGCCGCGCCGATGTCGGCGACACCGTGCGCGATGAAGAACACGCCGGTCACGAAGGCGAGCAGGAACAGGCTGAGCGCGTGGTGCAGCATCAGGTAGGTCCCCGCGAGCACGGCGAGCAGCCCGATCGCGATGTAACCCGCGCGCATGCCGCCACTGTGATTGCTAGCGGTGAACGCCTCGAACAGCTTGACGAGCCCGGCGACGAGCACGGCCGCGCCGATGAGGACCGCGACGAGGGTGAGCGCCGCAGCCGGCCAGACAAGCAGCATGATGCCGAGCGCGATCATGCCCAGGCCGCAGAGGAGAACCCCTGGCCAGGCCCGGCCCGCCGCACCTGCGATCATTGCGGTCCTGGCACCGAGGCCGGCTGCTCCGGCCCCTTCGCCCTCTATTGCTCGCTCACCCTGCGGGCCGTACTGCTGCGGAACCGTCGCCTGAGCTGGTGTGGTGCGCGTCCGCACGCCGCCGCCCTGGGTAGCGCCCTCGCCCGAGGCAGCACGCTGACGCGTACCCTCGTCTGGAAGGCCTGAGCCTCCCGTTTCCTGGCCGGGTTCGCCGACGCTGCTGGCGCCTCGTTTGCCCCGTCCCATGTCGCCGGAGCCCATGTTGCCCTGGCCCGAGTCGGCTGGCGGGCCGCTGGCCGACGGTCCATACCCGCCTGGCTGACCCCCCTGGTTGGCCGGGCCGCTCCGCGGTTCGGTCATTCTCGCCTCCTGGAGGACTAGACGGCCGGTTCGTGCCTGGTTACCGCGCTCGCACGGCGTTCTGAGGCACGCCGACTACACCCCGAGTACTCCTACTTCGCCATCGTGCGGCGGCCGAGTTCCCGTGATCATCACCCGTGCCGGGTGAACCTAGCGAGACTGGCCTAGACTTGGCGCCCAACAGCCGTGAGTGACAGCAAGTCCGGCCCGCGCGAGAGCGCCAGCCAGCGGAATGATCTCTTTCCAGGAAGCGACCCCAGGTGAAGACCGACGTCGAAGAGCTAAGCCCGACCAGGGTCAAGCTGACAATCGAAGTCCCGTTCGAGGAACTCAAGCCGAGCCTCGACAAGGCCTACCGGGAGGTGGCCAAGCAGGTCAGGATCCCCGGATTCCGGCCTGGTCGGGTCCCGCCCCGGGTCATTGACACGCGCATCGGCCGCTCTCACGTGCTCGAGCAGGCGGTCAACGAGGCCGTTCCCGAGCTGTACAACAAGGCGGTCGCCGAGCACGAGGTGGTGCCCCTCGGGCAGGCGGACATCGAGGTCACGAGGCTGGACGACGGCAAGGAACTGGCGTTCACCGCTGAGGTCGACGTCCGGCCTAGCTTCGAGCTGCCCGACCTGGAGCAGCTGTCGGTGACGGTGGATAACGCCGAAGTGGACCCCGACCAGGTGGAGGAATACCTTCGCGCGCTACGCGAGCGGTTCGCCTCGCTCAAGACCGTCGACCGGCCGGTGCAGACCGGTGACTTCGTGTCGATCGACCTGGCTGCCACGATCGACGGCAAGGCGGTCGACGATGCTCAGGCCTCCGGCGTGTCCTACGAGGTAGGCACCGAGTCCATGCTGGACGGACTCGATGAGGCGCTGACCGGGATGTCGGCCGGCGAGTCGGCTAACTTCACGGCCGAACTGGCAGGCGGGAAGCAGGCGGGCAAGACGGCTGACGTGCTGGTGACCGTCAACTCGGTGAAGGTCAAAGAGCTGCCGGAGCTCGACGACGAGTTCGCCCAGTCGGCGAGCGAGTTCGACACGGTTGGCGAGCTCCGCGCATCGACCAGGCGACAGCTGGAAGCAATGCGCCAGCAGGGCCAGGCAGGCCAGGCCAGGGAACGGCTGCTGGATGAGCTGATCCAGCGAATCGACATCCCGCTGCCCGAAGCGCTCCTTGCCGCCGAGATCGAAGCGCGGCGTCAGTCCCTGCGCGACCAGCTCGAGCGGGCTGGCATCAGCATGAAGAGCTACCTGGAGTCTGCCGAGACGACGCAGGCCAAGCTCGATCAGGATTTTGAGGCCGATGCCCGGCGTTCGGTAAAGGCCGGTTTCATCCTGGACAAGATCGCTACCCAGGAGGAGCTGGGCGTGACAGGCGAGCAACTGAGCGCGTACGTCACGGAGCAGGCATACCGGATGGGCGTCGCCCCTGACCGGCTCGCACAGCAACTCAGCGACAACGGCCAGCTGCCTGCGGTGGCCGCTGATGTGCTGCGGGGCAACGCGCTGACCGTACTCGCCGAGCGTGCCCGGGTAACTGACGAGGCTGGCCGGCCGGTCTATGTGAAGACAGAGGCCGAAGCTGGCGAGGAAGCCGAGGCTGGCGACGCGGATCTCGACGAAGCCGATGCCGAGGAGTCCGAGGAGGACTGACGGCGGCGCCCGCAAACCGCCGCCAGCTCCGCCATCGCGGCCCCGCTCCTGCCTGGGCCGCGGCGGTCGGCCAGGCTGCTCGTACCGCGAAGCCCGATGCCGCGAGCGTCGTGGTGGCGAGCGGACGACGGCCTGCGCTACCGCTGCCGGTGGAAGCCTCTGAGAAGGCGCCGCTACAGCCGGAAAATGGCCCGCTGGCGTGCGCCTTAAGCGAACACCGGGACTCGGCGGCGAAGCCCGTCTCGCGGCCGGGTTATGGTCGCAGACAACGACAGGCGCGACCAACTACACCAGGAGAGCACACGTGACGACGCCTCCCGACGACCGGCAGCAGATCGCCGTCAGCAGCGGGGTGCTTGCCAGGGCGAACGAATCCCCGGTTCAGCCGCTGAGCGAGATGCTGTTCCAGCGCCTGCTGCGGCACCGGATCATCTTCCTCGGCCAGCAGGTCGATGATGACCTGGCTAACCGCATCTGCGCGGAACTGATCCTGCTTGCGGCCGAAGATTCTAAGCGGGATATCAGCCTCTATATCAATTCGCCCGGCGGATCGGTTTATGCCGGAATGGCGATCTATGACGTAATGCAGTA
Organism: Streptosporangiaceae bacterium; assembly: GCA_036488155.1. GTDB lineage: Bacteria > Actinomycetota > Actinomycetes > Streptosporangiales > Streptosporangiaceae > JAJYUU01. The sequence goes on along the minus strand of DASXIA010000084.1, from coordinate 47,632 downwards.
CGTCCCGAACGACGTGGCCACTTATGCGATGGGCATGGCAGCGTCGATGGGTCAGTTCCTGCTATGCGCTGGCGCGCAGGGCAAGCGCTACGCGATGCCGCACGCCGCCATCCTGATGCACCAGCCCCATGGCGGCATCGGCGGTACCGCAACCGACATCAGGATCCAGGCTGAGCAGAGCTTGTTCCTCAAGCGGGTGCTTGCCGAGCGAATCGCGGGGCACACCGGCCGGCCCGTCGAGCAGATCGAGGAAGACTCAGACCGGGACCGCTGGTTCACCGCTGAGGAGGCCCGCGACTACGGGATCGTCGACCACGTGGTCAGAAACGCGAGCGAGGTGCCGTCGATGGGCCCGGTGTCATGAGCCAGCCCGAGGTGATGCACGGCTCCGGGATCGTCGGCGGCATTGGCCAGGGAGGACCAGAAGTGAGCGCTCGACACGGAATCGCCGGTTATGACGCCGCCAGGAATCCAGGACCGGGAAACCCCAGGCCGCGGCAGGCCGAGTCGCGGTACGTGCTGCCGTCGTTCGTGGAGCGGACGTCCTACGGCGTTAAGGAGATGAATCCGTACAACAAGCTTTTCGAGGAGCGGATCATCTTCCTCGGAGTGCAGATTGACGACGCATCCGCCAACGACGTGATGGCGCAGTTGATCACCCTCGAGTCGATCGACCCCAACCGGGATATTCTCATCTACATCAACTCGCCGGGCGGGTCGATGACGTCGATGATGGCGATCTACGACACCATGCAGTACATCCAGCCCGAGATTCACACCTACTGTCTCGGTCAGGCGGCGTCTGCTGCAGCGGTTCTGCTGGCGGCCGGGACCAAGGGCAAGCGGTTCGCGCTGCCGAATTCACGGATCCTGATCCACCAGCCGGCCGTCGAAAGCGGCTACGGCCAGTCCAGTGACCTGGAGATCCAGGCCAGGGAGATCCTGCGGATGCGGGCTTCGATGGAGAACATCCTGGCTCGCCATACCGGTCAGGATGAAGACCGGGTCCGCCGGGACATCGAGCGGGACAAGTTCTTCACCGCCTCCGAGGCTAAGGAGTACGGGATGGTGGATGAAGTTCTGACGATGCTAAAGCGCAAGAGCGAGGTAGTGTCGTCCTAAGTCCTCTTGACAGGACAGCCGTCGGGCAGGCGGCGGTCAGGAGGCCCGGCGCGCCGGCGCGGTGTCCCTTAAGCCACACCAAGGGTCGCCGAGGCGGTACCGTCTAGGGTCTGCGGACGATGGCGACGCCGGCGGTGACTTTAAGCACACAGTCCAGTAGTACGCAGCGGGTTAGCACAGAGTTTGCTCAGGACACAGTTAGTGGCACAAGGTTCGACGCGTCGGATGGCACGATTGACTGGCCAGCCAGCAGGGCTAGCTGACCAGCAGGGCAGAGGGAGTAACTAGGTGGCACGCATCGGTGATGGCGGTGATCTGCTGAAGTGCTCGTTCTGCGGAAAGAGCCAAAAGCAGGTTAAAAAGCTGATTGCCGGGCCCGGCGTCTACATTTGTGATGAGTGCATCGACCTCTGCAACGAGATCATCGAGGAAGAGCTAGCCGAGCCGACTGAGCTCAAGTGGGACAGCCTGCCCAAGCCGCGGGAGATCTACGAATTCCTCGACTCGTACGTGATCGGGCAGGAGAAGGCCAAGAAGGGCCTCTCCGTCGCGGTCTACAACCATTACAAGCGGATCCAGTCCGGCGGAGAGCGGTCCGGGTCGGCCGAGGACGGCGTCGAGCTGGCCAAGTCCAATATCTTGCTGCTCGGCCCGACCGGGTCCGGCAAGACCCTCCTGGCGCAGACTCTGGCCCGCCTGCTCAACGTTCCGTTTGCCATCGCGGACGCCACCGCGCTCACCGAGGCCGGGTATGTCGGTGAAGACGTCGAGAACATCCTGCTCAAGCTGATCCAGGCCGCTGACTATGACGTCAAGAAGGCCGAGACCGGCATCATCTACATCGACGAGATCGACAAGATTGCTCGTAAGAGCGAGAACCCGTCGATCACGCGTGATGTGTCCGGCGAGGGCGTGCAGCAGGCGTTGCTGAAAATCCTGGAAGGCACGACGGCGTCGGTACCACCGCAAGGTGGCCGCAAGCATCCGCACCAGGAGTTCATTCAGATCGACACCACGAACGTGTTGTTCATCTGCGGCGGCGCGTTTGCCGGACTCGAGAAGATCATCGAGTCGCGGGTGGGTAAGAGCGGCATGGGCTTCGGCGCCGTGCTGCGGGTCAAGACGGACAAGACCGAATCCGACCGGTTCGCCGATGTAATGCCCGAAGACCTGCTCAAGTTCGGCATGATCCCCGAGTTCGTCGGCCGGCTGCCGGTCATCACCAGCGTGCACAACCTGGACCGCGAAGCGCTCATCAGGATCCTGACCGAGCCGCGGAATGCCTTGGTCCGGCAATACCGGCGGCTGTTCGAGCTCGACGGGGTTGACCTGGAGTTCACCGACGATGCCCTGGAAGCTGTCGCATACCAGGCCATCCTGCGCGGCACCGGCGCGCGCGGGCTGCGGGCGATCCTCGAAGAAGTCCTGCTCTCGGTCATGTACGAGGTGCCGAGCCGTAAGGACGTCGAGAAGGTCGTCATCAGTGCCGAAGTCGTCCTGGAGAACGTGAACCCGACCCTGGTGCCGCGGGACGTCGCCCGCCGCACGCCGCGCGAGAAGTCCGCGTAGCGTCTCCTAGCTGTCCGCGCCTGAGCCAGGCGGATGCCTGGCGGAACGCGCCGTCAGTTCGGCTCGGCTGCCCGGCGGCGGTTATAGAGACGAATCGCCCAGAGGTAGCTGGCCAGGGCGATGCCGGCACTCCAGGCGATGGCGGCGATCGCGTGCATGCCGATGGGGCCGCCAGTAAGGAAGCCGCGGATGGTCTGGGTGACCGGGGTGAAGGGTTCGTACTCGGAGAATTGCCGCAGCCCGGCGGGCATGCTGGCGGTGGGGACGAACCCGCTGGACAGGAACGGCAGCAGGGTGAGGAACATGGGGGTGTTACTGGCGGTTTCGACGCTCTTGGCGGCTAGGCCCAGCGCTGCGGACAGCCAGATGAGTGCGAACGCGAAGAGCGCGAGTACGCCGGCAGCGGCGAGCCATTCAATGGCGCTGGCGTGGGACCGGAAGCCGATGGCCAGGGAAACGCCGGCCACGAGCACGAGTACAGCGAGGGTTTGCAACAGGCTGCCGATCACGTGGCCGGTCAGCACGGCGGCTCGGGAGATGGCCATGGTGCGGAATCTGTCGATGATTCCTCCGGTCATGTCGGTGGCGACGGAGATCGCGGTGCCGAGGGCGCCGGAGGCCACCGTGATGATCAGGATGCCGGGGACGACGTAGGTGAGGTAGGCACCGCGGCCGCCGGCGCCGTGGCCGGCGAGGCCGGCGCCGAGCTGGCCGCCGAAGACGTAGACGAACAGCAACAGGAACACGATCGGGAAAGCTGCGAGCATGACCGTCAGTGACGGGTAGCGGAGCTGGTGTTTGAGGTTGCGGCGCAGCATCGTCGCCGAATCGGCGAAGGTGTAGGCGAGGGATGTCATGGCTGGAGGGCTTCCTCTTCTTGGCGGGTGGCGGGTTCGATGGCGGAGTGGCCGGTGACGGCGAAGAACACGTCGTCGAGGTCAGGCGTGTGGATCGACAGGTGCTCGACGGTGATGCGCGCGTCGTCCAGCTCGTCGAGCACACGGCGCAGCGAGGCGATGCTGCCGTCGCCGGGGACCTGCATAACCAGCTGATCGTCGTCCGGGGTGGCGTTCGGGATCATGCTGACCGCGGCGCGCAGTGCGTCTAGCTCGGCGAACTGGAGTTGGATGTGCCCGCCGGGGATGCGGCGCTTCAGTTCGGCGGGGGTGCCTTCGGCGACGATCCGCCCGTGATCCAGCACCGCGACGTAGTCCGCCAGATGGTCGGCCTCGTCGAGGTACTGGGTGGTGAGGAAGATCGTCACGCCGTCGGTGACCAGCTCCCGGATGATCTGCCACATGGTGCGGCGGCTGCGCGGGTCGAGCCCGGTGGTGGGCTCGTCGAGAAAGATCACTGACGGGTGGCCGACCAGCGTCATCGCCAGGTCCAGCCTGCGCCGCATCCCGCCGGAGTAGGTCGATAGCGGCTTGCGCGCGGCGCCGGTCAGGTCGAACCGTTCGAGCAGCTCGGCGATCCGGCGCCGTCCGGCCTGGCGGCCGAGGTGGCGAAGGTCGGCCATCAGGCGCAGGTTCTCCTCGCCGGTGAGATAGTTGTCCACCGCTGAGAACTGGCCGGTGACGCCGATCAGGGCACGCACCGCGTCCGGATCGGTGACCACGTCGTGCCCGCCGACCCGGATGTCGCCGCTGTCGGCCGGGATCAGGGTCGAGAGGATGCGCACCATCGTCGTCTTCCCGGCACCGTTGGGCCCGAGCAGGGAGAAGATGGTGCCTTTGGCGACGGTGAGGTCGACTCCGTCGAGCACGATGTGCTCGCCGTAGGATTTGCGCACTGCGCGGGCGCTGATGGCCGGCGCGGTCAGGCTGATCGTCACGGGTTCCTCGCTTTCAGTGATGCGGTGGGCCGTCCGGGAGTTCGCCGGCGGCGCGCAGCGACGCGCGGTGGTCTTTCCAGTCCTTCTCTAGCTCTGGCAGCCGCGCCACCAGGAAGTCGGCGAACGCCGCCCACTCCAGCAGCACCGCCCGCCGCTCGGGCGGCTCACCGGCCAGCAGCGCCAGGCCTTCGCGCGCCAGATCGCCCTGCTCCTGGTATTCGGTCACGTCGAAGCCCGTCGACCGGGGACTGCTCATGTCGATCCAGATGCGGTCCATCCGCTCGCCCGCAGCCCGTGACCGCCGGATCAGGCCGAGCTGATCCAGGGTCTTGACCGCGCCGGCAATCGCGCTGCGGCTGGCCAGCAACGCCTCGGCCAGCTCCGCGATGCTCTGCTCGCGCGGGTCGCAGATGGCCAGGTAGCCCAGCAGCCGGCCCACCATTGGCGCCATGCCGTAGCGGCGGGCATAGAGACGGCCGGCATGGTCCGCGAACGTGATCTCAGCATCAGTCGGCATGCGTGAGAGATTACAGAGAGAACTGAGATAACACAACTTTGTGTTATCTCAATCGTGCCAAGCCCGCGGAGCCCCGCGCGCCCGCCAGCGGGGTCCTGAGATGGCCCGTGGAGTACCGGACGGAGGCAAAGTGCCCCGGCACTAGACTCCTCACGTGACCACCGGAACGGAAGCGACGAAGCTCCCTGCGCAGTACAACCCTGCCGAGGTCGAGGCTCGCCGGTACGAGGCGTGGGTAGCAGCGGGGTACTTCCGGGCAGATGCTGACTCGGCGGCGCCGTCATTCACGATCGTCATTCCGCCGCCGAATGTCACCGGTTCGCTGCATATCGGGCATGCGCTGGACCACACCCTGATCGATGCGCTCGTGCGCCGGCGCCGGATGCAGGGCTATAACACGCTCTGGCTGCCTGGTATGGATCACGCCGGCATCGCGACTCAGAACGTGGTCGAGCGCGAACTCGCCAAAGAGGGGCTATCCCGGCATGACCTCGGCCGCGAGGCGTTCGTCGACCGGGTGTGGCAATGGAAGGCAGAGTCAGGCGGTCGCATCCTCGGCCAGATGCGACGGCTCGGTGACAGCGTGGACTGGAGCCGCGAGCGGTTCACCATGGACGCCGGTCTGTCTCGTGCGGTGCAGACGATGTTCAAGCGGCTGTACACCGACGGGCTGATCTACCAGGCGGAGCGCATCATCAACTGGTGCCCGCGCTGCCTGACCGCACTGTCGGACATCGAGGTCGAGCACTCCGACGACGAGGGCGAACTGGTCTCGATCCGGTACGGCGACGGCGACGACCAGATTGTGGTCGCGACCACGCGAGTCGAGACGATGCTGGGCGACACTGCCGTAGCGGTGCACCCGGATGATCCCCGGTATGCGCACATAGTCGGCAAACAGATCGACCTGCCGTTGACCGGCCGGCGAATCCCGGTTGTGGCCGACCCGCACGTGGATCCGGAGTTCGGCACTGGCGCGGTGAAGGTGACCCCGGCGCATGACCCGGACGACTTCGAGATCGGCCGCCGGCACGACCTGCCGAGCCTGGTCATCATGGACGAGCGCGGCGTGATTACGGCTGGCGGCCCGTTCCAGGGCCTTGACCGGTTCGAGGCGCGCCCCGCCGTGCTCGCTGCGTTGCGAGCCGAGGGTCGCGTGGTCGCCGAGCGCCGCCCGTACCTGCACGCCGTCGGACACTGCTCGCGCTGCGGCACCACTGTCGAGCCCCGGCTCTCGCTGCAGTGGTTCGTGAAGGTCGAGCCGCTGGCCAAGGCGGCCGGTGATGCGGTGCGGGACGGCCGGGTCAGGATCTACCCGCAGGAGATGGCCGCGCGGTACTTCGACTGGGTCGACGACATGCACGACTGGTGCATCAGCCGGCAGCTGTGGTGGGGTCACCGCATCCCGATCTGGTACGGCCCGGGCGGCGAGGTGGTCTGCGTCGGGCCGGACGACACCGCGCCGGCCGGCGAGGGCTGGCGGCAGGACCCGGACGTGCTGGACACCTGGTTCTCCTCAGGGCTCTGGCCGTTCTCCACCCTCGGCTGGCCGGACGATACCCCGGACTTGCGCGCGTTTTACCCCACCAGCGTGCTGGTCACTGGCTACGACATCCTGTTTTTCTGGGTTGCGCGGATGATGCTTTTCGGCTTGTACGCGATGGCCGACAGGCGACCGGAAGACGCGGTGCCGTTCCGGCAGGTAGCGCTGCACGGCCTGGTCCGGGACCAGTTCGGCAAGAAGATGTCCAAGACGCGCGGCAATACGGTCGACCCGCTGGACTGGATCGACCGGTTCGGCGCGGATGCCACCCGCTTCACGCTGGCTCGCGGCGCGACGCCCGGCGGCGACGTCGCGGTCAGCGAGGACTGGGTCGCGGGCGCGCGCAACTTCTGCAACAAGCTGTGGAACGCCGTCCGGTTCGCGCAGCTCAATGGCATAGGCCCAGATTCCGCGGCGGACAGCGCGGGCCTGCCTCCAGCCAGCAGCCTGACAGCGGTGGACCGCTGGATCCTGTCCCGGCTGGCCACGGTGACCGCCGAGGTTGACGCGCTATTCGACCAGTTCGAGTTTGCCAAGGCGTGCGATGCGCTGTACCACTTCGCCTGGGACGAGGTCTGTGACTGGTACCTCGAGCTGGCCAAGCCAGCACTTGCTGGCCCAGGGCTTGCGGGTAACGGGCCGGCTGGCACCGGACCGGACGATGCCGCGGCCGACGCGACCCGCCGGGTGCTCGGCGAGGTGCTAGACCGGCTGCTGCGCCTGATCCACCCGCTGCTGCCGTTCGTCACCGAGGAACTGTGGACTGCGCTAACTGGCCGCGAGTCCGTGGTCATCGCCCGCTGGCCGGGCCAGGTGGCCGACGGCGCGGCAGGATCGCTGCCGGCGCTTCCGACCGACCCGGCGGCTGAGACGGAGATCTCCGCGCTGATGCGGCTGGTGACCGAGGTCCGCAGGTTCCGTTCTGACCAGGGGCTGCGACCCGGACAGCAGGTGCCAGCGCGGCTGACCGGTATCGCCGCTACCTCGCTGGCAGATCATGAGAGCAGGATCCGCGCGCTGCTGCGGCTGTCCGAGCCAGGCGCGGATTTCTCGCCGACGGCGACGCTGGACGCCGAGGACGTCACGATCGAGCTTGACACTGCGGCACGCATTGACGTCGAGGCGGAGCGCAAGCGACTGGCCAAGGACCTGGCGGCGGCCCAGGCGGAGATCCAGGGCGTGGAGCGGAAGCTGGCGAACGCATCCTTCGTCGAGCGCGCCCCTGCCGAGGTGGTCGCCAAGAACCGCGGCAGGCTCGCGGCTGCGCAGCAGGAGGTGGCAAGGCTGACCGAGCGCATCGCCGCTCTGCCCGGTGCCGCCGCTGATGCCCCGGACGATTCCGGCGCGAGGCCGGCCTGATCGCGACATGACAGGTAACTACGCCGACCGGCTGCGCGAGATCGAGAAGCAGATCTTCGCCCGGAGGCCCGAGCATTCGGTCGATCCCTCGCTCGAGCGGATCACCGCGCTGGTGACCCTGCTGGGCGACCCGCAGCGTGCCTACCCGGTGATCCACGTCACCGGTACCAACGGCAAGACCTCCACGGCCCGGATGATCGAGGCGCTGCTTCGGGCCCGCGGCCTGCGGACCGGCCTGTTCACCAGCCCGCACCTGTCCTACGTTGGCGAGCGGATCTGCGTTGACGGGCAGCCGCTGGACGCCGAGCGGTTTGTCGAGGCCTACGACGAGATCAAGCCCTACCTCGATCTTGTCGACGCCACTCATGACGTACCGCTGTCCTTCTTCGAGGTGCTCGTCGGAATGGCATTCTCGGTGTTCGCCGACGCGCCCGTCGACGTCTGCGTCCTGGAAGTCGGCATGGGCGGCACCTGGGACAACACCAATGTCGCCGACGGCGCCGTCGCTGTGGTGACGCCGATCTCCCTGGATCACGTCCGTTACCTGGGCGCTACGGTGGCTGAGATCGCCGCGGACAAGTCCGGCATCATCAAGCCGGGCGCCATCGCGGTTCTCGCACAGCAGCCGCCCCCCGCGGCCGAGGTCCTGCTGCGCCGGGCCGCTGACGTTGGTGCGACCGTGGCCAGGTAAGGACTGGAGTTCGGCGTCATCGGCCGGGAACTAGCTGTCGGCGGCCAGCAGGTGGATATCCGCGGCCTGCTGGGCGATTACCCGGACCTGTACCTGCCGCTATTCGGCGCGCACCAGGCTGGCAACCTGGCGTGCGCGATCGCCGCCGTGGAAGCATTCGCGCGCACGCCGGCTGAGGCCGAACTTGGCGGCGGCGAGCCGTCGGCTCTCGACCCGGATATCGTCCGGCGGGCCGTAGCCACGATCAGTTCTCCAGGCCGGCTCGAGGTCGTCCGGCGCAGCCCGGTCGTGATCCTGGACGCCGCGCACAATCCCGGCGGCATGGCCGCCTCTGTCGCCGCGCTGACAGAGGCTTTCAGCTTCACCGATCTCATCGCGATCATCGCGGTGGCCGAGGACAAGGATGTGGCCGGCATCCTGGACGAACTCGAGCCGGCCGTCAGCCATCTGGTGGTCACTGCGAACTCCTCGCCTCGTTCCATGGCCCCGGCTGCGCTCGCCGAAGCGGCTGCCGCGGTACTCGGACCAGACCGGGTCACGGTCGCTGACCGGCTGGACGACGCGATCGAGTTGGGGGTCTCCCTCGCCGACGAGGCGGACGCCGCGGCAGAGGGCGGGCCGGGGAAAGCGGGAGTGCTGATTACCGGTTCGGTGATTACCGCCGGCGATGCGCGCGTCCTGCTTTCTGACCGGGCCGGGAACGTGCACGGATCGGCTGACTCACGCCCGGCGCAACCCGGTCGAACGGGTGAATTCGAGTGAAGCGACTCTGCGCGACCGTGCTGATCATGGAGGCCATCGTTATCGGCCTCGCAATTCCGGTCGCGGTGCAGGTTGACCACCTGGCGCCGCACGCCGCGGAGCTGACTGGCGGCATCGCCGCGATCGCGGCAGTGATTTTCGCGGCGCTCGCCCGCCGCGCACTGCCAGCCACGCTGGCAGGCGGAAGCTTGCTGCAAGCGTTCGCTATAGCGTCGGGCTCGGTAGTGCCTGTTATGTATTTTCTCGGCGGCATTTTCGCGGTGCTGTGGGCCATCGGAATCTGGCTCGGATATCGCGTAGAGCACGCCTCAGGTCACTGAGAACCAAAGCGCAGACCAACCGCCCTGCCCGGCCGTAGGGGCGACGAGCACGGCTCTGTAGGGTTCGAACTGGTGGCTGCGTCGCGCGCCGTTCACATTGCTAGGCGTAAGCAGTCTGTCACTAAAAGCAGTAATCGCAGGCTGTACCCAACCTGTTACCTGTCACTGGCACTATCGGCCGCACCAGCGCGTTGGATCGAGCGAATCGTCCTTCGCAGAACGGTGCAGGTCCGATTGCGTGACGGGCAATCGGGTACCTGTCGCTCTGCTGCCGGCCCTGACAGGCGTGCGGCGGGACCGCCCGGCTGCGGCGAACGCGTGTTTCAGCCGCGGCAGTACGGGACAATGCAGTTATAGCTTGGCAGATCTGGCTGGAAGGTGCTTGTTCTCCATGAGCAACGCGATGGCGTTTCTGGGCCGTGACATGGCTGTCGACCTCGGCACCGCGAACACCCTGGTGTATGTTCGCGGCCGCGGGATCGTCCTGAACGAGCCGTCTGTCGTCGCGCTGAATACCAATACCGGCCAGATCGTAGCGGTCGGCGTCGAAGCTAAACGGATGATCGGCCGCACGCCAGGTAACATCGTCGCGGTCCGGCCGCTGAAAGACGGCGTCATCGCCGACTTCGACGTTACCGAGCGGATGCTGCGGTACTTCATCCAGAAAGTGCACCGGCGCAGCCACCTGGCCAAGCCGCGAATCGTGATCGCGGTGCCGAGCGGCATCACCGGAGTCGAGCAGAGTGCGGTAAAGGAAGCCGGTCACCAGGCGGGCGCGCGCCGCGTCTACATCATCGAGGAACCGATGGCGGCGGCTATCGGAGCGGGCCTGCCGGTTAACGAGCCGACCGGCAACATGGTCGTCGACATCGGCGGCGGCACCACCGAAGTGGCGGTCATCTCCCTGGGCGGGATCGTAACGTCACAATCGATCCGAGTCGGCGGCGATGAACTCGATCAGGCGATCATCACCTTCGGTAAGAAGGAGTACTCGCTCATGCTCGGCGAGCGCACCGCCGAGGAAATCAAGATCTCGCTTGGCTCGGCGTATCCGTCGAATGACGAGCCGAATGCCGAGATCCGCGGCCGGGACCTGGTCAGTGGCTTGCCGAAGACAATCGTGATCTCCGCCGAGGAGATCCGGCGCGCAATCGAGGAACCGCTGGCCGTGATCATCGACGCGGTGAAGACCACCCTCGACAAGTGCCCGCCCGAGCTCGCCGGCGACGTCATGGACCGGGGCATCGCGCTCACCGGAGGTGGCGCGCTGCTGCGCGGCCTGGACGAGCGGCTGCGCGAAGAGACCGGAATGCCGATCCACCTCACCGACAATCCGCTTGACTCGGTTGCGCTCGGCACCGGCAAGTGCGTGGAGGACTTCGACACACTGCAGCAGGTGCTGGTGCCCGAAGCCAGGCGCTAACCGGGTCCGGGGCCGCGGCCCCTACCTGGCAGCGGAGGAAGGCGACGGCGCAGGCGAGGTGATTCGGAGTGCGGGACACACGACGGACCCGCGTGGTCCTCGTCGTGTTGCTGGTGGTTGCGCTGGCGCTAATCGGGCTGGACTACGCTGACGGCTCGAACTCCGTGCTGCGAGCCGTCCGCAACGCCGTCGGCGCTGTGTTTGGCGGAGCCGAGCACGGCACCGGCGCGGTGGCGCGCTTCTTCGCTGGCGGAAGCTCGTCCGCGAGCCAGGTAACGAGCCTGCAGCAGCAGGTGGTCAAGCTGCGAGCGGAGCTGAGCGGCGCGCAGCTGAGCAAATCGGATTTGCAGCAGTTGCGCAAGCTGCTGCTGGTGGCAGGTGCCGCACAGTACCGGGTGCTGGCAGCCAGCGTCATCGCGGTAGGGACCGGCTACCAGCAGACTGTCACGATCGACGTGGGCAGCAGCAACGGAGTCACGGCCGACGAGACGGTGCTGAACGGCGACGGCCTGGTAGGTCAGGTCACGTCAGTCACGTCGGATACCGCGACCGTCCGGCTGGCGGACTCGCCGGCGGAGGTCGTCGGTGCCGCAGTCGCGCCCAGCGGCCAGCTCGGCTCGGTGACCGGCCCGGGCGTGACCGCGAGCGGCAGCGGACTCATGCGATTGCAGATGCTGAGCTCCTCAGCGGTGCTCAAGCCTGGCGAGGAACTCGTCACCTCGGCATCCGAGCACGACCGCCCGTTCGTTCCGGGCGTGCCGATCGGCGTTATCACCAAGCTGATAAGCGTCAACGGAGCGCTGACTGAGGCAGCGGATGTCCGCCCGTTCGTGGATTACACCGCGCTCGGGATCGTCGGCGTCGTCATCGTGCCGCCCAAGCACGACCCCCGCTTCTCCGCGCTGCCCCCGCTGCCACATCCGGGCCCGACCGTCACCGTGACGGTGACGGCCCGGCCGGGTACTGCCCGAAATGGATCGTCGACTTCCCCGCGGCCGGGCGGCTGACGTGCGCAAGGCCTGGCTCGCCCCGGTGCTCATTGTCGTCTCCATCGTCCTGCAGCTCACCGTGCTGAACGGGCTGCGGTTGCCAGGCGGCGGCGTTCCCGACGTTGTTCTCGTCGTTGTCGTGGCGCTGGCAGTCGCGGACGGCCCGCTGGCAGGTTTGATCGCCGGTTTCGCGGCTGGCCTGTGCCTGGACCTCGCGCCGCCCGGCAGCCTGCTGGTTGGCCAGTACGCGCTGGTCTTCTGCCTCGCGGGCTGGGCGGCCGGACGGCTGGGCCGGATCGCGGACAGGTCGCCGCTGTGGTCGGCGGCGTTCATGGCGATCGTGGTGGCGGCTGCCGAGGCGCTGTCCACCGCGCTCGGACTCGTGCTTGAACCTGCCCAAGTCACCACTGCCGCGGTCCGCGAAGTACTCCCTGCCACGATCGGCTACGACCTCGTGCTCTGCCCGTTCGTGCTGTACCTGGTCGTGGTGGTCGGCTCGCTGCTCGCGGAGGGACTCGCCGCCGGCGCGGCAGCAGGCGGAGTGCAAGGCGTGCCAACGCGCTCGGAGCGGGCCCAGAGACGTCGGCAGCGCCAGCAAGTCCGGCATCAGCCCCGGCTCGCGCACGCGGCTACCAGGACCGGTAATGGCCGGCTGAGCGGCGGCCACGATCGCTATCACGGTCGGCAGCCGTCCGCCCCGACGCGCGCGCGCCTGCGCCCGGCAAAGGGTGTCGCGGGCTCGGCGTCCGGCCTGCGCCATCCGGGCGGCGCCGGCAGCGCCCCACGAACGCCGCCGAGCCTGCGGCTGGCTGGCGGGCGGCGCGGCGACGGGGCGATCGCTAACTCCGTCGGCAGCGGCTCTATCGGCAGGGGAGGAGGCCGGCGCTTCGAGCCGGGCCGGCATCCTGGCATGCTCGCGGGAGCGAGCCGGCAGTTCCGGCCGCGGGGCGGTCAGCCTGGCGGCTCAGCCACCCGGCAGCACAGCGGATCCACAACGCTGGCCAGCACTGGACCGGGACGCGGTCGTACGCCGATCAGGTTCGGCGGGCGCCGCGGCGATGGCGCGCTGAGCCGGGCGTTCGGCACTGCTTCGCTCACCCGCCCGAGCCGGCCGGCCCGGGCGACTCCCCGACTGCGAACGGGCACCAGCCGCTCCGCTCTGACGACACGCAGCGTGCCCCGCGTCGTGCCGAAAGTGAAGTTCAAGACTGCGGCTCCCGCCCCGGCCCGGCGGTCCGCTGCGGCGCCGCGGTTCCGTCGTAGCTCTAGCCTCCGCTCACTGGGGACTGCGTACGGGCTGGTGTCGGGCGGGGTACTGGAGCACGGTATGTTCCGCACGCCGCGACGGCGCGCAGGCGCGCCACGGTTGCGACTAGCGAGCGGCCGGCGCGCTTTCGGCCCGCCCGGGGGCGGCATGCTCGGCGGCTCAGGCCGCAGCCCGCTGCGCGGACCAAGGGCCCGGATCGGCAAGCAGCCCCGCTTCGGCTACGGCAGGCGGTCACTGCTGTCGTTCCTGACCGGACGGCGCGTTGGCGGCAGATGGCTGGCACGCAAGAGGCCTGGGAGCCGGTCCGGCGGCTCGCTCATCGGTAAATGGACGGGAGGAACAGGGTGATTCCGGCATCGAAACGCCGGCTAGTAAGCATTACGCTGATCGTGGTGGGACTACTGGCCGTGCTCGGCGTGCGGCTATATGACCTGCAGATCGGCAGTCACGCGAAATACCTGACGCTTGCCAGCCAAGACCAGGTGCGGGACATCGTCACGCCGTCCGTCCGCGGTCAGATCCTCGATGACACCGGCCAGGTTATGGTCGGCCATCAGTCATCCCTCGTCGTGGCAGTGAACATGGCCACTCTCGGGCAGCAAGCCGACGGGGGCAAAGCCGAGCTTGCCCGGCTCGCCCGGTTGCTGAACATTAGTGACAAAACCCTCACCGAAAGCGTGCGCATCTGCACGGCCGGGGTGCAGCAGCCGTGCTGGCAGGGCTCGCCCTATCAGCCGATCCCGGTAGCGCAGAACGTGTCCCAGCAGGTGGCCTTGCAACTGATGGAGGACAAGAGCGCGTTTCCAGGCGTGTCAGCCGACATCCAGCCGGTCACCGAATACAACCAGCCGCTCGCGACGGCCGCCGCCGGCCTGGTCGGCTACCTGCAGCCGATCACCCCGCAGGAGCTAGCGGCGCTGCATCAGCCGGTCACCGGGTTCACCGGGGAGGACCTGGTCGGCCAGGCCGGGCTTGAAGGACAGTACGACAGCGCGCTGCGCGGGACGACCGGCATTAACGAAGTGGCGACCAACGCTGCCGGACAGGTGACGTCCACCATCAAGAACGTCAAGCCGGTAGCTGGTGACAATCTGGTGACCAGCATCAACGGCCCGCTGCAGATCGCAACCGAGAACATCCTGGCCAACTCCGTTCAGGCGGCGCACGCGGCGAATCCGGGTGCCACCTCTGGCGCGGCCGTCGTGATGACCACCACCGGCCGGATCGTGGCGATGGCGAGCTACCCGACCTACAACCCGAGCGTGTGGACCAACGGGCTTTCGGAGACGGAGTTCAAGCGGCTGTTCGGCACTCGCGACGGCGAGCCGATCCTGGAGCGGGGCACACAAGGCGAGTACCCGCCGGGGTCGACATTCAAGGTCACGACGCTGACAGCGGGCGTCAAGTCCGGTGACTCGCTGAACGGCAGCTACGACTGCCCGGCGTCGACCAGGGTTGGCGGCCACACGTTTATGAATGACTCGGGCAACCAGGGCCAGATGTCGCTGCACCAGGCACTCGTGGTCTCCTGCGACACCGTGTTCTACAACATGGGTTACCGGATCTGGCAACACGACAACCCCAAGGCCAACACTGTGACCAGCCCGAAGGCGCCAGTGCAGTTCGAGCAGAAGGTCGAGCTGCAGTGGGGATTCGGCAAGGGCACCGGAGTCGACCTGCCGCAGGAGAGCGGCGGAACGATCCCGACCAGGGAGTGGCTGTACTACTACTGGAAGGACAATGCGCACACCGGCCAGAACTGGTGCAAGTACGGCCGCCAGAACGGCAGCTACATCCAGCAGATCGAGTGGGACGACTGCCGGTACGGCAACATCTGGCTGCCGGGCCAGGCGATCATCGCCTCAATCGGGCAGGGCTACGTCGCGGTCACGCCGCTGCAGCTGGCGGATGCGTACGCGGCACTCGCCAACGGCGGCACCCTGTACAGCCCGCGGATCGGCCAGGAACTGGTCAGCCCGAGCGGCAAGGTCGTCCAGAAGATCACCCCGCCGGTCATGGGGCACTTGCCGGCCAGCAAGGGCACGCTTGCCTATATCCGCAGCGCGCTGCAAGGAGTGATCACCTCGGGCACCGCGGCCGGAACCTTCCGGGGCTTCCCACTGCACCAGGTGTGCGTGGCAGGCAAGACCGGAACTGCCCAGGTGTTCGGCAAGAACTCGACGTCCGTATTCGCCTCGTACGCTCCGTGCAACAACCCTAAGTACGTGGTCGTCATGATGATCCCCGACTCGGGGTTTGGCGCCGACGTGTCCGGCCCCGGTGTCCGGCAGATCTGGGATGCGATCTACGGCTTGCAGGGCAAGAAGGCTGCACTGCCAGGGGGCAAGCTGCCGGCTACGCCGCACATCACCGGCGCGGGCACCGTCGTGCAGACGACGCCGACGGTGAGCGCGTCGCCGAGCAGCACCCCGACGGCGGGTGCGCTGCCTTTCGTGCAGCTGCCAGCGGACATGGCTGTCGGCGGCAAGTCAGACAGCGGCAAGCCATGGGGGAGGGCCGGTTGAGTTCCTGGCGCAGCTCTCAGGGCCTGGCCAGCCAGCGACCGGCCCCGCCGGTACCCGGTTCGGCTTCATACCGGGGCTTGCCGCCAGTGCGGCTTGGTGGCAGCACCGCCCGGCGAGGCGGGTTCGGGTCCGGGCCGGAATTTCGCCGCGGCCGCCGGGGCCGGGTGCGCCAGCTGCTTGGCCAGATCTTCGGGCCCGGTTCGCCGTTGCGGCACCTGAACTGGGTCCTGCTCGCCGCCGTGCTGGCGCTGTGCACGCTTGGCACGCTGCTTGTCTGGTCAGCCACCGCGACCAACGGGTTGAACACGTCAGACCCGTACCTGACCAAGAGCATTCTGAACATCGCCATCGGGCTCTTGCTGATGGTGGGCGTCAGCATGCTCGACTACCGGCAACTGCGGCAGTACGCGCCGATCGTGCTGGCCGCGTCGTGCCTTGGCCTGATTGTCGTATTGTTGCCGCTGGGCAGCCTGACCGCACCGGTGAACGGTTCAAAGTCCTGGATCTCGCTGGGCGCCGGGTTCCAGATCGAGCCGTCGGAGTACGCCAAGCTCTCCATCATTCTCGTCGGCGCCATGATCCTCGGAGACCTGCCTCGGCGTGAGAGACGGCCGAAGGTGCGCGCGCTGGCGATCATGCTAGCCATCTGCGTGGTGCCGCTCTTGCTCGTACTCGCCGAGCCTGACCTCGGCGTCGTGATAGTGATGCTCGCGCTGATGATCGGAATGATCGCGCTGTCGGGCATCCGGCTGAGGTGGCTGATCGCCCTGCTCGCGGGCGGTGCGGCTGGCGCCACCGGAGCTCTCCAACTGCACCTGCTCAAGGCCTACCAGCTGGGCCGGCTTACCTCGTTCCTGCACCCGTCGGCCGATCCGAGCGGGACCGGCTACAGCGCTCATCAGTCCGAGATCGCGATCGGCTCCGGAGGGCTGACCGGCGAGGGCTTGTTCCACGGCCAGCTGGTGGCCGGCGGGTTCGTGCCAGAGCAGCACACCGACTTCATCTTCGCGGTGGCCGGCGAGGAGATCGGCTTCATCGGCTGCCTAGTGATCATCGCGTTGCTCGCCATTGTGCTGCTGTGCGCGATCAGGATCGCGGCGCGCGCAGACGACCAGTTCGGCACGCTGGTCGCTGGCGGCATCGTGGCTTGGTTCGCGGTCCAGGCATTTATCAACATCGGCATGACGATCGGCATCATGCCAGTGACGGGAGTGCCGCTGCCGTTCGTCTCCTACGGTGGCTCCGCCATTTTCGCCGACATGATCGCCATCGGCGCGCTGCAGGCCGTTCACCGGCACCGGTCTGTCTTCGCTTAGACCGGTAGGGGGCCGTGCTGGCCTGCCGTTGCTCTTCCTCCTTAGCTTTGCTCAGCATGGCCGTAGGCCCTTTCTGGAGAGTTTGCGACGTTCTAGGCTTGGCAAATTTTCGATCGGAGATGTGCATCGCTTCTAGAACTGCGCGGCTAGGGGGTAGGGAAGCACTGCCGAGCCCGGGGCAGCGGTCGTTGCGGGGCGATCGTGAGTTGCCGGCGGGCGGGGACGCAGTGGGCCGTGTTGATGGGGGCGGGGGAATTGCGGATCACTTGCCTGGGTCATGCCGGGCTGCATGTCGAGACCAGCTACGGGACGATCTTGTGTGACCCGTGGGTGAACCCGGCGTATTTCGAGTCGTGGTTCGTCTTCCCTGATAACAGCGGCCTGGACTGGGACCACTTCGGCAAGGTGGACTACCTGTACGTGTCGCACCTGCACAAGGATCATTTTGATGCCGAGCTGCTGAGGCGGCACGTGTCGCGGTCGGCCACAGTGCTGCTGCCGGACTTCCCGGTGCCGGACCTGCGGGAGGCGCTGGAGCGGCTGGGATTCGCCGAGTTCGTCGTGCTGCGCAGCGGCGAGGTTGCCGAGCTGGGCGGGCTGCGGCTGATGGGGCAGGCGCTGCAGGCGCCGGCGGACGGCCCGCTCGGGGATTCGGTGCTGGCCGTCGATGACGGGACCGCCCGGATGCTGAACCAGAACGACGCGCGGCCGACCGAGCTGGACGCGCTGCGGTCGTTCGGCCCTTACGACGTGCACCTGCTGCAGTTCTCGGGGGCCATCTGGTGGCCGTGGAGTTATGAGCTGCCCGAGGCCGCGAAGCGGTCGTTCGGCGCGGTGAAGCGGGCCAACGGCATGGACCGCGCGGCTCGCTACGTCACCGAGATCGGGGCCCGGCACGTGGTGCCCTTTGCCGGCCCGCCGTGTTTCCTCGATGAGGAATTGTTCGGTCTGAACGACCTGACCGGGGATCCGGCCAACACCTTTCCCGACCAGACGGTGTTCCTGGATTACCTGCGCGAGCGGGGTATCGAGGGCGGCCAGCTGATGACGCCGGGCGCGGTGCTGGACGTCGGGCCCGGCCACTGTGAGGTCCGCTGGCCAGCCGGCGCGGATCAGGCCCTCGAGCCGTTCACCGACAAGGCGCGGTACCTGCGTGACTACGCCGCCAGGATGCAGGACAAGATCGCGGCGGGAAAGCGCGGCTGGCCGGCCGCCGGGATCGACGTGCTTTCTGAGCTGAAGGCGTGGTTCGAGCCCCTGTTCGAGCTGGCCGATCACATCCGGGCGGGCGTGGGCGGCCCGGTTCTGCTCGACACGGGCGACGAGCAGCCGATTGTGATCGACTTCCCGGCAGGCGAGGTCCGCGCCTTCGCCGGTGAGGCCTGCCGCTACCAGTTCAGCATCGGCCGGCCGCTGGTCGAGCGGCTGATCGCCGACCACCAGACCGACTGGGTCAACAGCCTCTTCCTGAGCATGCGGTTCCGGGCGCGACGGATCGGCCCCTATAACGAGTACGTGTACACGTTCTTTAAGTGCCTGTCACCGGAGCGGGTGATGTACGCCGAAGGCTGGTACGCGAGCAAGAGTCACGACGAGGAGGAGATTCAGCTGGGTGACTGGATCATCCAGCGTCGCTGCCCGCACATGTGCGGCGACCTCAGCCGCTTCGGCCAGACGACCGGCTCGATCCTGACCTGCGCGATGCACGGCTGGCAGTTCGACCTGTCGACCGGCCGGTGCCTGACCTCGGACGACGACTCTCACCGCATCAGCAGCCGGCCCGCCCGCGTCCGCACGCCCGGCAAGCGGCCGAGCCTGACAAGAGTCAAGCGCGTGCCCGGACTCCCCGAGCTCCGCCCGCTCGAGCCGGCTCGGGCCACCGGCGACCGCAGCAAAGCACTATCCGCCCCGAAGGAGCTGCCCGCTGCGTCACGGCCGAAGAAGCGGGCTGCGGCGACGCAATCTCGCCGCCAGGTCAGGCCGCCGCGAGGTGACTAAGGCACGATCTCGGTCAGCTTAGCCCGCACCCGCTCCTGAGCACCGCGGGGTACGATCGCGCCCGCAGAGTCTACGAAGCCGACGCACTGCGCCCGGCGTTGACCATGACGGTGCAGCCCGCGCTACGGTCGGGTGGTCTGGCGAGCTCGCGCGCCGCCAGTTATCGTCGAGCCGCTGAGGCGCTGTTCGCCGGGCTGCCTCGGGTGGCCAGCTGAGTGGCCCGCTGCTGACGGAGGCTGAGTAGATTGCCGCTAACTGACGCGTCCGGCAAGGCCAGGGCGCTGTATGAGGCGAGGCGCACCAGGCAGGCCATCGAGCCGTTTACCGACGCCGATCCCGACCTCGGCATGGCCGACGGTTACGCGATCGCGCAACAGCTGACCAGATTGCTGGTCGCCGACGGCGATGAGGTCATCGGCTACAAGGTCGGGCTTACTTCTAAGCCCATGCAACAGATGATCGGGGTCAGCTCACCGGATCACGGCCCGGTGCTCGGGTCTACCGTGTACGCCGACCGCGACGCGGTTTCGCTCAGCCGGTTCATCCAGCCGAGAATCGAGGCCGAGATCGCTTTCGTGCTCAGCGCCGATCTTCGCGGACCTGGCATCACCGCGTTGCAAGCACGGCAGGCAATCGCCGGAATGGTCGCCGCAGTCGAGATTGTCGACTCGCGGTTCGCCGACTGGCGGATCAGGCTCGCGGACACAGTTGCTGATCTGGCGTCTAACGGCGCGGCCGCAATGTCGAGCCGGCTAGTGCCGCTGGGTGACCTCGACCCCCGGCTCATCGGCATGGTCCTGACCAGATCCGGGGAGCTGGTCGACACCGGAGCCGGCGCGGCTGCGCTCGGCGACCCGGTCGCCGTCGTCGCCTGGCTCGCCAACACCCTGGGTGAGATGGGCGACGGTCTGGAGGCTGGCCAGCTGGTGATGACCGGCGCGTTGCACGCGGCCGTGCCGATGCGAGCCGGCGACGTATTCCGCGCGGAGTTCGACCGGCTCGGGCCGGTGACTGTGCGCGTGGTGGATTGAGGAGGCAGCCGATGACAACGCCCGGCGTACGCTGGCCAGCCGACGCCGCCCAGATCGCGGCAAGGCTGACGAAGGCCAGGGCCGACCGGATCGCTATCACGCCGGTCTCGGCCGAGTTTCCCGGCTTCGACCTTGCTGCCGGATACGCCGTACAGCGTCACCTGCGCGCCGAAGCCGGGCCGCTGGCCGGCTGGAAGCTCGGGCTGACCTCCCGCGCTAAGCAGGTACAGGTCGGCGTTCATGAGCCGGTGCGCGGCTTCCTGGCCGCGGCTAACGCCCTCGACCTGGGCGAGCCGGTGCTGGCCGGCGAGTACATCCAGCCGCGGGCCGAGCCGGAGATCGCCTTCATCATGGGTACGACCCTCGCCGGGCCGACGGTGAGCTCGGCCGATGTGCTGGCTGCCACGGCGGCTGTCGCGGTCGGCGTCGAGATCCTCGATTCGCGCTACCGGGACTATAGGTTCACGGCGGCAGACGTAGTAGCTGACAACACGTCGGCCGCACGGTACGTCATCGGGACGGCGGTCCCGGCGGCTGGCCTTGACCTGCGGCTGCTCGGCGTGCTCCTCGAGCACAACGGTGAGGTGATCGCGACCGCAGCCGGAGCCGCCGCGCTCGGCCATCCGGCTTCGGCCGTGGCGTGGCTGGTGCGGTCGCTAGCCGCCGAGAACGATGGATTGCGCCCGGGCGACCTGGTGCTCTCCGGCGGCCTGACGGCCGCGGTCCGGATGCAAGCAGGCGACGTGGTAACGGCTGCGGCCGACCGGCTGGGCAGTGTCGAGATCGCGTGCCGCTAAGCCGGCCAGGGCGGCGACGGCGACCGGGGCGGCTCCGACTGCGCGCCCGGCAGCGGACGCGCGGCTGGCCGGCCAGCCAGCAGACGCGGAGCTAGCCTGCGAGCCCGGCGTGACGCTTGTTCCGCTGCGTCGCCGCCGCGCACCGGCTGTTAAACATCGCCCGGTATGGACCATTAAGCATAATGGCCGCCGGTATGCCGTCTTCGATGTGGACGGCGAGTGGCAGGTGACCGATGCGAGGTGCCCGCACAATGGCGGGCCGCTCGCCGACGGCGTGGTTCGAGACGGCGCTGTTACCTGCCCTTGGCATTGGTACTGCTTCGACCTGCGGACCGGGGACTGCCGTACGTCCGTTGGATACCAGCTGCGCAAATACCCGGTACTGAACCGGGACGGGCGGATGTTCGCCGAGCTACCTGGCGTGCCCCGGCCGCGCGTCTGGTCGCGCCCCTGGCGGTTGCGGCGAGTGCACCGGTCAGCCCGGGACCCCGGCACCGCGTGACGCAGGTCGCTGGGCGGGCGGACAGAGCCCGCGTTGTGCTGCGCGCGCGGTGTTCCGCGGCCGGTTAAGATGCGGCGGAGTTTTCAGTGACCTGAATGATCGTCTTGCCGCGGGTGCGCCGGCCGGGGGCGAACGCCGCGGGCGCTTCGGCGAGCGGCCGAACGGCCCCGACACGTGGCTTTAGCCGCCCGTCCCTGACTCGCTGGGCAAGGTCCGCCAGCTGGCCACGGTCAGGTTCGACGACGAAGAAGATGGCCCGGCCATCCTTGGGCGGGACTCTCGGCGGTTCGGTGATGGTGACGAGCGTGCCGCCGGCGCGGACCAGCGCGGCCGAGCGGTCCAGGATGTCACTGCCGATGACGTCCAGCACCACGTCGACCTCGGCCGCATCTTCCAGTCTGTCGGCCTGCAGGTCCAGAAATGCATCCGCGCCGAGACCGAGCACAGTGTCCTGGTCAGCGGCCCGGCCGGTGCCGATGACGCGGGCTCCCAGCTCGCGGGACAGCTGCACCGCGACGGACCCGACGGCGCCCGCGGCGCCGTGGATCAGGACGGTCTGGCCTTTCGCGAGGCGGGCGTGGTCGAACAGGCCTTGCCAAGCGGTCAGGCCGGAGACGGGCAGTGCGGCTGCCGCACTGTGCTCGATGTCCGCCGGGAGCGGCGCGAGGTTACGGGCCTCGACCGCGGTGTACTCGGCCAGAGAGCCGTTGCGCGTCCAGTCGCTCAGCCCGAACACGCGCTGGCCGACAGTAAGGCCGGTGGTTCCGTACCCGAGCTCGACGACGACACCCGACAGGTCGTGCCCGGGCACGCTCGGCGCCCGGTCGCGGCCGGCGCGGTCGGTCCACGTTCCCGGCCAGTCGAGTTCTCCCGGGGTGAATCCTGCGGCATGGACCTGCACGATGACGTCGTTCTCGGCGGCGTGCGGATACGGCATCTCGGTCAGCGAGAGCCCCGCGACTCCGGCATCACGTTCGGCGACTGTGATGGCTTGCATGGCAGTTCCTCTATGGTGAGGATCGGATCCGGACCGCTCCGGGCGAAGGTTGCCTCGCCGGCGCCCCAGGGGCATGCAGGCATTACCTGTGCCGCTTTGAGACCGATACCCCGTTAGCTTCCCGGTAACAGCTCAGCCGGACCGGTCTCGGCCGCCCGGCCGTAACACGCGCTTCACATCGCGGCGGGCTGACCGGCGGGCATCCCGGTCCAGGGCTGGTCAGCGGGCTGCGCGGCTCCGGCCGGAGCCCTGCCGCGGCACGCTGCCGGGCTCTTCGTCGTCGTGCTGGCCGCTGGGGGGCGGCGCCAAGCCGGGCGGTGTCACCTGACCGGCCCCCTCAGCCGCGAGAGCTTCGCGGCCGCCGACCCTGCGGCGCATCGTGATGACGAGCCAGCCCGCGGCCGATACCACCAGGATGCTGCCGAGCGTCCAGCCGAGCGCAGTGGTGCCGACGCCGACGTACTTCAGGCCGGAGGCGAAGATCACGAAGAGGATGACCGGACGGATCAACTTGTCTGGCGCGCTTGACGACAGGAGCGAGCCGATGAGCACCGCGGGCACGCTGCCAAGGATGAGAGAGATCGTCACGCCGAATTCGACGTGCCCGAAGACGAGCGCCCCGAGTGCCGCAGCCAGCGTCAGCGGCACCGCCTGAGTCAGGTCAGTGCCGACTAGCCGCCCCGCGCTGATCATCGGGTAGAGGAACAGCAGCAGGACGATCATCAGCGAGCCGGACCCGACCGAGGTAAGCCCGACGATCACGCCGCCGACCATGCCGATGACGACGGTGGGCAGCGGCCGAACCACCAGGTCGCGCAGCGCAGCGGTGCGGTCCTGGCCGGCTCGCAAGTCCATCACGTAGCGGATCACCATGGCCGCGGCCCCGGTCAGCAGCGCGGCGCCAAGGGCCTGCTCGACGTGGGTCGGCGCCGCCGAACCACTCCCTAGCAGGTGCAGCAGGTAAGCGCCGAGGAAGGCCATAGGCACCGACCCGAGCGCCAGCCAGCCGACGAGGCGGTAGTTGACCGTTCCCTTCCGCATGTGCACGGCCGCGCCCACCGGTCGCATCAGCACGGCGGCGACCAGGTCGCTTGAGATTGCGGCAGGCGCCTTCACCCCGAATAGCAGGATCAGCATCGGCGTCATCAGTGCTCCGCCGCCGGCGCCGGTCATGCCGACGAGGAGGCCGACAACCGCGCTGCCGAGCACGATGTAGGGGTCGATATGCACCTGCGTACCTCCGGTGACCGAGTGCCGGGATTGCGCGTTCCGGTGTGAAGGGGGGGTAAAGCTCTTCGGAGTTCTCGAGTTCTCCGACAATACCCGCCGGATCGGAAGGTTATTACTGTGACAGCACTATTTCAGTGCCGCCGGCCGCACCGGCCGCCTTGGTCACCGCCCGCCGTCGGTACTCTGTAACCGTGCCTGTGCAGTCGGTGTACCCCCTGCTCGAGCCGCTGCTCCCGCTGGTGCGCAAGCCAATCCAGTACGCAGGCGGCGAGCTGAACTGTGTCGTCAAGGACTGGGACAGCTGCGACGTCCGCTGGGCGCTGATGTACCCGGACGCTTACGAGGTCGGGCTGCCTAACCAGGGTCTCCAGATCCTGTACGAGGTACTGAACGAGCAGGACGGGGTACTCGCGGAGCGCACTTACAGCGTCTGGCAGGACCTTGAGGCGCTGATGCGAGAGCATTCGGTGCCCCAGTTCACTGTCGACGGCCACCGGCCGGTGCGGGCGTTTGACCTGCTCGGGGTCAGCTTCGCGACCGAGCTCGGGTACACCAATCTGCTCACCGCCCTGGATCTGGCGCGGATCCCGCTGGCCGCGACCGATCGCGGTGACGAGGATCCGATCGTGCTGGCGGGCGGCCATGCGGCGTTCAACCCCGAGCCGATCGCGGAGTTCATCGACGGTGCGGTCCTCGGCGACGGCGAGGAGGCCGTACAGGCGATCACCGCGCTGGTCAGGTCGTGGAAGGCGGCAGGTCGGCCGGGCGGACGGGATGGCCTGCTGCTTCAGCTCGCCAGCCGCGGCGGCGTGTACGTGCCGCAGTTCTACGACGTGTCGTACCGGCCGGACGGGGCGATCAGCGCCGTGGTGCCGGCCCGGCCGGGCGTGCCCCGGTCCGTGGCCAAGCACACCGTCACGGACCTGGACTCCTGGCCGTATCCGGCCAAGCCGCTGGTGCCGCTGGCGGAAACCGTGCACGAGCGGTTCAGCGTGGAGATCTTCCGTGGCTGCACCAGGGGCTGCCGGTTCTGCCAGGCCGGCATGATCACCCGGCCGGTGCGGGAGCGGTCGATCACCACGATCGGATCCATGGTCGAGGCCGGGCTGGCTGCCAGCGGCTTCAGCGAGGTGGGGCTGCTGTCGCTGTCGAGCGCCGATCACAGCGAGATCAACGAGATTGCCGTCGACCTGGCCGACCGGTACGAGGGCACGAACACCGGCTTGTCGCTGCCGTCTACCAGGGTGGACGCGTTCAACGTGACGCTTGCGAACGAGCTCAGCCGGAACGGGCGGCGGTCCGGGCTGACGTTCGCGCCGGAGGGCGGTTCGGACCGGATCCGCAAGGTGATCAACAAGATGGTCACCGAAGACGACCTGATCAAGACCGTCTCGACCGCTTACGCGAGCGGCTGGCGGCAGGTGAAGCTGTACTTCATGTGCGGTCTGCCGACCGAGACTGACGAGGACGTGCTGGCTATCGCGGCCCTGGCGCGACGGGTCATCCAGGCAGGCCGGGAGGCCACCGGGCGCCACGACATCCGGTGCACGGTATCGATCGGCGGCTTCGTGCCGAAGCCGCATACTCCTTTCCAGTGGGCCGCCCAGTGCGATCACGAGACCGTCGACGCCAGGCTGAAGGCCCTCGGGGCCGCGATGCGTGCCGACCGGCGTTACGGGAAGGCCATCGGGTTCCGCTATCACGACGGCAAGCCCTCGATCGTCGAGGGCCTGCTGTCTCGCGGTGACCGGCGGGTTGCCAAGGTCATCAGGGCGGTCTGGGAGGATGGCGGGCGGTTTGACGGCTGGAGCGAGTCGTTCTCGTTCGAGCGCTGGGAGAAATGCGCGGCGGTGGCACTCGCGGCAGACGGTGTGGATCTGGCCTGGTACACCACCCGGGAGCGCGGCTACGACGAGATCCTGCCCTGGGATCACCTAGACGCCGGGCTGGAGCGGGACTGGCTGTGGCAGGACTGGCTGGCGTCGATCGACCCGTCCGGCGCTGCGGAGGTTGACGACTGCCGCTGGACGCCGTGCTTCGAATGCGGGGTCTGCCCGGCGATGGGCACGGAGATCGAGGCCGGGCCGACCGGGAAGCGTCTGCTGCCGCTGAGTGTTGTACATGATGGACTTTCAGAGGCCAGGGATCTACCTGGGATTGAGGATCTTTCGGGGGACCAGGCCCGTTCAAGGGTCGAGGGCTTTCCGGAGCCCAGGAGAGATTTCCGGCCTGAGGGGGATGCTGCGGCCGATGCGACAGGGGCAGGTGCGCCCGGCGTCGGCGCGGCGGCGGCCCGCGGGGCCAGTTCACCTGGCGGGCGGGGTTAGCCGTGGCGCGTAAGCAACCGCCGCGGCCGGCAGGGCCGGCGCCGCTGCCAGCAGTGCAGCGATTGACGGTCAGATACGCAAAGCGTGGCAGGATGCGGTTCGCGAGTCATAGAGACATAGCCCGTGCAGTGGAACGGGCAGTCCGGCGCGCCGGGCTGCCAGTCGCGCACTCGGCTGGTTTCTCGCCGCATCCCAAGATTTCCTACTCTGGCGGGGCGCCCACCGGGGCCGCCAGCGAGGCCGAGTTCCTCGAGATCTCCCTGACGGCAGAGCTTGATCCTGCCGCTGTCAGGGATCGGCTGGACGCGGCCCTGCCGGACGGGATCGATGTGATCGAGGTCGCCGACCAGGCCGCCGCACCGGCGCCGCGGCTCGAGGCCTCGGAATGGCAAGTCGTACTGCCAGGGATCGCGCCCGATGACGCGATCTCAGCAGTCGAGGCGTTTCTTGCCGCCGCTCATGCGGAGGTGGAACGCCTCACCAGCAACGGAGTCCGCCGGCTCGACACGAGAGCCGGGGTGGTATCGCTAGAGCTAGATCGGCGTGCCACCGTGGACGCGCCGACCGGATGTGCGATACTTCGAATGGTTGTTCGGCATATGACACCGGCCGTACGACCCGAAGACATCCTGGTTGCGCTCCGCCACATGTCGGCCCTGGAGCCTGCGTCGCCCGCTGTGGTGACGCGGTTGGCTCAAGGGCCGCTGGGCATTGATGCTGCCGCCGCACAGGCCAGTGCACCTGGTTCCGGCATCCCGGCTTACCAGCCGGGCGCGCGGGAACCGGCAGCGCTGGAGGGCCGTTACGGGGCCAGCGCCCCGGAGATGCCCGCTAAGGCGGAGGCGCCCCGGCCAGACAGGCGGGGCGCTGAACAAGGACAGGTAATGGCAACGTGCCTGGTAGCGGCGGACGCCAGTACGGCGGCTACCGCTCCAGCGAGCGCGTACGAACAGCTCCCGCGTGGCGCGGAGCGGCCCGTTGAGGCTGGCTGCGCCCGGGAGCCTGACGGGAGAGATCGCCCGAATGCTCGAGATCGAGCGAGAGAACAGAGAGTCAGCTGATGGTCCGATCGGATCAGGCGGTGGCGCAGGGACATCCGGGTCAGCCGGAGACAACAACAGTCAGGCGGGCAGCCCGGCACGACGGACTCGCCGAGCAGTAACCCGGCCAGCAGGGCCACCTGAGGCTGTCCCGCCGGCGGCTGATGTATCCGCCGATGGGATGCGCGCGGCCAGCGGCAGCGCGACAGCGATTGACGGTAGTGCTGATGCCGGTGGCACGGGGGAGACCGGGCCGGGCACTGCGGCGACAGGCGTCGCTGCTGGTGCCGGGCGCAGGCGGCCATCTCGGTCACGGTCAGGCGGAGCCACGGCGGCGAAGTCCAGTTCGCCAGGATCCGGTTCGCAAGAGTCCAGTTCGTCCGAGTCCGGCAGGCCTGAGGCCGGTTCGGCTGAGGCCGGTCCGGCTGGCGCCGGTCTGGCTGGGGTCGGCGCCGGACAGGTCGCTCCTGGCGCTGGTGGGGACTCCGGCGCCGGAACGTCCGGGACTAGCGGGTCTGGCCCTGGCGGGTCTGGCTCGGGTGAGTCCGCAACGAGTGAATCCGGCGCCGGCACGACGGGCACCGGAGAGGCCAGTGGCAGGGCGCCGACGCGCCGCAGCCGCTCCTCAGGACGCGGCCGGGCCACACAAACCGCAGCGGTCGAATCTCAGCCAGCCCCGGATCAGCCAGCCGCGGATCGGCCGGCGCAGGATCAGGTCGGCCGGGATCAGATGCCGGCCAAACAGCAGCCAGGGCGGCACGTGCCCGCCTGGCGCGAGCCCAGCCAGCCTGACGCTGGCCAGGCACAGTCTGGCCAGGGCGAGTCGCTTGCCGCGACCGCGCCAGCGCCGGTGACGTTCCAGCCGCCGCTGGTCATCTTCCAGGCGCCCGAGATCCCGGTCGCGCGCGCGACACAGACCCACCAGCCGCCGCGCCCGGAGGCCGGGCCTGGCGTCGCGGCCGGCCGCGGCCAGGACGGCGAGGGCGAGGACGGCGCGGGTGACGACGGCGGCCGCGAAGACGGCACTCAGGGCGTCAGCGGCAGGCGCCGTCGGCGCGGCGGTCGCGGCCGCGGTAAGGCGGGCGGTGAGAGCACCGACAGCGCCGCTGCAGTCGTCGCGGACGAGCGCCCTGAGCCGGAGCCCGATAGCGCCGCCGATGAGCACGACGACGAGGCCGGGGCTGGCGCGACCGGCACCGGCAAGCGGCGCCGCCGCCGTCGCCGGAGCGCAGCCAATGGTGACGGTGAGTCCGTCGCCGCGGCCGCCGACACCGACGATCCGCCCAACACGGTCGTGCACGTCCGCGCGCCGCGCGAAAAATCGGACGTTACCGACGTCAGGGCCATCAAGGGCTCGACCCGGCTGGAGGCAAAACGGCAGCGCCGGCGGGAAGGGCGTGAATCCGGCCGCCGCCGGCCGCCGATCATCACCGAGTCGGAATTCCTGGCCCGTCGTGAGGCGGTCGAACGCGTCATGGTCGTGCGGCAGCACGCCGACCGGACGCAGATCGCCGTCATGGAGGACGGTGTCCTGGTCGAGCACTACGTGGACAAGGCCAGCCACCAGTCCTACGTCGGCAACGTCTACCTCGGCAAAGTGCAGAACGTGCTGCCCTCGATGGAGGCCGCCTTCGTCGACATCGGCAAGGGCCGCAACGCCGTGCTGTACGCGGGCGAGGTGAACTTCGATGCCAGCGGTCTCGAGGGCGAATCCAAGCGGATCGAGTCCGCGCTGAAATCCGGTCAGTCGATCCTGGTGCAGGTCACCAAGGATCCGATCGGCCACAAGGGTGCGCGGCTGACTAGCCAGGTCAGCCTGCCCGGCCGGTACCTGGTGTACGTGCCCGGTGCCAGCATGACGGGCATCAGCCGGAAGCTGCCCGACACCGAGCGCAGCCGGCTGAAGCAGATCCTGAAGCAGGTAATGCCCGAGCACGCCGGGGTGATCGTCCGGACCGCGGCTGAGGGAGCCTCCGAAGAAGAACTGTCCCGCGATGTGGCCAGGCTGGCCGCTCAGTGGGAGGCCATCGAGAAGAAGGCGAAGACGGCCAGCGCGCCGGATCTGCTCTACAGCGAGCCGGACCTGACCCTGCGCGTGGTCAGGGACATCTTCAACGAGGACTTCAGCAACCTGATCATCGCCGGCGACGGCGAGTGGGACCTGGTGGACGAGTATGTCCGCTACGTGGCCCCGCACCTGTCGGAACGGATGCAGCGCTGGGACGGCGACAAGGACGTATTTGCCGCGTACCGGATCGACGAGCAGCTTGCCAAGGCGCTCGAGCGAAAGGTCTGGCTGCCAAGCGGCGGCTCGCTGGTGATCGATCACACCGAGGCCATGAACATCATCGATGTGAACACCGGCAAGTTCACCGGCCAGGGCGGCAACCTGGAGCAGACCGTGACCAGGAACAACCTGGAGGCGGCCGAAGAAATCGTCCGCCAGTTGCGGCTTCGCGACCTCGGCGGCATCATCGTCATCGACTTCATCGACATGGTTCTGGAAAGCAACCGCGAGCTGGTGCTGCGCAGGCTCCTTGAGTGCCTGGCCAGGGACCGGACGAAGCACCAGGTCGCCGAAGTCACCTCGCTGGGCCTGGTGCAGATGACCCGCAAGCGGGTCGGCTCAGGCTTGCTGGAGGCCTTCTCGGTGCCGTGCGAGCACTGCAACGGCCGCGGCGTGATCATCTCACTCGAACCGGTGGATCACTCGCACCCGCGTGACAGCGGTTCTGGCAAGGACGCCAATTCGTCCAGGAACGCCCACCACCGGGATGGCGGCGGCCAGGATTCAGGCGGCGGCAAGGGTGGCCACGGCCGTGGCAGGGGAGGCGGCTCCCGGGCGGCTAGCAGCTCCGATGCAGCTGCCGAGGCAGAGTCGGACAGTGCTGAGTCGGGCACTGGTGCGGCCCCCGCTTCCGACACGCCGCCGACGCCGGCCATCGTGGCGAGCGGGACAGGCAGAAGCCGCGGCCAACGCTCTCGCGCGGCCAGGCCCGCGGGACCGCCAGAACCACTTGTGGTCGACAGCGTGCCGGCAGCGGACTCTGCTTCGGACGGCTCTGCGCACCGCAGCACCATGCCTGACGGTGCGGTGACTGATGGTGCGGTGACGGGCGGAACAGCCGCTGCGGCAGCGGTGACCGGCCAGCAAGACACTGCGGCTGGCGACGTCGGCGCGCAAGAGACCAGCGCAGATGAGGCCGGTGCGCATGAGACTGAGGCGAACGCAGCCCTGGTTCCCGGTGCTGGCGTCAGCGAGCCGGGCGGCGCGGCATCAGGCGGCGGGGATGTGCATGCCGAGCCTGACTGGCAAGAGCGCTCCGGGTCAGATCCCAGCCGGGCAGTCAGCCATGGCGCCAGCACTGTGCAGGGTGCTGGCCCGGACGCGGAGTCGGCGGACGGCTGACTAGCCCCCTGGTCTGATATGCTGCTTGGTCGGCGCATGTGACAGGCTCGGGTGGCCACAAGGCCCAATGGCTCGACAGCGCAATGTCAGGCAAGCTCGCCTCCGCCTTGGAATCTCGCGCGGGCTGGCACAAAGAGGAGAGAACTCTCGGTGTACGCGATCGTGCGCTGCGGTGGCAGGCAGGAGAAGGCGTCCGTTGACGACGTCCTGACCATCGACAAGCTGTCTGGTGAGGTCGGGGAGAGCATCACGCTGCCTGCCTTGCTGGTCGTCAATGACGGCAAGGTCATCAGCGACCCCGCGGAACTTGGCGGTTATCAGGTCACCGCCGAGATCGTGGGCGCCGCAGCAGGCCCCAAGATCAACATGATCCACTACAAGAACAAGACCGGTTACCGCCGCCGCCTGGGCCACCGGCAGAAGTACACCCAGGTCCGCGTTACCGGCATCGGTGCCGCCAAGGTCGGCGCCGGTTCGAGCAAGAAGGGCTGAGCCGAGATGGCACACAAGAAGGGCGCGTCGTCCAGCCGGAACGGGCGGGACTCCAACGCGCAACGGCTCGGCGTGAAGCGGTTCGGCGGTCAGGTCGTGGGCGCCGGCGAGATCATCGTGCGTCAGCACGGCACCCACTTCCACCCCGGCATCGGAGTCGGCCGCGGCGGCGATGACACCCTGTTCGCCCTGGTTGACGGCAAGGTCGAGTTCGGTCGGCGGCGCGGCCGCCGGGCTGTGAGCGTACTGCCGGTCGGGGCTGGGGCGACAGCCGCGAACTAGCGCCACAATCGTCGCTGGCGGCCGCAAGCAAGCGCGATTGTTCGCCCGATTCGGGTAGGGCAGCTTTTTTGGGGCAGTACAGCTTTGGGAGGGCGGACCGGACAGGTCCGCCCTCTTGTTTTCGCGGGAGGGGTTTCCAGTGGCGGAATTCGCCGATCATGCCGAGGTCCGGGTACAGGCTGGTCATGGCGGTAACGGCTGCGCCTCTGTCCACCGGGAGAAGTTCAAGCCGCTCGGCGGGCCCAACGGCGGCAATGGGGGCCGAGGCGGCGACGTGATCATTGAGGTGGATCCCAGTACCGCGACGTTGCTGGACTTTCACCGGCGGCCGGTGCGCCGCGCCGGTAACGGCAAGCCAGGCCTCGGCGCCAACCGCAACGGCGCCGACGGCGACGACCTGGTCGTCAAGGTGCCGGACGGGACCGTGGTCAAGACCGCAGACGGCGTGGAACTGGCCGACCTGACCGGTGCCGGGACCCGGTACGTGGCAGCGACCGGCGGCCGCGGCGGCCTCGGCAACGCGGCGCTGGCCTCAACCAAGCGGAAGGCACCCGGCTTCGCGCTGCGCGGCGAGCCCGGGCCTGAGCTGCAGCTGGTGTTCGAGCTGAAGACTGTCGCGGACGCTGGACTGGTCGGCTTCCCGAATGCCGGCAAATCGTCACTTATCTCTGCCATGTCGGCAGCCCGGCCGAAGATCGCGAACTACCCGTTCACCACGCTGACACCGAACCTCGGCGTGGTCGAGGCCGGGGA
The DNA here is from genome assembly GCA_036488155.1 of Streptosporangiaceae bacterium. Taxonomy (GTDB): domain Bacteria; phylum Actinomycetota; class Actinomycetes; order Streptosporangiales; family Streptosporangiaceae; genus JAJYUU01. Next base: position 15,537 of record DASXIA010000084.1, on the reverse strand, counting down.
CGTCCAGTTTGTGGTCGCCGACGTACCGGGCCTGATTCCGGGTGCCAGCACCGGCAAGGGTCTAGGGCTTGATTTCCTCCGGCATATTGAGCGGTGCACGGTCCTGGTGCACGTGCTGGACTGCGCGACTGAGGAGCCGGGCCGGGATCCGCTCAGTGACCTGGATGCGCTTGAGGCTGAACTGGCCGCCTACGAGGACCTCGCCGGCGCGCGGATGGCGGATAAGCCGCGGATGGTCGCGCTCAACAAGATCGATATCCCGGCCGCCAGGGAACTCGCTGACCTGGTGGAGCCAGAGCTTGAGGCTCGCGGCCTGACCGTCCACCGGGTATCGGCGGCTTCCACCGAGGGACTGCGTGAGCTCGCGTTCACCATGGCTTCGGTGATCGCCGCTGCACGCGCGGCCGCGCCGCCTCCCGAGCCGACCAGGCTGGTGCTCCGGCCGGAGCCTGTGGCCGGACCGGATTTCGAACTCGTTGCCACCGGCGAGAACAGTTTCCGGGTCATCGGGGACAAGCCGCGCCGGTGGATCCTGCAGACCGACTTCTCCAACGACGAGGCAGTCGGCTACCTGGCCGACAGGCTGGCGAAGCTCGGCATCGAGGTGGCGCTTGCCGACGCGGGAGCGACACCGGGGGCTGAAGTACTGGTCGGCGAGGAGGACAATTCGGTTGTTTTCGACTGGGATCCCGGCGTCGCGGCCGAGGGGGCCACGCTCGGGCCGCGCGGAACCGACGCCCGTCTCAGCTAGCACCGTCTCGGTTAATTTCCTGCGAACCAGCTCGAGGGTCGCCTGCTGGCTGTCGGCGCACCAGTATCCGGATCTCTGGCAGTGCTGGAAATAAAAATACGCGCTACGTTCTTATAGCGCGTACGAGAGAAAAGGCCATGCGGCAATACAAGTTACCTTAGCCATTTTAAACAATAAGGAGCATGGTTGTCAAACGCGGAACTGGATCGCGAACAACAATACATTTCCCTGCTCTACTCGCGGCTGGATGACCTGCGGGAGCGCGCCGACCGGCGGCTAGCCGGAGTGCTGCGGCAGACCGGCGGCACGCATCAGGCCAGGGTGGAGCGCGAAATGTTCAATGCCATGTACCGCCGGCAGCTGGCCCAGTTCGACGCTGCCGAGAACGGGCTGTGCTTCGGCCGGCTTGAGTTCGCCGACGGGGAACTGCGCTACATCGGGCGGCTCGGGATTCACTCTGACACTGACGACTACGAGCAGTTGCTGATGGACTGGCGCGCCGATGCGGCCCGGCCGTTCTACCTGGCGACAGCTGCCTCGCCGGGAGACGTCCGGGTACGCAGGCACATCAAGACCAGCGGACGGAAACTCGCCAACCTGGACGACGAGGTGCTTGACCTAGCCGCGGCCGACCCGTCCCGGCACGAAGGCCTGACCGGGGAGACCGCGCTGCTCGCTGCGCTGACCCGCAGCCGGACCGGCTCGATGACCGACATCGTCGAGACCATCCAGGGCGAGCAGGACGTCATCATCAGGGCGCCGATGCCCGGCGCGCTGGTCGTACAGGGCGGCCCCGGCACGGGCAAGACTGCCGTCGCCTTGCACCGGGCCGCCTACCTGCTGTACACCTACCGGCGCCAGCTGGAGAAGCGTGGCGTGCTGGTGGTCGGGCCGAATGCCACGTTCTTGCGCTACATCGGTCAGGTGCTGCCCTCGCTAGGCGAGACGAGCGTGCTGCTGTCCACTATCGGCGACCTGTTTCCCGGCATCAGCGCGACAGCGGCCGAGCCCGCCGAAGTGGCCGCGATCAAGGGCAGGATCGCGATGGCCAGAGTGATCGCCACCGCTGTCAGGGACCGCCAGCATGTACCGGCCGAGCCGCTTGAGATCAAGGCCGACGTGGCCAGCATCCGCCTGGTCACCGCGGCGGGGCGGGAGGATGCCGCGCCCGAGATCGGTGCAAGCGCCGGCCGGCTGCGACTGACTCCGCGGGCGATATCCAATGCACGAGACCGGGCCAGGCGCTCCCGCCGGCCGCACAACCAGGCGCGGTCTGTCTTTGCCAGGGAGATCATCAACGCGCTCACCCGGCAGCTGGCCACGCGGATCGGGACCGACGTGAAGACCGGCGATGCCCTGATGGATCATCAGGACGTGGACGACCTGCGCAGGGAACTTCGCGCCGATCCCGCCGTGCGGGCAGCCATTGCCGAGCTCTGGCCAACGCTGACCCCGCAGCAGCTAGTCGGTGACCTGCTGACTGACCCGGCCAGGCTGGCGTCGGCGGCGCCGCGGATGTCCAAGGCGGACCGGGATGCGCTGCACCGGGAGGCCGGTGCCTCGTGGACGCCCGCCGACGTTCCGCTCCTGGACGAGGCTGCCGAACTGCTCGGCGAGGACGACCAGGCAGCCAGGGCGGCGCAGGCAAGGCGGCGGCGCCGGGAGGAGGCCTACGCCCAGGGCGTCCTCGACATCATCGGGCGGGATGACGAGGACGACCCCGAACTCCTGATGGGCGCCGATCTCGTCGACGCCAGCCGGCTGGCTGCCCGGTACGAAGAGGAGCAGTACCTGACCGCGGCAGAGCGGGCGGCGATTGACCGGACCTGGGCGTTCGGGCATGTCATCGTGGACGAGGCCCAGGAGCTGTCGCCAATGGCATGGCGGACTCTGATGCGGCGCTGCCCGGCCAGGTCGCTGACCATCGTCGGGGACGTTGCCCAGACCGGCGACCTGGCCGGCCTCCCGTCATGGAACGAGGCGCTGGAGCCGTATCTGGGGGACCGCTGGCAGCTAGCGCCGCTAACAGTCAACTACCGGACACCTGCCGAGGTAATGGCAATCGCTGCCGACGTGCTGGCTGAGATCGATCCGGCGTTGCAGCCGCCACGCTCAGTGCGCGATTCTGGCTACCAGCCGTGGCATCTGCAGGCAGAGCCTGGCGAGCTCGATGCGGCGGTCGCACAGGCCGCGGCTCGGCTGGCTGAGCAGGCAGGTGACGGCAAGCTCGCCGTGATCGTGCCGGCCTCGCGCGCCGATCAGCTGGGCGAAGCTGTCAGCGCAGCGCTGCCGGGCACGGCTATCGGCGCGGATCCCGACCTGACCAGCCCTGTCGTGGTCCTGACAGTGAAGCAGGCCAAGGGGCTGGAGTTCGACTGCGTGCTGATCGCTGACCCGGCGCTGTTGCTCGCCGAGTCGCCGCGCGGCCTCAATGACCTGTATGTCGCGCTGACGAGGGCGACTCAGCGGGTCGGCGTCGTGCACCCCGGCCGGCTGCCAGACGTCCTCCGGCGCCTGAGCCCGGCGCTGAGCCCGGCCGGAATCGGCTGAAGAACCATTAGCCATGATCCGGGAGACTTATGCATGCATAATGCTCCCGGATCATGAAAAAGCGCCTCAGTCGTCGTCGCGCCGGTCGTTGCCGGCCATCCGGTTGAACAGCTTTGACCCCATGTCGGCCGCGCCGTTCGCAACGCCGCGCACCGCGCCGATCAGCGGATCAGCGCTGCGGTTCCAGGAGTCCTGGTAGGACTTCGCCGCGGCGCGGAACTCGTCACCGACGGAGGCGTCAGAGTCATCATCTCGGCGCGGGTAGTTCCCGGCCAGAATGTCCCGGTACTCGCCCTCGGTGGCCCAGCGGTCCAGTGCAGCGAACCGGACGACCGCGAACGGGTGCGTCTGCCCCTGCAGTTGCAGCAGCTTCAGCAGGCTCTCCCGCACGTCCGGGACCGCGTCGTACTCGCGGGCCTGGCGGTGGAACTCATCGCTGCTGAACTCGGCCAGGCGGCGGCCGCCGGCCAGCTTCATCAGGGACCGGCGAGCCGCGTCCACGTCCTGGGTTGCCAGCAGGCCGGCTCGGTCGCTGGACATCTCGGCCTTACGGTGCCACTCTTCCAGCCCCAAGACGACGGCCTTCAGGCCGATCCAGGCGAACGGCACCAGCGCCAGCCGCTGCACCAGCAAGATGAGGTTGCGCAGCATCGTGTTGTAGACAGTGTGGCCAGACAGCACGTGGCCAAGCTCGTGGCCGATGACGAACCGGATCTCCTCCGGGTCCATCAGCTCGACGATGGCGCTGTTCAGCACGATGAACGGCTTGTCCAAGCCGAGCGCCATCGCGTTGACTTGCGGGTCCTGGGAGATGTACAGCTCCGGTACGCGCGGCAGGTCGAGGATGTAGCAGCCGTCCAGCATCGCCTGGTAAAGGTCAGGGAACTGCTCCTGGGATGCCCGCACTGCGCTGGCCAGGAACATCAGCCGCAGGGCCCGGTCGTTGAACAGCCCGGCCAGGTTTTTCAGTATGGTGTCGAAACCGGTCAGCTTGCGCAGCGCCACGAGCGCTGACCGATCGGCGGGGTGCTCGTAAGCACGAGAGCTAATACCCGGCAGACGGATCCGGGAGCGGTCAGGCACAGTGCTCATAGCAGCATCGTAGGCGCAGTACCTGAGAGGTTGGGTCACATGTCCGTAGCGGATTCGCCGGCGATGTTCGAGCCGGACGCAGAGTCGATGCCTGCGGAGCAGCTCACCGGCCTCCAGCTGGAGCGGCTGCGGGCACTCGTCGACCGCTTGCTCGCACTCGGCGGCGTCCAGGGCAGGCGGCTGAAGGAAGCTGGCGTGGCAGCAGGGGCCGACGTGAACCTTGCGACGCTGTCCAGGCTCCCGGCGACCGGCAAGACCGATCTGTGGGATGCCTACCCGTTCGGGCTCCTCGCTGTACCGCGCGAGGAAGTCGTCGCGGTGCACGGTTCGAGCGGCACTGGCGGCCGGCCGACACTTGTCGCCTACACCCGCGATGACCTGAAGCTCTGGGCACGGATGTGCGCGCGCGCGCTCGCGGCAGCGGGCGCGACGTCGGAGAGCCTGGTGCACAACGCGTACGGCTACGGCCTGTTCACCGGCGGACTTGGCATCCACCAGGGGGCCATCGAGTTGGGCGCCACCGTCGTTCCGGTCTCTGGCGGGATGACCCCGCGGCAGGTCACGCTGATCAGGGACCTGAAGCCAGACATCCTCACCTGCACGCCGTCGTATGCGATCCGGCTTGGTGAGGCGCTGGCCGAGGCCGGCGCCGGGCCGGGCCACGGGCTTTCGCTGAAGGCAGGCATCTTCGGCGCCGAGCCATGGACCGAAGAGCTGCGGCTGCGGCTGGAGGAATTGCTCGGGATCCGCGCGCTGGACATCTACGGCCTGTCCGAGATCATCGGGCCAGGAGTGGCCGCCGAATGCATCGTCGCAGCCGACGGGCTACACGTGAACGAGGACCACTTTCTGGTCGAGGCAGTCGACCCGGTCACTGGCCTGCCGGTGCCGGACGGCCTGCCCGGCGAGCTGACTTTTACGACGCTGACCAAGCAGGCTCTCCCGCTGCTGCGGTACAGGACCGGCGACATCGCCTCGCTGCGGCGGGGCACGTGTCCGTGCGGGCGAACCCTGGTGAAAATGAGCAAGATCACCGGCCGCAAAGACGACATGCTTGTGATCCGCGGCGTCAACGTGTACCCCAGCGAGGTCGAGCGTGTCCTGCTCGGCAACGGCGCGCTGTCGCCCGATTACCTGCTCGTGGTGGACGAGCGCTCGCCGCAGCATCGCCTGATCGCCCTCTGCGAGGCAGGAACGGGCTCGTCCGGGCCGAACCCGGACGTCAGCCTGCTGGAGTCGAGGCTGAAGGACGCGCTCGGGCTATCGGTAGCCGTCCGGCTGATGCCGCCTGGGTCAGTGCCGCGTACGGAGGTCGGCAAGGCCGTCCGCGTCGCGCGCTGGCGGCCTGGTGGCGACCCGCCCGTGCCAGGTCTCAGCTAAGCGCCCTCGATGGTCGCCACTCCCTAGTTGTTGGGTGACCACATAACGGGCAAATCCACCGCCATAAGTCACCTAACGACCAGGAAGGCTCCGCCTGATACCGCCGAGGCTGGTGGCTTGTGCTGGCTTGTTCGTGCAGGTGGGCGCATCATCCGTGCGTAGGCCAGGTACGGGAGGCTTGTCATGGCGTCGCGGTTCAAGCGGGTGGTGCCGGTCACAGTGAATGATGTGCTGGACGGGCACGTGAGGCTGGACCTTGAGTGCTTAGACCGTCTGTATCTGCGTGGTTATCTTGACCGGTTGCAGGTCGGCGGTCAGCTGGTGCAGTTCCTGAAGCATCGCGGGTTCCCGATCCCCTCCGGGGCGTGCCTGCAGCAGATCGGGGACGCCTTCCGCCGCGGGGTGGCCTCCTTCGCGGAGGCCAATCACATCCCGGTGGTGGCGCTGAAAGGTTCCGACCGCAACATCGCGGTAATGCAGCCGTACCTGGACGCCGCGGCCCGCACCGGGCGGTCGCAGGTCGCCGCGATCGGGGTCGCGCAGGAGACCCAGCGGGTGTTCATCGCCCGCAAACGTGACACCGACCCGTCCCGGTCGCCGCAGTTCTCCTACGACAAGCAAGACCGCCGGGTCACCGTCTATTACTTCTACCTGTGGGACGCGGGCTTCGGCCCCGCGTTCATCAAGGTCTGCACCTACTGCCCCTGGCCGATCAAGGTCTGGGTCAACGGCCATGAGTGGGCCAAGCAGCAGGCCCGCAAGCTGGGCCTGGGGTTCACCGAGCTGTCCAACGGGTTCGCCGCCTGCGACGATCCCGCGCTGCTGCAGCGGATCTGCGACAGCCTGCAGCCCGGCACCATCGAGGTGTTCTTCCAGCGGTGGCTGCACCGGCTCCCGCTGCCGTTAACCCCGGCCGACCGGGACGCCGGCTGGTGGTGGGAATTGTCGATGGCCCAGGTCGAGGTCTCCCGCACCATCGTGTTCACCCAGCACCGCTACGCCCGCGGCTTCTTCGACGCCCTGGTCACCGACAACCTCGACCTCGGCCGCCCCGACACCCTCGAGATCATCTTCGACCGCCGGATCCGCGCCGACACCGTCACCGACTTCAAAACCAAGGTGATCACCCGCGGCACCCAGGTCACCGTCAACACCTTCTACAAGCATTCCCGCATCAAGCAATACCTCAAAGACGGCCGCGCCCTCAGAATCGAGACCGTCATCAACGCACCGGGCGACCTACGCTGCCAGCGCCGCCTGCATAACCTCGATGAACTGCAAGCCCGGGCACGTGCGATCAACGCCCGGCTGCTGCACACTGAACGTGCCGGCCAGGCCTGCGTCCTTGCGAATCCAGTCTTTGAGCGGATCGCGCACCCGTCGGTGGACACCGACGGGCGGAGAGCTACAGCCATGCGCTTTGGCGACTCTCGGGTCCAGGCCCTGGCCGGCGCCCTGTCCGTCACCGCGTGCGCCGTCACCGGCATCACCAACAGGAGCCTGCGCGCCCTGATGACCGGACTGCTCGGCGCCCCCTACGGCATGACCCAGGCCAGCTACGACCTCGCCCGGCTGCGCCGCAACGGGTTAATCACCCGCCGCCCCCACGCCAACACCTACGACCTCACCCCCGACGGGCTCGCCTTCGCGATCTTCTACACCAAAGTCCACGACCGCATCCTCACGCCCCTGTTCGCCGCCGGCCAGCCACAAGCCCCACCCGTCATCGCCGCCGCGCTCAGCCAGATCGAACACCACATCAACGAACGCCTCGCCGCCGCCAGGCTGCCAGCCGCAGCTTGAAACTCAGCTCAACCGTCGAATTCCTACCGACAAAGGGTCGCTAGGGTGTGGGTCGACGCTCGAGCTGACCCTGTTTGTTGAGCGCTAGTCGCGGCCGGAGAAGATGCGCACGAAGAACAGGAACACGTTCAGCGCGTCAAGGAAGATCGACGCGGCCATCAGTGGTGCCGACGCGATGCCCTGTGACTGTCGCAGTCGCTGGAAGTCGAACATGGTCAGGCCGGCAAAGACGACCAGGCCGAGGATCGCGTAGATCAGGTCGCCGTTCGGGATCTTCGCGAAGATCAGGATGATGGCGAAGATGATCAGCCCGACGAGGGCGAAGAACGAGATCCGGCCGACCATCGACAAATCGCGCCTGGTCGCGTAACCGTAGGCCCCGAAGCCCGCCATGAACAGCGCTGTCGCTCCGGCAGCCTGCCAGACCGCTTGCGGGCTAGTAACCGTGTAATAGGCGACGACCGGGCCCATACCGAGGCCGAGCAGGAGGCCCATGAGCAGCAGTAGCGTCACGCTGGCTGCGCCGGAGGCACGGCGGGCAAAGTTCAGCGCAATCAGGCAACCGAAACCTGCGATGAACCAGACAATTGACCAGCCGGCCGACAGGTCCCGCCCGGCGTAACAGCCCAGCGCGAAACAGCCGGCCGTGAGCGCGACCAGCCACATGACGTGACTGAAAAGAGTCCTTGTCTGGTCCCTGGTCGCCGTGGCATAACTAGCCGAGTAGCTCACCCAACCCCCAAGCAAACGCGGACCGGCGGCCTGGCGGGACAGGGTGGCACCGGTAGCCGGAATTTGGTCTGATATCTACCCGCTAACTAAACCGATCAAGACGGCAATTGCGGGCCGACTGAATTCACCGTGATCTGCTGGGCATGTGGTGTTCGCGACGAGAGAGGAACCGAGATGACGCAGCGCAGCGGCACCGGGCACTGGACAGCGGCGGACGCAGGTGACCAGAGCGGACGGATCGCGGTCGTTACGGGCGCGACCTCGGGCCTCGGGCTGGAGACCGCCCGGGTGCTCGCTCAGCACGGGGCGATGGTGGTCCTGGCCGGACGGGATCAGGCCAAGACGTCCGCGGCCGCAGAGGTGATCCGGGCGTCGCGGCCGTCTGCCGCGGTGGAGACTGCCGAGCTTGACCTAGCCTCGCTGCAGTCGGTCCGGACGGCTGCCGCTGATCTGACGGCTAGGTTCCCGAAGCTGGACCTATTGATCAACAACGCCGGCGTGATGATGCCGCCCTACTCCCTCACTAAGGACGGCTTCGAGCTGCAGTTCGGCACTAACCACCTCGGCCATTTCGCGCTGACCGGGCTGCTGTTGAACTCACTGCTGGCCGCGCCCGGATCGCGGGTTGTCACCGTGAGCAGCAACGGGCACCGCGCCGGGCGCATGAACTTCGCCGATCTACAGTCCGCCAGGCATTATCAGAAGCTCGCCGCGTACGGGCGGTCCAAGCTGGCCAACCTGATGTTTACCTATGAACTGCAGCGCCGGCTTGCCGCCGCGAGAGCGCAGACAATCGCGCTGGCCGCGCATCCCGGCACCGCTCGCACCGACCTGACACGCCACCTGTCCAGCGTGTCACAGCGGGCAATGAGCCCTCAGTTCGGATTTCTGAACTCGTGGTGGGTCCAGGACGGCAGGATGGGCGCGCTGCCCACGCTGCGCGCCGCGACCGACCCGGAAGCCATCGGCGGCACCTACTACGGCCCCGACGGTCATTTCCAGCTCACCGGGTACCCGGTAGTCGTCGCCTCCAGTGTCCGCTCGCACAACAGGGAGGCGCAGCGGCGTCTGTGGGTGGAGTCTGAGCAACTCACCGGGATCACCTATCCGGTGTGAATGCCGGGGTTCCGGCCCTGCCCGGGAAGATCATCGGTACGCCGCATGCGGTATAACCGCAGGTAGGTAAAGAAAGGGAATGGGGCGACCGGCCAGGACAGGACCGTGCCCCCGACGAGCAATGAATGATGGCCAGCGAGGCCAGCTTGATCAGCCCGGCGCATCCCGCTCGCTGGGCACCGGCAAGCGGATCGGCATCATGGGCGGCACGTTCGACCCCATTCACCATGGTCACCTGGTCGCGGCAAGCGAAGTCGGGCACTTCTTCAGCCTGGACGAGGTCATCTTCGTGCCGACTGGCCAGCCATGGCAAAAGGGCGACCGGAAGGTATCGCCGGCCGAAGACCGCTACCTGATGACCGTGATCGCGACGGCGTCCAACCCGCGGTTCTCGGTCAGCCGCGTCGACATCGACCGGCCGGGGGAGACCTACACCATCGATACCCTGCGCGACTTGCGCGCGGAGCGCGGGCCGGACGCAGAGTTCTTCTTCATCACCGGCGCGGACGCACTGGCGAAGATGATCTCCTGGCGCGACGCGCGCGAGTTGTTCGCGCTGGCGCACTTCGTCGGCTGCACCCGGCCTGGCCACCGGCTGTCAATGTCGGACCTGCCGGACGAGCGGGTCAGCCTGGTGGAGATCCCGGCGCTGGCGATCTCATCGACCGAGTGCCGGGAGCGGGTGCGAGCCGGCCATCCGATCTGGTACCTCGTTCCGGAGGGCATCGTGCAGTACATCGCCAAGCGGAACCTTTACCAGAAAGACAGCCCGTTGTCGGAGAGCTAGGCTCGCTGACAACGGGATGCACCCCGTTGCTGCGGGCGCTGATCGGGCTGAGGGGTCGCAGTGCGGCTAGAAGCGGTGGGCAAGCGGTACGGGCTGCGGCAGCCGTGGATCGTCCGCGACGTCAGCCAGGAAGTTGCCGCCGGGAGGCTCATCAGGCTTGAAGGCCCGAACGGCAGCGGCAAATCCACCCTGCTGAAGATGATGGCCGGGGTGTCGACACCGTCGGCTGGCAGGGTCACCGGACGGCCGCACACGGGTTACGTGCCGGAGCGGTTTCCGGGTGCCGTTGGCTTCGGCGCGCGCGAGTACCTGCAGCACATGGCCCGGATCCATGGGCTCTCCGGGACGGATTTGACCGGGGCGGTCGATGAATGGCTCGAGCGGCTCGGCGCGACGGAGTACGCGCGAGCGCCGCTGCGGACATTGTCCAAAGGGATGTGCCAGAAGGTCGCCATCGCACAAGCCCTGGTGTCGGGGCCAGGGCTGCTGGTGCTGGACGAGGCGTGGACCGGGCTCGATCAGGCGGCGCGCGGAGCGCTCGATGCTGCTGTCGCTGAGCGGCTGGCGTCGGGCGGGACCGTGCTTTACGTGGATCACGATCCCGCCCGGCTAGCCGACCTGGTGGATGAACGATGGCGACTGGCCGGCGGGACGATTACGGCGGTCGCCGGCGGCGGTCGGCCCGGCGAATCGCCGGCCCGGCCGACTGTGATCATCGAGCTGTCAGGTCTCGAGACCGGCTCGCTGTCCCGGCTCGCGGATGTCGACGGCGTGCTCGGGGTTCGCAGCGAGCCCAGCGCCGACGACGACCAGCCCTCGGCACCAGGGCTGGCCACGGTGACTGTGCGGCAGACGAGCTCGGACGCGGTCCTGCGGGAGCTGCTGAGCTGGGACGGCGTTCACGTAACCAGGGTCTGGCCCGCGGCTCGCAGCCCGGAGCCGGGCGGGCAGCGGCGCGGAGGTCCGCAACCCGGCAGTGAGGGGCGGGCCAGCTCAGGGCGGGACCGTCCGGAGCAGGATCAGGCAGGTCCAGCCGGGAACGCCGGGGCAGGCCCATGATCGCCCTGCTTCGGTACCAGGCCGCGAACCTGTTCAGGTCACACCGGTGGATCCTCCCGCTGATCTTGTACGTAGTGCTGATCTCGGTGGGCGGGGTTGGCTCAGGCACGCAGGCGGTGTCCGCGCACCTGCGTGCGGAAAGCCTGGCCGACGGCCTGGACTGGAGTGCAGGGATCCTGGTCCCGATCGTGGCCATCCTGACCAGGTCGATGCTGACCGCCGAACCTGCCGCGGCCCGCGCATGTGTGGCCGCCGCCACCGGCCCGGCGCGGGCTCAGTTCGCGACGCTGGTCACCGCATTGGCCGGCGGCGCGGTCCTGGGCGTGGCCGGGGCTTGCTATGAGCTGGTGACCAGCGGGCATCAGACGGCGCTGCTCGCCCCGTTCGTCGCCGGCCTCGGCAAGGCGCTGATCTGCGCGCTCGTCGGTTCCGCCGTCGGGACCCTGTTCAACGCGCCGGTCATCAGGCACCAGGCGGCTGCGCTGCTGAGCACGATCGCCGCAGTCGTGGTGGCGTGGGTGTCCAGCATCTCTCCGGCTAATGCAGCGTTGCACGGCAGCGGTGCCACCATTCAGTCCGCGCCGTGGCCCGCCGGGGTGCCGGTGCTCGCGGCTTTTGCCCTGGTAGCGGTGTCCTGGGCGGTTTCCTGCTGGCTGGCTGGAAGCCGCGGCGGCTAGCCCGGGTCGGCCGCGAACTGGACGGTGGGTGCGAAAAAAGCGTGCTCGTTCCCGGTGTTAACCGGTTAAAACCGATGAAACACCGCGGCCGCGGCCTCCCAGGATGTCGGTGGTCCCGGATAGTCTTGGTCTTAGCCTGAGTCCCGGAAGTTGCCGGGCGTGAATCGTGGGGGCAAGGGCGAGCCAAGGAGGACTGCCAGCACACGTGACTGCCACCGACAGGGCCGTCGAGCTCGTGGAGATCGCGGCCGCAGCCGCGGCTGACAAGCTCGCCTCAGACATTATTGCCTACGACGTCAGCGAGCAGCTCGTGATCACTGACGCATTCCTGCTCTGTTCAGCCGCCAACGACCGCCAGGTCCGCGCGATCGTCGACGAGATCGAGGAGCGGCTGCGCAAGGCCGGCGCCAGGCCGGCCCGGCGTGAGGGGGAGCGGGAAGCGCGCTGGGTGCTGCTGGACTACATCGACATCGTCATCCACGTTCAGCACGCTGAGGAGCGCGTCTACTACTCGCTTGAGCGGCTCTGGAAGGACTGCCCGGTCATTCCGCTGCCCGAGCCGGTCGGGGCGGCAGGCCAGAACGGCAGTCGTCAGGCCGATCGGGGCTAAGGCTTGACCGCGACAGAGGACGCTGCTGGCGCGCCCAGTTGGGGGTCAAGCGGCGACCAGAAAGATCTGGTTACGCTCGTCGTGTGGCGGCACGGGCTGACGGCATATAACGCCGAGCGCCGGTTCCAGGGGCAGAGTGACATCCCGCTCAATGAGGTAGGCCGTGCGCAGGCTGTGCAGGCTGCCCCTTACCTGGCCGCGTTGCAGCCGTCCGCGATCTTTTCCTCGGACCTGAGCCGGGCCTCGGCCACGGCCGACGCGCTCGCGCGGCTGACCGGCCTGCCGGTGCACCTGGAGAAGGACCTGCGAGAGCGTTGCGGCGGCTCTTGGGAGGGTCTCACCGAGCGCGAGATCGCCGAACGCTATCCGGTCGAGCGGGCGACCTGGACGCCGCCGGACGGCGAGTCGGCACTGGCGGTGGCAGACCGCGCGTCCGCGGCGCTGGAGCGAATCGCGGACGGAATGTCCGGCGGATCGCTCGCGGTCGCTGTCGGGCATGGCGCCGCGCTCGGGCTTGCGATCGCGCGGCTGCTGGGCGTTCCGTCGCAGCCGCGGGTGCTCGGGCCGTTCGGCAACTGCCACTGGTCAGTGCTGACACGGCGGGGCACCCGGTGGCGGCTGCTTGAGCACAATGTGGGCGTTCTCGCTGAGCCTGCGCCGGACGGACGGCCAGGCGGCAACGACTTACCGGCGGCGTCAGCCCGTGTCGGCGCGCGTTTGGTCGCAGCGTCCCAGGAGGCCTGGAGAGGCGGATAGATCACCTCTTGGTCTCGCCTACCACGACTTGTCGGTCGGCTGGGACGCCATCAGTACGGGATCGCCCGGTTCTCCTTCACCCACAGTTGTTCGGCCTCCGAACCGCTGGGCGGTGGTGCCAGCCCATCGATCATCCACAGGTCGCGCGGTGTCTCATCGACGTGGAACTCCCAGCGCAGGCCCTTACTGGTCGCGAACGGCTGGATCACAGCACCGATCCGTTGCCGGGCTGAGTCCATGCTCGCCGGATCAGCGTAACGGTGGGCGATGTGGTCGATGGCGACACGGACGCGATCGTCGACCGGCTCGCCTCCGACGTAGAACGAGCCCCGGTCCACCTCGTGGAACAGGGTCACCACGTAGAAGCGTGGCAGCCCACGGGTCGCGTAGAGGCTGGTGACGCGGTCGGCGAAGTCCCGCTTCTCCTCCTCGGTGTAAGCGCCGGCAGGGTGGTACACGTTCCACAGCGGCATGGCGTCTCCTCACGGCGGTGGGGTCGAGCACCTTAGCCGGGTAGCCGGTCGATGGCGGGCCGGTCGAACACCCTCTTGATGCACTCTGCCGCCGGATATCCCTTGCGATGCAGGCCATGTGCGGCTCGGCTTAGCTGCTACTGCGCCGAATAGTGCGATGTGATCCACATTGGGCGTATCCGCTCCGCCCCCGTACCTCTATTTGGCATGGCTACCCTCGCGTCGTTGGCTCAACCAGGGATCAGTCGCCCCTGCCACCGCAACCGGGCGGACCCGTCACCCTGCAACGGCGGGTGTCCTGCCGCGGATCGCTCATGGTCGCCCGCCAGAAGATCCACGCCGGGATGATCCACCTGGGCAAGACCGCCACCGTTATCTGCGAGAACAACCGCTTTCAGGTGATCATCGACGGCGAGACCGCCGTCGTCGTGCCCCGCACCACCATCAGCGAAGTCCACCGCTATAAAGCCAACGCGCCACCCAGCGCTCGCCGGCCGACGGGGCCCGGGAAGGACACTGACTTCAGTGCCGGAGATAGAACTGAACGCCACCGACGCAGCCGAGCCCTCGGAGATGCTGCAGTTCCTCAGCGAATGGCTAGCCCGTGATCCCGCTCGCCTGGCTGCATCGTTGACCGAGTTCGTCGGGCGTCCCGCCTACGGCCTGAACGAACTGCCCTACGGGGTGGTGGGCGCTGGCGAGAGATCGGTGGCGGCGACCTGTCCCACATACTCGCCGAGACGTCGCTCGACGTCGGAGTGTTGTTGCAGGCCGAGCTCGAACAGTTTGCCGACTCGCGCCTGCGGCCCTGGGCACGCCGCGTCGTGCCAGAATGCCTCCATGTATGGGGGGAATTCCGCATCGGGCGGGAGGGAGATGTTGTCGACGAAGTGCTTGATGTCGGCCAGGGCCTGACGGTCGAACGTCGCGACGCGGCGGGCGAAGCGGTCGACGAAGACTTCGAACTCGTCGTCTGGGATGGCGCGGTTGACGTACCCGTACCGCTCGGCAAGCTCGCCATCGAAGTCCTCGCCCCCAAGCATGATCTCGAGCGCCCGGCCCCGTCCGACCAGGCGCGGCAGCCGAGACGCCGCGCCGCCGGCAGGAGGACCGCCGAAGCCGACTTCAAACTGGCCGAGCACGGCCCGCTCGCGACTGGCGAAGCGGATGTCGCTGGCGAGCACGAACTCGCTGCCGCCGCCGCGGGTGCGGCCGCGGATCGCTGAGATCGTGACCGCAGGGAGTTTGCCCAGCCGAACCACCATGTCGATAAAGGGGTGGAAGCCGGTTGGCCCTGCCGGGAGGGCGTCGACGAGCAGGCCGCAAGGCAGCCTGCCAAGATCACGTGGAGCTAAGGGGATTCGAACCCCTGACCTTCTGCATGCCATTCAGGAAAAGATCGTCCGGCAGTGTCCGGGCATTTCCGGCTGTGTACGCCTGACCTGGCGATTCGTTGATCATGCCAAACCGTCGCTGGTACTCGGCACTGTTCCGGAGTCCCCTCGTTAATCCCCTTCCTGAGCCCAGGAAGCAGGGAGTCACTGTCAGGAACCTATCGCCAGTAGTCGGCTACTGTCTTGCCGATCACCTGTTCTGGGCACTGCCTGGCCGGCCGACTTCGCTCTTGGGGGTATCACTGTTTCCGTGGGTCGGTCGCACAGCCATAACAGCGCAGGCCCAATCGGGGCCGAGCACACCTGGAAACCCGCCCGGAGCCCCGCAGCGAGCTTGCGAGCGAGGAGCGTGAGGCG
>DASXIA010000004.1:0-35506 GCA_036488155.1 Streptosporangiaceae bacterium | reverse complement strand
TCTGACATTGCACGGCTGCGGTACGCTCAGATGACCGTTTCATCCATATATAGGCGTACCGCAACCGTGATATGTGGCGCACGCGGAAGAGCAAGGCGCGCTAATCGGGCTGCCCGAGTCGAGGACCGGCCGGTGACCCTTGGCGACGACCGCCAGACCCGTTCGCTGGTCAGCGGGCCGCGAGCAGTTCGGCACTCCGGTCGCCACCTGGCATGGAGCCGGCCGGACAAGTCTCGAACGGGAAGCGGTCCGCGAACGCTGGCCGCAGATCCGTCAGCCAGACCGCATCGGGGTCGTACTCGGCGAAGAAAGGCCGCCCGACCTGTGAAGGGTCACGTGACTGAATCATGTGCAGCGCGAAGACCTTCTGGCCGGCAATCTCGACTACGCCGTCGACACACACCTTGCCCGGAGTGGCCGACATCGAAGGGCCGCGGACCGTCCGGCATAGCCCGGATACGGTGCTGTAAGCGTCGCGGTAGATGTCGGCTGCACGCGCCAGCGGGACAGCGAAGTAGCCCTGCGGCCCGGTGTCCCGCTCGACGAACATGTAGTAGGGCACCATGCCAAGCCTTAGCTGCGCGCGCCACATCCGCGACCAGCAGGCGGCGTCATCGTTGATGCTCCTTATCAGCGGAGCCTGAGTGCGGATGACAGCGCCGGTCGAGCGGATCCGTCCGACTGCACTGGCCACGAGAGCGGGCTCCAGCTCACGCGGGTGTGAGAAGTGGGCCATCAGGGCCAGTGCCTTCCCGGCTGCACCCACTTCCTCGAACAGCCGGAGCGTGTCATCGGCGTCCGGGTCAGTCACGAAACGCTGCGGCCAGTAGGAAAGCGACTTCGTGCCGATCCGGATGGACTCAAGGTGCTCGAGGCCGGGCCCGAGCAACGGCTCTACGTACCTGCGCAGCACCGCGGCACCCATGATCATCGGATCACCGCCGGTGATGAGGACGCTAGTTACCTGCGGGTGGGACCGCAGGTACGCGGTCACGCGCGTCATATCGTCGGTCGCGATTTTCAGGTCAGGCTCGCCGACGAACTGGGCCCAGCGGAAGCAATACGTGCAGTAGGCGTGGCACGTCTGACCCTGTTTAGGAAAAATCAGGACAGTTTCCGGGTATTTATGCTGCACGCCCGGCAGTGGCTCCTCCTCCAGAGCAGGCGTATTGAGGGCAAGCTGACCAGCCGGATGCGGGTTCAAGCGCATCCGGACGGCATGCGCCGCTGCCTGAATCTCGTGATTAGGCGCGCCGCGTTCCAGCATGCCGGCGATTGGCGCGACGTCCTCTGGCGGCAGCATGTCGGCCTGAGGGAAGACCAGCCGGTACATCGGATCCTCCGACGCTGCTGACCAATCGATTAGCGACTCGAGGACATAATCATTGGTTCGGAAGGGCAGGACAGTCGCGACAGCCCGGACGGCCAGCCGCTCGCTGTCGCTAAGCCCCGCCCTGGCCGTCAGCTGATCCAGGTGCTTGGCGCTGTACGCGTGAAATCTGCGCCCCTGAGCGGGCACAACTGGCAAAATCTCCTGAACGCTCATGCAACTCCCTCCGGCCGCCACTGACCGCAGCGCCCTGGCTGTTCGCATGATCTCCCCGTGTCATGCCACCCGTACGGCGTGTTGTTACTCGTTGTGCCCGGTCCCGCCACCTCAGACGCGATGGGCGGCTGCGACAGTACCGTCATGCCAGCTAAAGAAGTAACGATTAAGAAACGCTCAGCAGCCGCTCAGGGTTGCCTGTCAGCCCATCAACTTTCCCATCGCTGCCTCTTTCCCCACGGGTCCCACGCGGGGATGCTGGTCTACCCCGAGACGTTAGCCCGAAACGCACCATCTGCGGCGAGCGGTTAGCACAATACTTGCTGACCTGCTCTTGTGCGAGGCGGGCGCGACAATTGCCCGTGCAGTGAGAAGCTAGGCGGCATGCAGGACCACGCGGGGGTGGCGCGCTGAATCGGCCGGCGGAGACCTCTGCCGCCAGTGCGCAGCCGGACGACAGCGCGCAAGCAAACGGCCGCGTACAAGGGAACGCCCGCATCCGAAACGGCAGCCTGCGGGGGGCCGCCGGGGAGCAGGCCGACGCTGAGCTCGCGCAAGTCCAGCTGCCTGCACCACCCCGGATGATTGCCGTCGATGCCATGGGCGGCGATCATGCGCCGGAAGAGATCGTGGCCGGGGCCGTAGCGGCGGGCCGCGATCTCGGAATCCGTATCGCCCTGACGGGACGGCCGGGCCTCATCCGGCCCCTGCTAGCTAAGGCCCGGGCAGCACCGAACGTCTACATCGAAGCAGCCGAGGAATCCATCGCCATGAGCGAGGGTGCATTGGCGAGCTGGCGCCGACCCCGGTCGAGCATCGCGGTGGCCTGCCAGCTAGCCCGCCGCGGCCAGGCGGGGGCCGTCATGTCGGCGGGCTCAACGGCAGCCATTGTCGCGACGGCGCAGATACGACTGCGCCCGCTACCGGGCGTCAGCCGACCAGCCCTGGCAGTCGCATTGCCAACCCGGCCGCGCCCGACAGTGCTGATCGATGCAGGCGCCATCGCCGACCCGAAGCCCGAGATGCTCGTCCAGTTTGCCCAACTCGGGGTGGCTTATGCCGAGATCGCCTACGGTATAGCCGAGCCACGGGTAGGGCTGCTAACCATCGGCGCGGAGCCTGGCAAGGGGAACAAACTCTCCCGGCGTGGTTACGAGCTGCTGGGCAGCGAGCCCGCGCACGGCGGTATACCGATCAGCTTCGCCGGCAATGTAGAAGGCAGCGACCTGCTGGCGGGCAAGGTCGACGTGATCGTCACCGATGGCTTTACCGGCAACGTGGCACTTAAGACCCTGGAGGGCACTGCAAGTTACTCGGCAGCACAGTTCAGCGCGGCGATCAGGAGCTCAGCGGCAACGCGGCTCGGCGCGCTGTTCCAGCACAAGGTACTCCGCCAGTTGTCCGAACGATTCGACTCCGAAACCTACGGTGGGGCCGCGCTGCTTGGGCTGGAGGCCACGATCGTGATCGCGCACGGAGCGGTGACCGCCCGTGGTGCTGCTGCGGCATGCAGACTGGCCTGGGAGCTGACAGAGCGCCACATTACCGAGCGCATCAGAGAGAGGCTCGGGCCGAGCCGTGGCGGACACTTCCTTCGCCGGCCCTGATCGTGGCCTGCTGGGCGCTAGCCGGGCAGCGTCAACTCCGGCCGCGACAACCCTGGCCGCGTCAACCGCGATGGCACGGGAACGGCCGCCCGAATAATCACTAGACGGGCCGGTAGGCTAGTGAGATGACAGATCCGGAGGCGGCACTCGGCGCGCTCGTGCAGCAAGCACTGGCGGACGAGTTCGGCGCTGAGTATGCGGCTGCCGATCCGCTCATCCGGCCGTCCGGATTTGCGGACTTTCAATCCAATGTCGCCATGTCTTCGGCCAAGCGGCTAGGCCGCAGCCCGCGGGAGATAGGCGAGCCGGTGGCGGCCAGGCTGAACGCTGCGCCGGCCGTGGCAGAGGCCGAAATCAGCGGCCCGGGCTTCATCAACATCACACTTGCCGATGAATGGATCGCTGCGCGGTCCACCGAGCAGCTCGCCGACCCGAGGCTCGGTGTGGCGATAGCAAAGGCCAGACAGCGGGTCGTGGTCGACTACTCAGGTCCGAACGTGGCGAAGGAACTGCACGCCGGTCACCTGCGGGCGACGTCGGTCGGCGACGCGATCGCGCGCGTGCTGGAGTACCTCGGCCACGACGTGATCCGCGCCGCCCACCTGGGCGACTGGGGCACCCAGTTCGGCATGATGATCGAGCACGCGCTGGAGATCGGCGAGCAGGCGACCTACGACCAGCTTGCATCGGGCGAGATCACCGCGTTCTACCAGGCGGCACGGGCCAAGTTCGACAGCGATCCGGCCTTCGCGGACCGGGCCCGCAAACGGGTCGTGCAGTTGCAGGCCGGCGAGCCGGACACCATCCGGCTCTGGCAGATTCTCGTCGACGACTCGATGGAATACCTGCGGAAGATCTACGCCCGGCTGAACATCACGCTGACCAGCGCGGACATGGCGCCAGAGAGCTTCTACAACTCGATGCTCGGCGACGTCTGCGACGAGCTTGAGCGCCGCGGCCTGGCGGTGATGAGCGAGGGAGCGCTGTGTGCGTTCCCGCCCGGATTCACCGGGAGGGACGGCAAGCCGGTGCCGCTGATGCTGCGCAAGAGCGACGGCGGCTACGGCTACGACAGCACCGACGCGGCCGCGATCAGGTACCGGCTGACCGAACTCGGCGTTACCCGGATCATCTACGTCGTCGGATCCGAGCAGAGCCAGCACCTGCAAATGATCTTTGAGCTGGCCCGGCAGGCCGGCTGGCTGGTACCGCCTGCCACGGCCGAGCATGCCGTGATCGGGCTGATGACCGGACCCGGCGGCCAGCGGCTCCGGACCAGGTCCGGCGAGCAAGTCAAGCTCGCAGACCTGATGGACGAGGCCGTCGACCGGGCAGCCGCCGTGATCGCCGACCGCTACCCCGACCCGGTGCAGCGCGGCCAGATCGCCGAGGCCGTCGGGATCGGCGCGCTGAAGTACGGCGACCTGTCCGTTGCCAGGGATTCCAGCTATGTGCTGGACTTCGACCGGCTACTCGCGCTGACCGGAAACACCGGCCCGTACCTGCAGTACGCTGCCGCCCGCATCAGGTCGATCTTCGCCAGGGCCGGGCTTAATCCGGACGACGCTACCGGTCCCATCGTGGCGGGCACCAGCGCCGAGCGCGCGCTGGCGCTGCGACTGCTGGGCCTTGGCCGCGCGGTCAACGACGCAGCCGCAGCCGCCGAGCCGCACAAGCTGGCAGGCTTCCTATTCGACGCGGCAAGCGCCTTCACCACCTTCTACGAGCAGTGTCCTGTGCTCACGGCCGAGGGCGAGATCAGGCAGAGCAGGCTCGCACTGAGCGCGCTTAGTCTCCGGGTCCTGGACACCGGCCTCCGGCTACTGGGCATTCCGGTACCCGAGCGCATGTAACTGCCCGTTCCCCCTGAAGGTCCTTGCCGGCAGTTCCCGGGAAGCTCCCAGGTTCGGCCGCTCCGTTACCCATGATCAGCAGTCAGGCTGGCACTCATGGACAACCCCAACCCCGGCCCGACCGGCCAAGGCGCGGCACTCGCCGCTGCGCGCCGCTCAGGCCGGAGCAGGCGAATCGCCACCACCATCGCGGCTAGCGCGGTTCTGCTAGGCAGCGGCGCGGCGATTGGCATCGCGCTCACCGGCGGCGCTTCCGCGGCGGCCGGCACGTCGGCGTCGACCGGCACGTCGGCGTCGACCGGCACGTCGGCGTCGGCGGGCACATCGGCGTCGGCGGGCTCGCCGGCTGCAGTTGGCGCATCGTCACTAGCCGCCGTCAGGTGCGCGAAGATCGTGGCCGGGCTCCGCGCCTCCGGTCATCCGGCCGCAGCTATCCGCCTGCGCGCACTGTGCACTGAGCCGCTGCTGCGGCTCGCGCTCGTCGGCGGAGAACACGGCCAAGTGACGTTCAAGGGCAAGACCAGCAGCCCGAAGACCATCGCGTTTGAGCGCGGCACCGTCGAGTCAGCGACCGGCTCGGCGGTCACTGTCAAGGCGCCGGACGGCACAACGTGGACCTGGGGCCTGACCGCCAGCACCACTGTCCGTGCCGCGGGCCGGGACACTGCGCAGGCGAAGCTTGCGGCCGGAGACCGGGTATTCGTCGGCGGCCCGGTGGTCAGCGGAGCCAGGGACGCACGGCTGATCCGCATCGGCGCCGCCGGATAACCGGCAGGTAGCGGCGGCCGCGCGACCAAGGCCCTCCAGCCGGGGCAGCCGACGCAACGGCCAAGGCAGCCAACGCAGCCACCGAGATGACCGGAATCACCGGGCTGCCCGGATTTTCCCGGTAACCTCGTGAAGCCGGAGTTCGCGAGGCAGACCGCGGTCGCGGCAGCTTCACATCGAGCCAGGCGTGATGCCGAGGACGTCATGACAGAGAACGACCGCATTCCCCAGGTGCTTGTCGTGGATGACGAGCCGAACATCCGTGAGCTTGTGCAGGTTGCGCTGAAGTTCCACGGTTGCGCCGTGACGACGGCCGCCAGCGGCAGGGAAGCGCTCCGGCAGGCCGACGCGACCAGGCCGGACCTCATCGTTCTCGACGTCATGATGCCGGACATAGACGGCTTCGAGGTGTGCAGGCGGCTGCGCGCGAGCGGCAACGAGGTACCGGTCATCTTCCTGACGGCCCGCGACACCTCATCTGACACGGTCACCGGCCTGGTGATCGGCGGCGACGACTACGTCACCAAGCCGTTCTCAGTCGAGGCCCTGGTAGCCCGGGTGCGCGCGGTACTCAGGCGAACCTCCCGAATCACCGACACTGATCAGCCAGGCCGGACAACCGGGCCACTGCGGGTGGCAGACCTTGAGCTGGACGAGGAGCGCTGGACCGTGCACCGGGCCGGGGTTCCGGTCGAGTTGTCGCCAACCGAGTTCCGGCTGCTGGCCTACCTGATGCGCCACCAGGGCCGGGTGCTGACCAGAGCGCAGTTGCTCGAAAGCGTCTGGGGCTGGGACTACTCCGGCGAATCCCAGATCGTCGAGACGTACGTCAGCTACCTGCGCCGCAAGCTCGACCCCCTCGGGCCGCCGCTCATCCACACCCAGCGCGGCGTCGGCTACAGCCTCAGGCCAGACCGGCAGGAACAGCGCGGCAGCGGCACGTCTTAGCGACTGCGCCGCGGCCGCTGACGCAGCACACTAGCCAGAGCGTCGCCGTACATGACAGGAACCCGCAGATGACAGGCCCCGGTCGATGAGCCGCACCCGGAGGTTGTCGCTGCGGGCCCGCATGCTGGTGATGCTCATCGGCGTCACCACCGTGCTGCTGCTCGTGATGGGCACGGTCAGTACCTACCTGCTGGCCCGGCGCGTGGACACCCAGATGGCCGCGAGCAGCGCGCACCTCACCTTCGCTGCCACTTATCTAGCGCAGCACCCGGAGTCGGCGGCTAACCCGACCTACCCGGGCCTCGCCGTCGTCGAGGTCCCGTTCGGGACGACGCGTCTTGCCGTCAATCCGGTCAGCACGGGAGCGCTCACTAATCGGCTCACCGCGGTGATCACGGCGCAGCTGGCCAGCTCCGACCTAGCGCAGGCGCAGAGACTTGCCGAGGCGGGCAGCCCCGACGGCGCCCGGCAGCTCCTCTACGCCGGCGGCTGCGGGCACTTCCCTAACCTCACCCATGCCAGCTGCAAGCCGATCGTGCTGCAGAAGATGCTTGTGGCCACCCGCGTCGTGGTCGCCAGGCGGGACGGCGCAACGACACATACCGTCGCCGCGGTTCTCTTCGTCGGCGAGCAGGTAACGAACGGACCCGCCGCGGTGCGCGGGTTCATCATCGCCGAGCTGATTACCGGTACCGCCTTGATCGCCCTGCTGGCACTGGCTGGTGAGTGGCTGATCGGCCGCGGCCTGATCCCGCTGGACGAGATGACCAGGACCGCCAACGAGATCACCTCGCGAGGCGACCTGACGGCCCGGATGCCAGAAGCCGACGACCAGACCGAAGTTGGCCGGCTCGGCTCCTCCATCAACACGATGCTGGACCGGATACAGCAGGCCTTCAGCTCCCGGCTGCGGTCCGAGCAGAAGGTTCGCGAATTCGCCGCTGACGCCTCGCACGAGCTTCGCACGCCCCTCACCACGATCCGCGGTTACGCCGAGCTCTACCGCCAGGGTGCGCTCGGACCCGATCAGCTGCCGAACGCGATGCGCAGGATCGAGCAGGAAGCCGAGCGGATGAGCACGCTCGTAGCCGAGCTTCTCGAACTCGCCCGGCTCGACCGCACGTCCTCACTCGACCTCACGGAGACTGACCTTGCGGGCGTGGTCAGGGACGCAGTGGCCGACGCGATCGCGGTTGAGCCCGGGCGGCCGGTCCACGCAGAGGCGCCGTCACGGCTGGTCGCGGTCGTTGACGAACCGCGGATCCGGCAGGTGCTCGCGAACCTGCTCGGCAATGTGCGTGCGCATACTCCGGAAACGACGCCTGTCGCGGTGCGGCTCGGCGCGATTACCGGCGGCGTCCTCATCGAAGTAGCGGACGCCGGTCCCGGCATGTCCACGCAGGATGCGATCCGGGCTTTCGACCGGTTCCACCGGGCAACCGACCGGCCCTCAACTGCCGACGCCGCCGACGCGGCCGGGGACAACCAAGATCAGGGCCGGAACGCAGCCGTCCGGGCCGGCGCTCTGCCAGGCCGTGCCGCCGCACTCTGGCGCGGGGGCGGCGTGCACGGCGCGGCTGCTCGTCAGGCCGCAGTCAACGGGGCAAGTGGTAACGGGGCGAGCGCTAACGGGGCGAGCGCTAACGGGGCGAGCGGCGACGGGGCCAGCGGCGTTAACGGTGCCTCGCTTTTCGGAGCCGGCCTCGATGCGGTGGCAGTAAACGGAGCGGCGGCGAACGGTGCCCCGCGAGGCGGACCAGTCAACGGCGGTACAGCGGGCAGCGCCGGGCGCAACGGGACCGGAGCCCGCGGTGGACAGCACCGCGCTCCCGGCGGCTCCGGCCGGCCAGAGCGAACCAGCGGCAGCGGCCTCGGTTTGTCGATCGTGCAGGCCATCGCAAACGCGCACGGCGGTCGGGCGACCCTGGAGTCGCGCCTCGGCCAGGGCACCAAGGTCCGGGTCTGGCTGCCAGTCAGGATTGTTCCGTGACCGCCGCGGGTTCCGTCAGGTCGCCATCCTCGACCGGCAGCGACGGCAAGTGCTCAACCATGTAATAGACGGCCAGCAGGCCGAAGATGATCAGCGCAACTACCGGAGCGACGAGGGCGATGAGCGTTCCGGCTAGGTAGCCCGCGTTCCCGATAGTGAACCTGAACGTGGACAGCCGCGGCCGGTGTATCCGCCGCCGGGCGCCAAGTACCTGCTGGTGCGCAGCCAGGTAGATCCACATCGACGCATACGCGATCGAGATCGCGATCATCACCAGGCCGTAGGTAACTGCCGCCACCCTGGCCTGGCCGGACGCGCCCGCGCTGCCAGTCAGGTGGTCAGCCACCAGCGCAGTCGGGAAGGGGATTGCGACGACACCCATCAGCAAGAACAGGTTCAGCACTAGCACTGGCCGGTCGACATTGCTGACCTGCGCCAGCATCGTGTGGTGGTTAAGCCACATGATCCCGATGGTCAGGAAGCTGACCACGTAGGCCAGGTAAGCCGGCCAGTAGTGGCCGAGCCCAAGGTGACCCTGGTGTGAAACCACGGTTAGCGTCGCGGGCGGCGCGGTCTTGTCGGCGACTGTCAGCAGACTGAAAACCAATACGGTGATCGCGACGGCGAAGACGCCGTCGCTGAACGACTCAGCCCGTCGCGAGTCCACTCACGCCTGGTCTTCGGCTCCGGCTGCGGAGCCGGCCGGCCCGACCGGGGCTGGCGCAGCCACGGAGCGGGCCAGTAGCTGAGCCACGTCCACGACCTCGAGCGTCTCCTTGGCCTCACCGGAGCTCTTCTTGGCCGCGACCGCATCGCCGAGCATCACCAGGCAGTACGGGCAACCCGTGGAGATCGTGTCCGGATCTGTGCCGAGTGCCTCGTCGATGCGCTCGATATTGATCCGCTTGCCGATCCGCTCTTCCATCCACATCCGCGCACCGCCGGCGCCGCAGCAGAATCCGCGCTCTTTGCACCGGTGCATTTCCTGTGCCTGTATGCCTGGCACTTGCTCCATGATCTCCCGCGGTGGCGTGAACACCCGGTTATGCCGGCCGAGGAAGCACGGATCGTGGTAGGTGACCTTCTCCTCGATCGGAGTCACCGGCTTGATCTTGCCGTCGGCCACCAGTTGCGCGAGGAGCTGGGTGTGATGGATCACCTCGTAGTTGCCGCCCAGCTGCGGGTACTCGCGAGCGATCGTGTTGAAACAGTGCGGGCAGCTGGCGACGATCTTGCGGACGCCGGCCTCGTTCAGCGTCTCGATGTTCTGCTGGGCCAGCATGCTGAAGACGAACTCGTTGCCGATCCGCCGTGCCGGGTCGCCAGTGCAGGTCTCCGCGGGGCCGAGCACGGCGAAGTTAACTCCGGCGGTATGCAGCAGCTGCGCGATCGCCTTAGTTGTCTTCTTCGCCCGGTCCTCCAGCGCGCCGGCGCAGCCTACCCAGAACAGGTACTCCACCTCATCGCCGATCGGGCCGTCGACGACGGGCACCTCGAAGTCCAGTTCGGCGATCCAGTCGGTCCGCTTGTTCCCGCCCATCCCCCACGGGTCGCCCTTGTTCTCCAAGTTCCGCAGCATTGTGCCGGCTTCGACCGGGAACGCTGATTCCACCAGCACCTGGTACCGGCGCATCCCGGTGATGTGGTCAAGGTGCTCGATGTCGACCGGGCACTCCTCGACACACGCACCGCAGTTAGTGCAGGACCACAGCTCGTCCGGGTGGATGACGCCGTGGGATTCCTCGTCGCCGATGATCGGGCGAGCGGCCTCGGCTTTGACGGCGTCGGGAAGCGCCTCGCGGGCCTCGTCGGAGCCGGCCAGCAAGTACGGCGCCTTGGCGAAGGCGTGGTCGCGCAGCTCCAGGATGATCATCTTCGGGGACAGCGGCTTGCCGGTAGCCCAGGCCGGGCATTGCGACTGACACCGCCCGCATTCGGTGCAGGTGGCCAGGTCCAGCATGCCCTTCCAGCTCAGATCCTCGATCTTGCCGATTCCGAACACGTCCTCGTCCGGGTCAGCCTCCTCGAAATCCAGCACCTTGCCATTCGAGCGCATTGGCTCCAGCGGGCCGAGGCCGTTCGGCCGCCGCGAGAACAGGACGTTGACCGGGGCGATCGCGATATGCAGGTGCTTGGAATAGGTGACAAACACGCCGAAAACCAGGATGACGGCGAGCTGGAGCAGGATGAACGTGGTCTCGATGCCCTTGTTAGCCGCGCCGAGCGGGTGCAGCCAGTGCCCCACTATCTGGGACGCGAACGCGCCACTCGGGTACGGGAAGTCACCGGTGTTGATCTGCGCGCCCCGGTAGATCAGCAAGGTCGCGACTACCAGGAAGATGCCGAGCAGCACGAGCCAGGCGGCGCCGGTGTGCGACCCGGCGAAGCGGGATTTGCGCCCTTCGCGCTTCGGGTCCGCGGTAAGCCTGATGATGGCAAAGGTGATGATTCCGGCTAGGACGGCGACGGCGAACAGGTCCTCGATAAATCCGACCCAGGCCCAGGTGCCAATCAGAACGATCGCGAAATGCTTGCTGAACAGGGCTCCGTATGCCTCGATGATCGTGAGCGCAAGGACGATGAAGCCCCAGAAGGTGAACGCGTGCGCCAGCCCAGGTACCGACCACTTGAGCAGCTTCCGCTGCCCTATTACCTCCGTCACCTGCGTCTGCGTCTGGCGTGTCGGGTGCTCGCGCAGCGCCTCGATCCGCTCCGGCGCCGGCTGCCCGGTGCGGCCCAGCCGGAACAGCCAGAAGAGGCGGCGCCCGGCGATCGCGGCCGCGACGACTGTCAAGGCCAGTCCGATGATGATCCGCAGCGCCAAGGCAACCTCCAGGTTTTGCAGTGGGTGACAGCGTAACGCCCACGGACTCGGGCACCTATGCTCAGAGCGCCCGAACTGACCACGTGGCGACCGCGGGCGGCAACCCAGCGCGGCGGCGGCCCGGTAGCTGCCGCCGGCCACGTGGCCGACAGTGAGTAGCCGTGTCGACTGCCTGCGGGTATCAGCCAAACTGTCTGAGACCGGAGCAGCAGCGGCTAACCTGATTCGCGCGTCGGCGCATCCGCCGGTGCCCGTCGGCCCGGCCATCGATCCATAGGCTGAGCCTAGTTCACACTGAGTAATCAGGGGCAATCGCGGAGCGAGCGGAGATCATGGACGAGCAGGCCATGCAGGGAGCGTCTTCCCGGCCGGCTTCCGCGCGGTCGTCCGGTCCGCGCCTGTCCGGCGCTAGTCCGGGCCGCTGGGCGGCGCTCGGCGGCTCGGCCATTGTCCTCGTGCTCGCCAGCCTCCTGGCAGATGGCATCGCGTTCGGGGCCAAGCAGGCTTGCCGGACCGGCGCCTGGAACTTCGGTGTCGCGCAGTATCAGGCACACTGCTACACCGACATCTATCCGCTGTACTTCGGCGAGGGACTGAGCTCTGGCAAGGTCCCCTACCTCGACCACCACGTCGAGTATCCGGTGATCATTGGCGCCGTGATGCAGGGCGCGGCGTGGGCGGTCAGGTCCATCGCGAACCCGTACACCAGGGGCCTGCAGTTCTTCGACGTCACCGTGGCCGTGCTGGCCGTGTTCCTGATAGCCGGAGTGCTTGCCACGGCCTACTGCGCCGGGCCGTCGATGCGGTGGACTGCCCTGCTCGCTGCGTTCTCCCCCGCCCTGATCCTGTCGGCTTTCATCAACTGGGACCTCATCGCGATGGGCCTGATGATGATGGCTCTTGCCGCGTGGGCCGCGCGCCGCCCGGTCTTGGCGGGAGTGCTGCTCGGCCTGGCGGTGGCAACGAAGTTTTACCCGATTGTCGTGTTGTGGCCGCTGTTCCTGCTCTGCCTGCGGGCCGGGCGAATGCGGACGTTCTGGGTGACAGTTAGCTCAGCAGCCGTAGCCTGGCTAGCGGTAAACCTGCCGGTAGCCATCGTCGCGCCGCGCGGCTGGGAAACGTTCTACGTGTTCAGCAGCGAGCGCGGCGCCGACTGGGGGTCCGTCTACTTCTTCTTCCAGAACATGCACTGGCCAGGCATCGGCACCTCCTCGGTCTCTGCGCTCAACCTGATGTCGGGCGGCGCATTCGCGATCGCATGCGGCGCGATTGGGCTCCTGGCCCTGGCAGCGCCCCGGCGGCCGCGCCTGGCGCAACTGATCTTCCTCACGACCGCCGCGTTCCTGCTAACCAACAAGGTCTGGTCGCCGCAGTACGTGGTATGGCTCGTTCCGCTCGTTGTGCTCGCACGGCCCAAGATCGCTGGCTACCTGATCTGGCAGGTTGCCGAAATCGGGTATTTCTACGCTATCTGGGCCTATCTCATCACCGTTGTCGAAGGCAATCACTTCCCTGACGCGCTCAGCAGCGGGCTGTACTTCACCGCGGTGCTGGCGCGCTTCGGCACCGTCTTGCTGCTGTCCGGCCTGGTTGCCTGGGAGGCTCTGCGCCCCGGACGAGACGTGGTGCGGTCAGCGGGCGCCGATGATCCAGGCGGCGGGGTTCTAGCCGGCGCGCCGGATGCCATTGTGTTCCGGGGTGGTTTGCGGCGGCTAACTGCGCGCGCTCAGCCAGCGCAGTGAGAGGCTCAGCCAGCCCACCTGCCGGACAAATACAGCATTCCGAGCACGACGGCAATGGGAGCGCTGACGGCCAGGTAGGTGTACCGGATACCCGGCCACCGCTCACTCAGCCTGGCTAGCGCGATCCAGACCGGGATAAGCACGAGCAGTGTTCGCGGGGCGGTCTGATACCAGGTCGACGTGCCGAGCGCGACGACGGCCAGCCCGCAGTAGACCGCCTCCGGCCAGCGCCTGGTAGCTGCGAAGGCCGTCGCGGCCACCAGGATCACGGCCATCACGCCCAGCTCCAGCTGGAATTCGAAAGCCGTGCTCGCGCTGAACGGGTGGCGGAACGCAGCCCACCAGGTAGTCCTGAGCGCCTGAGCAGGCGTGTTCATATGCAGGTCCCAGCCGCTCTGCAAAGCGTTCGACCACGCCATCCAGTTGCCGGTGTGCACGCGAAGGTAGACCTCGTATGCCGCTGGTCCGGCCAGGCCGGTGCATGCCACGACCGCGTCCGCCAGCCGGAGCCGGACCGCCACGCGCGGCCCGCCGTCAGCACGCTGGCTGTCTGCGTCAAGCAGACTGTCTGCATCAAGCTTGCTGGCAGGACCGGAAAGCTGATCGCGCCGGGAACTGCCCGTGAGCGCCATCATGGCCAGCGCCGGGATCAGGAACAGCGCATCCGGGCGGACCAGGCCAGCCAGGCCCGCCAGCAGCGCTGCCCGCCACCACCGGCCGCGGATCGCGGCGTGCCACGCAGGCGCGGCCAGTGCCAGGAACAACGCTTCGGAATAGCCGACCATCAGGAAGATCGCAGCGGGTGCAGTGACAAGGTAGAGCGTTGCCCGTCGCCCGCCGCCCAGCCGGGCCAGCGACACGACGGCGAAGCAGCCGGCTATCGCGGGTACTGCGAGCTCGGCCAGCGTCCAGTTGCGGACGATCAGATGGGCCACACTCAGCACCGCCGGGTAGCCAGGGAAGAACGCGGCGTTGTTCGGAATCGAGTGCTGACCGAAGTACCCGTACGCGGCGATGTTTCTGAGCAGGTAGGCGTCCCAGTGCTCGAAAGATCCGGTCAGCGGGGCATGCGCACGCGCGCTGCGGAATGCCCACGCCGATGCCCAGGCCATTACCAGCAGCGCGAGGTGCGCCGCGGCCCAGATGCCGAGCGCCGCGCGGTCTTCCACACTGAGCGCGACTAGCCGCCCGCGGCGGCTGGACGATGCCGCTGGCCGCAGGCGCGCCCGGATGCCCGGCCAGTATGCGGTAGATGCGTCCGAACTGGCGTCATGCTGCAGCATCCGTCCCCCTGCGTGCCTTTCTCGAAGGCAACATTAAGCGGTCGCGAACGCAGCGGCAGCCGTTATCTGGGCGGCCGCGAACTTAGCCCGCCAGCCAGGCGTTGAAATAGCCGGGTGACTGCCGCACAGGTGCCGCGGCGGCGGCCCCGGCCGACCGTACCAGCCTGGCCGGACACCGAGTCCTGGCGATGGCGGCGCCGCGGGCAACCGGTCGTTCCCCTCTCTGGGGTTTCGCGGAATATCCCGCTCGGTGGGGTAGTTCACAAGACCGTGGTAAGTAAACTTGAGCGCGATGGGCTCAAGTCAGTTGCCGCACCGATGGCTCCATGGCAAACTTGAGCGGTCGGGACTCAATCTTTCAGAAACTAGATGAAACCAGGGACAGAACACATGGCACGTGCGGTAGGCATCGACCTGGGGACGACCAACTCCGTCGTCGCCGTCCTCGAGGGCGGAGAGCCCTCGGTCATCGCCAATGCTGAGGGCTCGCGGACCACGCCGTCCGTGGTCGCCTTCGCGAAGAATGGCGAAGTACTCGTCGGCGAGGTCGCGAAGCGGCAGGCCGTGACCAACGTTGACCGGACGATCCGATCGGTTAAGCGCCAGATGGGCACCGACTGGACGGTGTCGATCGACAGCAAGAAGTTCACGGCGCAGCAGATCAGCGCCTTCATCCTGCAGAAGCTCAAGCGAGACGCTGAGGCGTACCTGGGTGAGACCATCACCGACGCGGTCATCACCGTGCCTGCGTACTTCAGCGACGCGCAGCGGCAGGCCACCAAGGAAGCCGGCCAGATCGCCGGGCTGAACGTCCTGCGCATTATTAACGAGCCCACGTCGGCGGCGCTGGCTTACCACCTGGAGAAGGACAACGAGGCCACCATCCTGGTCTTCGACCTCGGTGGCGGTACCTTCGACGTCTCACTGCTCGAGGTTGGCGAGGGCGTCGTCGAGGTTAAGGCGACCAGCGGCGACAACCACCTCGGTGGCGACGACTGGGACCAGCGGATCGTGGACTGGCTGGTCAAGGACTTCAAGAACAGCTACGGCACCGACCTGTCGAAGGACAAGATGGCGCTGCAGCGGCTGCGGGAGACCGCGGAGAAGGCCAAGATCGAGCTGTCCAGCTCCTCTGAGTCGCAGATCAACCTGCCGTACATCACGCACTCCGAGCAGGGCCCGTTGCACCTGGACACCAAGCTGACCAGGGCCGAGTTCCAGAAGATGACCTCCGATCTGCTCGACCGGTGCAAGTCGCCGTTCCAGCAGGTGATCAAGGACGCCGGCATCCCGCTGAACAAGATCGACCACGTGGTGCTCGTCGGCGGCTCCACCCGGATGCCTGCCGTCGTCGACCTGGTCAAGGAACTGACCGGCGGCAAGGAGCCAAACAAGGGCGTCAACCCTGACGAGGTCGTGGCAGTTGGCGCGTGCCTGCAGGCCGGCGTCCTCAAGGGCGAGGTCAAGGATGTCCTGCTGCTCGACGTCACGCCGCTGTCACTCGGTATCGAGACCAAGGGCGGCATCTTCACCAAGCTGATCGAGCGGAACACGACGATCCCGACCAAGCGATCGGAGATCTTCACTACCGCTGACGACAACCAGCCGTCGGTGCAGATCCAGGTGTTCCAGGGCGAGCGCGAGATCGCCGCGTACAACAAGAAGCTCGGCATGTTCGAGCTGGCCGGGCTGGCTCCGGCGCCGCGCGGTATCCCGCAGATCGAGGTCACCTTCGACATCGACGCCAACGGCATCGTGAACGTGTCCGCCAAGGACCTCGGCACCGGCAAGCAGCAGTCCGTGACCATCTCGGGTGGCTCTGCGCTCGGCAAGGACGACATCGAGCGGATGATGGCCGACGCGGAGAAGTACGCCGAGGAGGACCGGCAGCGGCGCGAGGAAGCTGAGGTCCGCAACCGGGCGGAGTCCCTGGCCTACACCACGGAGAAGTTCCTTTCCGAGAACGCCGACAAGGTGCCCGGCGACGTCAAGTCCGAGGTCGAGTCCGCGATCGCCGACCTGAAGAAGGCGCTCGAGGGCACTGACACCGAGGCCATCAAGACGGCCAGCGAGCACGCTGCTCAGGTGAGCCAGAAGATGGGGACTGCCATCTACGCCCAGTCGCAAGCTGCCAGCGCGCCGGACGGCGAAGCAGGCGGCGAGGCCGGCGGCCAGGACGACGACGTCGTCGAGGCCGAGATCGTCGATGACGAGAAGCCGGCCCGTGAGGAGGGTGGCGCCGCCTGATGAGGCCCGACGAGGAGAGCCAGGGCCCGGTCATCCGCGATCGCAGGCGGATCGACCCGGCCACTGGCGAGGTACGAGATCCCGGCGAGCCCGGCCCGCGGCGCGGGCCGGGTCAGGCGGGGACGCAGCCGAGGCCCGGCAGGCATTCGGTGTCCAGGCCGGGAGGCATGAGCGCCAGTTCGGGGGCAAGCCCGCAGACGGGCGGAGCTCCCGGGCGCGGTGCCGCCGAATCCGGCGGGGCTGCGGATGACCGCCCTGGTACGGCGGATGGCGCGGCGAGTTCCGCGGCCACGGCCGCAGAGGCGCCCGGCGCGGAGCGGGAAGCCGCGGATGCTTCGGCCGCGAAGGCAGTCACGATGCTGTCCGAGCGCACGGCTGACTTGCAGCGGCTTCAGGCCGAGTACGCGAACTACCGGAAGCGAGTTGAGCGCGACCGGCTGGCCGTACGGGAGCAAGCGCTGGCGAACGTGCTGAACGAACTGGTACCGGTGCTGGACGACATCGGCCGGGCCAGGGAGCACGGCGAGCTGACTGGCGGCTTCAAGTCAGTCGGCGAATCGCTGGAGGGCATCGCGTTCAAGCTAGGCCTGACGCCCTTCGGAGAGAGCGGGGACCCGTTCGACCCGACGCTGCACGAAGCGCTGATGCATTCTTACTCAGCCGAGGTGACGGAACCGACTGCAGTCCAGATCCTTCAGCCCGGCTACAAGGTCGGCGAACGGATCATCCGCCCGGCGCGGGTGGCCGTGGCCGAGCCTGGCGGCGATGCGCCTGAGCAGGCCGGGACCGCCGAGGCTGCGCCCGGCGCCGCTGACGGCGACGAAGCCAGCGACGGTGACGACACCAGCGCGGGTGATGGGACCGCCGAACGGTGAGTTCGGGGCCGGACAGCCCGCGCAAGCCGGCCGTCCGGCTCCGACATCTAAATAGATCCCGAGAGAGGCCCGTTGAGCACCAAGGATTACCTGGAGAAGGACTATTACAAGACCCTTGGGGTCGCCAAGGGCGCTACTGCTGACGAGATCAAGAAGTCCTACCGGAAGCTTGCCCGGAAGTACCATCCGGATGCGAATGAGGGCGACCCGAAGGCCGAGGCCCGGTTCAAGGAGATCTCCGAGGCCTACAACGTCCTGTCGGACGACAAGCGGCGCAAGGAGTACGACGAGGCTCGCTCGCTATTCGGCAGCGGGGCCCGGATGCCAGGATCCGGATCCGCGGGCGGTAATTACAACTTTGACCTCGGCGACTTGTTCGGCAATGCATCGGGCAGTGCCGGTGGCCGTCTGGGTGACCTGCTCGGCGGCGTCTTCGGGACCCGGTCCGGCGGGACGACCGGGACTTCGGCCAGGCCCCGCCGCGGCGCGGACGTGGAGACGGAGACTTCGCTGCCGTTCAGCGACGCGATTGACGGCGCGACGGTGTCGCTCCGGCTCACCGGCGAAGGGCCGTGCAAGGTGTGCAAGGGGACCGGCGCCAAGGCGGGGACCGTGCCCAGAGTCTGTCCGACCTGTGAGGGCACTGGCCAGGGGAGCCGGAACCTTGGCAGCTTCGCCTTCTCTGAGCCGTGCAAGACCTGCCGCGGCCGGGGGCTTGTCGTGGACGACCCGTGCCAGGAATGCTCCGGCAGCGGACGGGCGATGAGCACCCGTACGATCCAGGCCAGGATCCCGGCGGGCGTTGCGGACGGCCAGCGGATCAAGATCGCCGGCAAGGGCGCGCCAGGCGAGCGCGGCGGACCGCCCGGTGACCTCTACGTTCGCGTCCATGTCGAGCCGCACCCGCACGGGACGTTCAGCCGCTCGGGCTCCAACCTGACCATCACGGTCCCGGTGACCTTCACGGAAGCTGCGCTCGGCGCCGAGATCAAGGTGCCGTCGCACGGCGGCATGCCGGTCAGCCTGCGGATCCCGGCCGGCACGCCGAACGGCCGCACTTTCCGGGTGCGCGGAAAGGGCGTCCGGCGCAAGGACGGCACAACCGGCGACATGCTCGTGACAGTGAACGTGCAGGTGCCGCAGGATCTGAACGACAAGGCGCGGGACGCGCTTGAGACCTTCCGCGACGCGACCTCGGGTCCCGATCCGCGGGCCGAATTGCTGAAATACGCGAACGGCTAGCTACGCCGAGCGCCGGGAGGAGATGACATGACTAGCCAGTTCGAGCTCACCGATGACACGCCCGTCTACGTCATCTCGGTAGCCGCTCAGCTATCCGGCCTGCACCCGCAGACGCTGCGCGCCTATGACCGGCTGGGCCTGGTCTCACCAGGCCGGGCGGCGGGCCGGGGCCGTCGTTACTCGCTGCGCGACATCCTGATCCTGCGCGAGGTGCAGCGGCTCTCCCAGGAGGAAGGCATCAACCTGTCCGGGATCAAGCGGATCCTGGAACTAGAGCTGGCCGAGCGGCGGAGCAGGCAACTGCTCGCGGAAATGCACGCCGAACTGGGCCAGCTGCGCGCTGAGCTCGAGTCCACCCGAGCGGTCGCGGCCAGGCTAGCGACACTTGTCCGGAGCCGGGCCGATGGGGCTGCCCTCGTCCCGGTCCACCACGTGAGCGCGGCGCACCCAGAGTCAGCTCACGGAGCCGGCGCCGATCCGGGCCACCCCGCGGCTGCGACGGCAGACATGGCGCCGCAGGCTGCCAGGAACACTCAGGCTGCTCGTAACCCGGGCCCGGCCTGATCCGGCTCGTCAAGCGGTTGCCGCGCCGCCACATTGAACAGCGGCTACATGTACTGAGGAGAAGACAACAGTGGATGAGAAGCTGACCAGGAAGAGCCAGCTGGCTCTGTCCGAGGCAGTGCAAATGGCAGCATCGGCCGGCAATCCGGCGGTCGACGGCCTGCATCTGCTCGCCGCCCTGGTCCAGCAGGATGGCGGCACCGCGTCGCCGCTGCTTCGCGCAGTCGGCGCGGACCCGGCCGATGTGCTGAAGAAGGTGCGCGAGCAGATCAGCCGTCTGCCGCGCGCTGCCGGGGCGACGGTAAGCGCGCCAGAGACTTCGCGTCAGCTGCTTGCGGCCCTGGCAACCGCGGGGAAGCTGGCACGGGAGATGTCGGACGAGTACGTCTCGACGGAGCACCTGCTGGTGGGACTTGCCACTGACGGCGGGCAGGCAGCCACAGTGCTGCGCGAGGCCGGCGCCGGGCCTAAGCAGCTCACCGACGCGTTCGAGCAAGTCCGCGGGCACGCGCGGGTGACATCGCAAGATCCCGAAGGGACTTATCAGGCGCTGGAGAAGTACGGCATCGACCTGACCCAGAGCGCGCGTGACGGAAAGCTCGATCCGGTCATCGGCCGGGACGCGGAAATCCGCCGGGTGATCCAGGTGCTGTCGCGGCGCACCAAGAACAATCCGGTGCTGATCGGCGAGCCTGGTGTCGGCAAGACCGCGGTCGTGGAGGGTCTCGCCCAGCGCGTTGTCGCCGGCGACGTGCCCGAGTCGCTGCGCGGCAAGCGCGTCGTGGCGCTCGACCTGGGCGCGATGCTTGCGGGCGCCAAGTACCGCGGCGAGTTCGAGGAGCGACTCAAGGCGGTCCTGAACGAGATTAAGCAGAGCGACGGTCAGATCATCACTTTTATCGATGAGCTGCACACTGTTGTCGGCGCCGGCGCGGCCGAGGGAGCGATGGACGCGGGCAATATGCTCAAGCCCATGCTCGCCCGCGGCGAGCTGCGGATGGTGGGCGCAACGACACTGGATGAGTACCGCCAGCGGATCGAGAAGGACCCGGCGCTGGAACGGCGATTCCAGCAGGTCCTCATCGGAGAGCCATCGGTCGAGGACACGATCGCGATCCTCCGCGGGCTGAAGGGCCGGTACGAGGCGCACCACCAGGTGCAGATTTCTGACGCCGCGCTGGTTGCCGGCGCAACGCTGTCGGACCGGTACATCACCGCTCGCTTCCTGCCCGACAAGGCCATCGACTTGATCGACGAGGCCGCCTCGCGCCTGCGGATGGAGATCGACTCCCGTCCGGTCGAGATCGACGAGCTGCAGCGCAGCGTCGACCGGATGAAGATGGAAGAGATGGCGCTGGCCAAGGAGAACGACCCGGCCAGCCGCGAGCGGCTGGAGCGGCTGCGCGCTGACCTTGCCGACAAGCAGGAGCAGCTGACCGCGCTGGTCGCCCGCTGGGAGCGGGAGAAGTCGAGCCTCAATAAGGTCGGTGAGCTGAAGAAGCAACTCGACGAGCTGACGGGGCAGGCCGAGCGGGCGCAGCGGGACGCCGACTTCGAGACAGCCTCGAGGCTGATGTACGGCGAGATCCCGCAGCTGGAGCGGCAGATCGCTGAGGCATCAGCACTGGCAGGCGAGGAGGACGCCGACGCCCGCGCGGGAGTCGGCGACGATGGCCCGCCGATGGTGAAGGAGGAGGTCGGCCCGGATGACGTCGCGGACGTGGTGTCGTCCTGGACTGGCATCCCGGCGGGGCGGCTGATGGAGGGTGAGACCGGCAAGCTGCTCCGCATGGAAGACGAGCTCGGCCACCGGCTTGTCGGACAACCGGCAGCAGTGCAGGCAGTGTCGGACGCCGTCAGGAGGTCCAGGGCAGGTATTTCCGATCCGGACCGGCCGTCAGGCTCGTTCCTGTTCCTCGGGCCGACCGGCGTCGGCAAAACCGAGCTGGCCAAGGCTCTCGCCGAATTCCTTTTTGACGACGAGCGGGCGATCATCCGGATCGATATGAGCGAGTACTCCGAGCGCCACTCGGTTGCCAGGCTGGTCGGAGCTCCGCCCGGGTACGTCGGCTACGAAGAGGGCGGTCAGCTCACCGAGGCTGTCCGGCGCAGGCCCTACTGCGTAGTGCTACTGGATGAGGTGGAGAAAGCCCACCCCGAGGTATTCGACATCCTGCTGCAGGTGCTCGACGACGGGCGGCTGACGGACGGCCAGGGCCGGACTGTGGACTTCCGCAACACGATCCTGATTCTCACCTCCAACCTCGGCTCCCAGTACATCGCCGACCCGAGCCTGGACGACTCTGCCACCAGGGACAAGGTCATGACCGTGGTGCGCGCCACGTTCAAGCCCGAGTTCCTCAACCGCCTCGATGACGTGATCGTGTTCGACGCCCTGACCACAGATGAACTGACCGAAATCGTGGAGCTGCAGATCCAGCGGCTAGCTAACCGCCTTTCCGGGCGCCGGCTGACGCTTGAGGTAACCCCGGCAGCAAAGGAATGGCTGGCGCTAACCGGATTTGACCCGGTCTACGGCGCGCGCCCGCTGCGGCGCCTCATCCAGTCGGCAATAGGTGACAAGCTGGCCCGCGAGCTCATCGCCGGCGAGATCACCGACGGGGACCGGGTACTCGTTGACCTCGACGAGACTTCCGACGCTCTGCGCGTCAGCCCGGAACGAGCGACGGAGGCGGCTGGCAAGCCAGCCTCCTAGGCATCGTCCAGCATCGCGTCGTAGCTATCCTCAGGCAGGCCAAGGTCGTTCCGTATGCGATAGCGAAGCCTGAGCAGGAGGCGAAGCTCGGACTCGTCGGCGTCGCGCCCCTCCCCGTGACCGGCGCCGGCGAGGCAGAGCTCCACTCCGGTAGTCGCCCAGTCCAGCGCGCCAGCGAGGTCTGCCTGTTCGACCAGCAGCTCGGCGACTAGGTCACAGGTCCGCGGATTGCCGGGTCCCTCTGCCTTTACTTCGCTGATCAGGGCCTGCGCTTCGGACTGACGCCCGAGCTGAAACAGCGCCCTCGCCAGCGGTATCCGCGGATCGTCGAAAACCGGACCACCATCAGCCATCGCGCGGCGGAAACCGACGGCCGCTTCAGCTGGCTCGTCCGCCAGCAGCCACTGCTCGCCCGCGCGAAGGAACGCCTCAGCACGCGGCATCGCAACCGTCTCTGTGCCGGTCATCGCCAGCAACGTCATCTGGCGGGCTGCGGCTACATGATCACCACTCGCAGCAGCGTCGAATTCGATTGAGTCGAACTGCTCACGACTCAGCGCTGCCACCAATCCAAGGTATCCGGGAAACAGCAGTTCCGGACCCGACTAGCGGGCGCAGTAATGGCTTCGTGACAATTACTCGCTCATTCGCAGACCGTTAGTGACGGGAACGTTCGAGTGCGTCCCAGAATCCCCGTCTCAGAGCGTGCCTGACCTCATCGTGCAGAAGCGAGTCGATGGGCAGCGCCGAGCCTTGCAGCAGGCGCGCCTCCAAGTCAGACGGCATCCGCGGCTTGCGGGCTAGCACTGCCTCTAGCCACAGAGCGGGCGCATCTCGAGCCACGGCCTCGCCGAAGCCAAAGCCCTCGGCGTGCGCCGACTGGACAGCATCGCCGACTGACAGCCCGGGCGACGGCGCGCCGGGCTGCCCGCCGTAAACACCGCGGCCGTATGCAGAGCTCGGCGGTCCGGCGAACTGGGCCGGCTGCACCGGCCCGCCGCCATACGGAGCGGATCCGTCCGGTGCATAGTGCACTCCGTTGCCGGCCGGAAGCTGACGCTCGGGCAGCAGCGGGCGCTGGGACTCCAGCGGTGCCAGTCCGTTCGACTGGCCCGCTGACAGCGGAACGCCAGAGTTACTGCCGTGGCGCTGCGGACCAGCGTGCCCGGATCCAGGCAGGGCCTGTCCGGGTAGTTGCTGGCCTGGTAGCTGCTGACTGTGCGCTCCCGGCGACGCCGGGGCCAGCCCGGATTGCGCAGGGGCATGAACCGGTCCGGGGGAGGCCGGCCGCGCCGGCGGTGCCTGTATGGACTGTGCTGGCATGGATTGGCCGGGCAACGATTGCGCCTGCATGGGCTGGCTTTGCGGCTGCGGTCCGCCGAACTGGCCGATTGCCTGATTCGGCATGCCGTTCTGCGGCAAGCCCGCCTGGCCCTGGCCGCCAGGTCCCTGATTGCCATGCTGGGACTGTCCAGGTCCAGCATGGTTCACACTGCCTGCGCTCATACCGCCAGGCTGCATGCCAGCATGCGGTGACGAGCCGCTGCCAAGCCCGGCCTGCAGTCCGCTGGCGTCCTGGCCGCTCCCCGGCTGAGGACCGCTGCCTTCACCGTACTGAGGACCCTGGATGCCGTTTCCTGCCAGGCCGTTCGCTCGCGAGCTGTGCTGCTGCACCGCTGGCTGCCCGCCGCCCTGGCCACCCGAACCCGGCAGGCCGTTGCCGGTGTAGCCGCCGGGCAGCTGGCCGCCGTGCGCTACCGGCCTGAGACCGTTTCCTGGCAGGCCGTTCTGGGAGACACCGGCGCCTGGCCCGCTGGCCGCCAGCGGCATGCCGGTCGGCAGCCCGTTGTCAGGCTGTCCAGCTGGCACGTTGTCCGGGCCGGAAGCCATGCCGGTACCGGCCACGCCATTCTGCCCTGGCGCACCCAGCTGCGCCGCACCAGGAACGCCGATCGGAAGGCTGCCAGGGAGCGGACCGCTACGGCCGTTCCTGTCGTCGGATACGCCATGCTGCCCGAAAGAATCGGACGGCTGACCGGCCTGACTGCCCGCTGACTCCTGTGCCGGATATCCGCTCGCCCGGAAGCCCTGGTCACCGTGGGCCGCCATCAGCTCGCGGCCGCCCTCGGAGTGCTGATACTGCTGCGCCCGAGCCGGCTGCTGCACCGAGGGTTCCTGGCTGTGACCATGCACCGGTTCACGCTGCTCGCGATGCCCGCTCAGGCCCGCGAGCTGGGGTTGCGGCATGCCGTCGTACAGCGTCGGGAGCGGCGACGAGTAGAGCCGCTGGGCGGGCGCCTCGATCGCGGGATGCTGCTCTGCGGACTGACCGCCGTCAGCCAGCTCGCGATACCCGGCAGCAGCCAATTGCGGCTCTGCGCCGGAGATGAGGTCAACGTAAGGGCGCAGGTGGCCAGGCGAGACCTCGATGAGATCGTCGCACTCCTGCCGGAGCGCGCGCGATGCCGCCCAGTCGTCCTCAGTCGCGATCGTCAGCAGGATCGCCCTGATCCCGAGATCCTGTACCTCCGCGATCACCGGCGCCAGATCTTCTTCGGCGCTGACGATGATCACATCGCTCACCGCGTGATTCCTGGCCAGGGCGGTGAGGTCCTTGCGAATCTCGGCCTCGACGCCTTCCTTGCGGCTGGGCCGGATCTTCACCAGCCGGAGCTTCACGCCGGGGATATCAGCTACGGCGTCGTGCTCGTCCGCGCGGTTCCCGTCAGGCGAAGTGTCGTACCAGTAGCATCGCAGCAGCGGCAGGCCCGTGCAGTCCCTGGACATGCTGCCAAGCAGCTTAAGAAGGCCCGCATAGTCCCAGGACACCGAGTCACGATTGCGAGTGCCATGGACTGCGCGTGCGCCGTCACCCAGCGCATAGCTCGCGTCCACGAACAGCGCGCAGCGATCCAACGCGACACCGCCCTTCCCCTTGCGCGTGACGTTACCAGCGCAGACCAGCGGCCGTGACACATAGCGCAGATCAGGGATGTATCCGCCAGGCCGGGTCCGGGCGCCAGTTCAACCGATTTGATTATTTGGCTCGCGGCCGTCCGCAGAAGCTACCAGGCTCGGGGCACTGCTCGGCCGTCTCGCCGGGTAGTCTCGGCTGGCGTGACGGATCGAGACGACTTGCTCGCGCTGATCAAACAACTCGCGGTAGTGCACGGTGACGTGATCTTGTCGTCGGGACAGCGCGCGAACTGGTATATCGACCTGCGGCGGCTGCTGCTCGACGGCCGGGCCGCACCGGTAGCTGGCCGGGTCATGCTGGATACCACTAACAGCCTGTCTTATGACGCCGTCGGCGGGCTGACGCTCGGCGCGGATCCGGTCGCAACCGCGATGCTGCATGCTGCCGCGGCGCGTGGCGGCAAGCTCGATGCGTTCGTCGTACGCAAGTCAGAGAAGGCGCACGGCTTGCAGCGCAGGATTGAAGGCCCGGACGTCGCAGGCCGGCGGGTCCTCGCGGTGGAAGACACATCCACTACAGGGAGTTCCGTCCTCGCGGCAGTTGACGCACTGCAGGAGGCAGGCGCCGAGGTCGTCGGAGTGGCGGTCGTGGTCGAGCGCGGCGCGCGGGCTAAGATCGCCGAGCGCGGCCTGCCCTACCTTCCTGCTTTCGAGCTTGCCGATCTCGGCCTGGACTGACCGGCAAGCGCCGGCAACGCTGGCCAGACCCCCCTTGGTTGCGCTGATCGTCAGTGCTGTGTGAAGGCGTGCAGCGCGAACGCTCCGACGACGAGCAGCGCTAGAACCGCAACCGACAGTAGTACGAAGCCCGCGTAGTGGCGGCGGTCGGCAGGGTCCGCATCATGGTGTCCCATGTTTGCAGACTAGACCCGGTGCGGCCGCCGGCTCGGTAATGCTGGACAACTAGGGCCGCAGGCTTAAGCCCGCCGGCGGCCTCCGCGATACTGAAGCCAGTGGTCTACGTCCAGCGGATTGAGCCCGACCCAATACGAGAGGATTCCGCGTCATGCCGATCGCTACGCCCGAGGTCTACGCGCAGATGCTCGACCGGGCCAAGGAACACGGCTTCGCCTACCCCTCCATCAACGTGACCTCCAGCCAGACACTCAACGCTGCGCTCCGTGGCTTCGCGGAGGCCGAAAGTGACGGCATCGTCCAGGTATCCACCGGTGGTGCTGAGTATCTTTCCGGCGCCGGGGTCAAGGACATGGTGACCGGGGCAGTGGCGCTCGCGCACTTCGCCCGGACCGTGGCGGCGAAATACCCGGTGAACATCGCGCTGCACACCGACCACTGCCCGATAGACAAGCTCGACGGCTACATGCGCCCGCTGCTGCAGATCTCGAAAGAGCGCGTCGCCCGCGGCGAGGACCCGCTGTTCCAGTCGCACATGTGGGATGGCTCCGCCGTGCCGCTACACGAAAACCTGCAGATTGCTGCCGAACTGCTGGAAAAGTGCGCCGCCGCGCACGTGATCATGGAGATGGAGATCGGCGTTGTCGGCGGCGAAGAGGACGGAATTGTCGGCGAGATAAACGAGAAGCTGTACAGCACACCGGAGGATGCGCTTGCGACTGCGGAGGCGGTTGGCCTCGGCGAGCGCGGGCGGTACATGCTGGCCGCGACGTTCGGCAACGTGCACGGTGTCTACAAGCCGGGCCACGTCAAGCTGCGG
Organism: Streptosporangiaceae bacterium; assembly: GCA_036488155.1. Lineage (GTDB taxonomy): Bacteria > Actinomycetota > Actinomycetes > Streptosporangiales > Streptosporangiaceae > JAJYUU01. The sequence goes on along the minus strand of DASXIA010000004.1, from coordinate 8,650 downwards.
CCGGCCATCCTGAAGGAGATCCAGGCGGCCGCCGGCGCCATAAACGGCAGCCAGAAGCCCTTTTACCTGGTCTTCCACGGCGGCTCCGGGTCCGACCTAGCCGATATCAGGGAAGCGATCGGCTATGGCGTCGTCAAGATGAACGTGGACACCGACACCCAGTACGCGTTCACCAGGCCGGTCGCCGGGCACATGTTCACCAAGTACGACGGCGTGCTCAAGGTCGATGGCGATGTCGGCAGGAAGAAGGACTACGACCCGCGGACCTGGGGCAAGGCCGCGGAGGAGGGCATGACCGCCAGGGTCGCGCAGGCCTGCGACGATTTGATGTCCGCCGGCAAGCGGATGACCTGAGCAGGACGATCAGATGATGCGAGAGAACCTGCTGGGCGGTCCGCCCGAAACCTTGCTCCCGGCGAACCCGGAAGCCAGCGCTGCGCTCGAAGCGGCCAGCGACCCGGCCGAAGTCGCGGCACGCTTCCCCGGCTACTGCGCTGCCTGGGCGGCGCTCGCCGAGCGGGCGATGGCGGCCGGCGAACCGGTCACCGCCTACGCCTTCGCCAGGACCGGGTATCACCGCGGCCTGGACCAGTTGCGGCGGGCTGGCTGGCACGGGCACGGGCCTGTTCCGTGGCAGCACGAGCCGAATCAGGGCTTCTTGCGCTCACTGCACATGCTGGGCGTTGCCGCCGCCGCGATCGGCGAGGACGAGGAGGCGCTCCGCTGCCAGCAATTCCTGGCTGACGCCAGCCCTGCCGCGGTGGCCGCGCTGGGATCCTGACTCCGGCGTGGTGCGCCCGCAGGCGTACGTGCTGGGCGCTAGCTCGCGGCTACAGCGGCATCCATCGCGGTCTTCGTGACGTTTGCGTCACGTGTGGTGCAGACGGCTTCCTCGAACGGACCGCTGGCACTGAAGTGCCTGATGCCGATGTGATAGTGGACGACGATCTTGGTCGTGACCCAGCACGTGCCCGGAGGTGGCGCCGGTATCTCCGCGGCCGCGGTGCGATCGACCGACAGTACGTGACCGGAACCGAACGAGCGCCCGATCAGCGGGCCCAGAGCAGTGCCGGGGCAGCCTGCCTCGGCGAAGCCCCGGCTGGTCCGCCGGGCCGGCCTGGGTCCGGCCCCGGCGCAGGTGGCGGATGTGGCCAGGACCTCCAGTGCCCGGACGTGCGGAACCAGAAATCGAGTGCCGCCGATCAGAACGACCCCGTCGATGACTGCGTCACGGTGGCCTGAGTAGTAGATCGGCAGGGGTACCAGGGCGGGACTGCCTGCCGAGTCGGTCCACGCCGCCGCACCGCGCACCCTTGCCGACAACGGTCCGTTGCCCAGGCCGACCGGACCCCACAGGAGGAAGGCGCCACAGCCAGCAATGCGACGACGGCCGGGATGATGAGCCCGCGTATGCGATTCCATTGGCCGCGCAGCGAGACGTCCGTCAGACGGTCCATCGGATGCATAGTGAGGCCGTCCAATCTCGCATATGTTCGCCCAGCGCATTATGCGCCAGCGGGAAGCTGCGACGGAAGATCTCCGGAACGGATCCGCTACGGCGCGGCTGCGCTGCTCTCAGGTTCCCGAGAGGCTGGTCCGGTAACATCTGATTGCAAGAGCCCCTTGTCGCGCTTGCATTCGGTATGCAATGACGCTGCCTGGGGCTTTCGTCCTGTTACGGGAAGGACCTGTGTCATGCCCGCCATCGTGATCGTCGGCGCGCAGTGGGGCGATGAAGGCAAGGGCAAGGCCACCGACCTGCTCGGCGAACGGGTCGACTATGTCGTCCGCTACCAGGGCGGCAACAACGCCGGGCACACCGTTGTCATCGGCGACGAACGCTATGCCCTGCATCTGCTCCCGTCGGGGGCGCTGTCTGAACACGCGACGTCCGTCATCGGCAACGGCGTCGTCGTCAACCCCGAGGTACTCCTCGGTGAGATCGACGGCCTGACGCAGCGCGGGGTCTGGCAGGACCGGCTGCTGATCTCGGCCGACGCGCACCTCATCATGCCGCACCATGTCGCGCTCGATAAAGTCACCGAGCGCTACCTCGGTAACGCGCGGATCGGCACCACGGGGCGCGGCATCGGGCCCGCTTACGCTGACAAGGCCGCCAGGGTAGGGATCCGGGTGCAGGACCTGTTCGATCCCGGCATCCTGCGGCAGAAACTTGAGCTAGCGCTCAGGGAAAAGAACCAGGTGCTCACGAAGGTCTACAACCGCCGCGGGATCGACGCCGGAACTGTGACCGACCAGTACCTCGGCTACGCCGAACGCCTGGGCCGTTACGTGGCCGACACTGGCCTGGTGCTCAACAACGCGCTCGACGAAGGACGCGTCGTGCTGCTGGAAGGTGCACAGGCGACCCTGCTCGATGTCGACCACGGCACCTATCCCTTTGTGACCTCCTCCTCGCCGACGGCGGGCGGCGCCTGCGCCGGCTCCGGCATCGGGCCGACCCGCATCACGAAGGTGATGGGGATCCTGAAGGCCTACACGACCAGGGTCGGGTCCGGGCCGTTTCCCACTGAACTGACCGATGCCCAGGGCGAGTGGCTGCGCAAGGCTGGCGGCGAGTACGGCACGACCACCGGCCGGCCACGCCGGACCGGCTGGCTCGACACCGTCATCGCGCGGTATGCCACCAGGGTCAATGGCCTGACTGACTACTTCATCACCAAGCTCGACGTCCTGTCCGGGCTGGAGAAGGTCCCCGTCTGCGTCGCTTACGACGTGCACGGCAAGCGGTACGACGAGGTGCCGATGACGCAAACTGACTTCCACCACGCGCAGCCGGTCTATGAGTATCTGGACGGCTGGTGGGAGGACATTGGCGAGGTCAGGGAGTTCGCCGAATTGCCGAAGAACGCGCAGGCCTACGTGCGCGCGGTCGAGAACCTGATCGGCGCGCCGGTGAGCGCTGTCGGCGTGGGACCGCGGCGCGACCAGACCGTGCAACTGCACGAGGTGCTTTAAGCGCGGCGGACGCTGCCAGGCGGCCGCTGACTGCGCCAACCGGTATCAGCGCGCTGGGCGATGGCTGCGTCCATCCGCGCCGAGACGATCGGCAGCGGGTCACTGCCAGCGCGCACGTACTAGCACGCAAAATGCCCTTCCGCCGAGACGAGTACTCGCAGGTCAGAGCGATGCGCCGCCGCCCAGGGCCAAAGCCTGCCCACGTCAGGGCTATCCGGGCAGTCCGCCCGGATAGCCGATAGTGAGCGTGCCCGAGCCGGCTTCGGCCGCGACCAGGCTGGCTGCGTCCGGGCTACTCATGCCTGGCGTCATATGCACCGTATTGCCTGGGCCGGTGTCGATCCGGTAGCGCGTGCCGAGCGGCACTGTCACATGACCGCTGCCCGAGCCGACCGTAAGCGACAGCGACCTCGGGGCGCTGTCCAAACCCAGAGCCAGTGAGCCGGACCCGACGTCAGCAGTCAGTTCCGCCGAGTTCAGTCCGGTCATGCCGGTGATGCTCCCCGAGGTCGCGGTAGCCCACAACGGCCCGCTCAGGTATGCGAGCACCAGGCTTCCCGATGTGGCCGTGACGCGGACGGGGCTGACCAGCCCGGTTACCGTGGCACTGCCCGCCCCGACTGCCGCCCAGACTTCGGCAGCAGCGGGCACGTGCACGATTAGGCTCGCCGAGCAGTCCTGGAACGGATCGGGCGCCGGGCAGTGCACGGTGACGGTGAGCGTTGTGCCGAGCCACCTCGCGCGGATGGCGGGCTTAGCAACCAGCCAGGCCATGGTGCTCGCGACGCTGACCTGGCCTGGCCGCCCGGCCGTGATGGCAACGGCATCGCCGGGCGCGCTGACCCGTATCGCCGTGACCGCGCGATGGTAGACCGTGACCGGGCCGTACTCATGGTGCGGCGCTGGCTTCATGCCGACGAGCAGTGCCAGCGGCGTTATCAGTACCGTCGCCGTGACGAGCGCGACGACCGCCCAGATCCACCGGCGGCGCGGCTGGGCAGGGCGGCCATGACTGACGCTCATCCGAGATCCAGGAATCGCAGCACGGCCAGTACCCGGCGATGGTCACCGTCGCCCGGCTGCAAGTCGAGCTTGGCAAAGATGCTGTTGATGTGCTTGGCCACGGCGCTGTCCGTAATGACCAGCGTCTGCGCTATCGCCGAATTGGACCGGCCCTCAGCCATCAGCGCCAGCACTTCATGCTCGCGTGGCGTGAGCCTGTCGAGCGGATCACTCCGCCGGCGGACCAAGAGCTGCGCGACTACCTCGGGATCGAGCGCAGTGCCGCCGTCGGCGACCCGGCGCAGCGCCGCGACGAATTCCGCCACGTCGGCAACCCGGTCCTTCAGCAGGTACCCGACGCTGCTGGTGTTAGCTGACAGCAAGTCAGTCGCGTACCGCTCCTCGACGTACTGCGAGAGAACCAGAACGGCCACCTCGGGCCACTGCCGCCGGATTACCAGCGCGGCGCGGATCCCCTCGTCGGTGTAACTGGGCGGCATCCGCACATCCACGATCACCGCGTCCGGTTTGTGCACAGGCACGGCAGCGAGCAGCTGCTCGGCGTCGCTGACCGCTGCCATGACTTCGATTTCGGCCGCGGCCAGCAGCCTGATCAGGCCAGCCCGTAGCAGCACCGAGTCCTCGGCGATCACGACGCGCATGGCAACTCCACGGTGATGACGGTCGGTCCGCCGGCCGGGCTGTCGATCTCCAGGCTGCCGTCCACGGACCTGGCCCGCCGGGCAAGGCTAGCCAGGCCGGTCCCGGTGCCCCGATCGGCACCGCCGACGCCGTTGTCGGTGACCCGGATAACCAGCACGTCCCCGGTTCGCCGGACGTCGATCTCAGCCTGGGTGGCAGCCGAATGCCGGGCAATGTTGGTCAGGCACTCGGAGACCACGAAGTAGGCGACGGCCTCGACCGTCGGTGAGGCCCGGTCGGACACCGCGACTTGGACACGGACTGGCAGCGGCGCCCGCGCCGCGATTCCGGACAGGGCCGCGTCAAGACCCCGGTCCTCCAGCACGGCCGGGTGCAGTCCTCTGACCAGGTTGCGCAGCTCGGCCAGCGCGTCCTTAGCTTCCTCATGGGCGTCGATGATGACCTGCCTGACTGGTTCAGGCACGTCGGTCAGGGTCGCCCTGGCCAGGCCAAGGTTCATCGCGAGGGACACCAGCCGCTGCTGAGCGCCGTCATGCAGGTCACGCTCGATCCGCCGCCGCTCGGCGTCCGCGGCATCGACGACTCCCGCCCGGCTCTCAGCGAGGCTCTCGACCCTGCGCTCGAGCTCCACCGCGCGGCTCGGGCCGAGCAGCGCGCGGCCGGCCCGCGAGTCCAGCCAGGTGAGAGCGGCCGCCAAGGCCGGCGCCACCAGCAGAAGGAGGATCTGGGCGGTGATGTCGAGCGTCAGGGCCTTGCCATGGAACGGCTTCAGGCCGGCCAGCGGCGGAAATAGCTGTGCCCAGCCATTGATGACGACGAGCCCGGCTCCTGCCGCCCACAGTCCGAGTGTCAGCATCCCGCCGAGAGCAAGAAAGGGTCCGACGACGAGGTGATACCCGAGCTGCCGCCAGGCGGCCTCCGATCGCGCAGCAGACAGCAGCCGCTGCCTTAGTGAGCCCCGCGCGGCAGCCGGCTTGAGGATCTCGATGCCGAGCAGCGACCAGAACCGGTGCCGCTGGATTGCCGTCAGCGGCACCCGCGCCAGCAGCACGAGCGCGACGCCAGCCAGTACCGCCACGGCTACCTGCCACAGTGCCACATCGCCGGCACCGCCAGGCAGCTCGTTGATCGCTATGAAATGCGGCACAACCCACGGCAGGACGAGCGCCGCCAGCGCGGCCAGTTGCACCGGCACGCCGGCGATCACGAACGTGGTGTCCCTGACGATGATGGCCAGCAGCCGCAACGGCGCCAGGACCGCGCGGCGGCGCCGTGCGGCCAGGGTTGCCATGGGCACCACGGTATGCGCCCAGCGCACCGTGCCACCATGCAGCGCGCTACCGGTTCGATCCGGTAGCTAGCACCACCATCAGGTGGGAAACGCGCGCTACTGACTGCCAGTGCTCTAGCCGGAAGGCTGAGGTCCGTGCCTGCGACCGCAGGCGCGGAAGGAGTCTGCTGACATGCGACCCGCACCACCGGAACGGGACTGCTCCTGGCAGCAGGACACCGGACCGGCCCTGGTGCTGCCGGGGCGGCCGTGGGCTGTCCGGCTGGCCGGCCGCGACTCGGCGTTTCCGGCGCTGGAGGTGTACCAGGCCGGAGTCCTGCTCGACGTGGTGAGCTCCGCCCGGCTGGTTGCGCCCTTGCTGCGCGGGGCCCGAGCATCCGACGAGCGAACCGGCCCGTGCGCGCTCGCCTGGGGCCGGCTGCCGGTCACCGGGGCCAGTCCGGAGGTCGAGTTCGCCTTGGGCCGGCGCAGGCCCCGCTCACAGCGTGGCACAGTGCTCAAGCTCACGCCCTGGTGCTGGCTGGCAGTAGCGGATGGTCGCTTCGACCGGGTCGTGGTCCGGTCAGGTGACCGCTGCGCCCGTGCCAAGATCCACCGTGCCATGATCCGCCGGGGACGGTCATGACGTCCGCCGTCGAGCTTGCCCGGGACCCGAGCGCGGTTTCCGGCCGTTCCTGCGTGGCTCGCGCGCCCGACGGGCAGGAGGCGGAGCGGGCAGGCCGCGGATCAGCGCGCGGCCAGCGAATCTCTTCCCGACTAGTGGCGCTCGGCCTGACCGCCGTCGGCGCCGGCCTCCTGCCCTGGCTGGTGTACCTGGCCGTCAGCCTGCCACCCAGTCCGGTTGCCTGGCACTGGCCAACGGCCTGGGCCGGCCTGGACGGGATGGAGGCGGCTGGTCTGGCCTGCACCGGCGTCCTGATGCTGCGGCGGGACCCGAGATATCGCCTGACTGCGGCCGCGGCTGCCGCGGTGCTGATCGCAGACGCGTGGTTCGACGTGACGACCGCGCCGCCTGGCTCCGGCGAGCTGACCTCGCTGCTCATGGCCGCCCTGGGCGAGTTGCCAACCGCGGCGCTGTGCGCCTGGCTCGCCTGCCGCGGGCTGGACGCGCGGGCTGGCCAACCGGTGGCTGCGACCGGGGTGGCCGGGACCGGGCTGGCCAACACCGGGGCAGCGGGTCCAGCCGGTAGGCTCGGCGCCGTGCGGGTACTCGTCATCGGCTCGGGCGGCCGCGAGCATGCGCTCGTCCGGTCGCTGTCCAGGGACCCAGCCGTCACGCAACTGCACGCCGCGCCGGGCAACCCTGGCATCGCCCAGCTAGCCGAGCTCCACAGCGTAGAGCCGACGGACCCTGGTCAGGTCATCGCCCTGGCCAAACAGACCGCGCCCGACCTGATCGTGATCGGCCCGGAGGCGCCGCTCGTCGCGGGAGTTGCCGAGGCGCTGCGCGCGGCCGGCTTTGAGTGTTTCGGCCCCGACCAGGGTGCTGCCATGGTCGAGGGCTCCAAGTCGTTCGCCAAGCAGGTCATGACAGCGGCAGGCGTTCCGACGGCTGCCGCCAGGACCTGTACCGGAATGGCGGCGGCGGAGGCCGCTCTGGATGAGTTCGGCCCGCCCTACGTGGTCAAGGCTGACGGCCTCGCGGCAGGCAAGGGTGTCGTCGTCACCACGGACCGCGGGGAGGCGCTTGAACACGCCGCCGCCTGCGGAACCGTGGTCATCGAGGAGTTCCTGGACGGCCCGGAAGTATCGGTCTTCGCGATCGCCGACGGTACCGCTGCTGTCACGCTGCTGCCCGCCCAGGACTACAAGCGGGCATACGACGGGAACGCCGGTCCCAACACCGGCGGCATGGGCGCCTACGCGCCGTTGGCCTGGGCACCTGCGGACCTGGCAGACGAGACACTCACGACCGTCGTGCAGCCGACGGTGGCCGAACTGGCGCGCCGTGGTACCCCCTACCGCGGCCTGCTGTACGCAGGCCTGTGCCTGACTCCCCGAGGTATCCGCGTGGTCGAGTTCAATGCCCGCTTCGGTGACCCGGAGGCCCAGGTCGTGCTCGACCGCCTCGGCACACCGCTCGGTGGCCTGCTGGCCGCTGCCGCGGCCGGAGACCTGGCCAGCACGGGCAAGCTGACCTGGCTCGGCGGGGCAGCGGTGACGGTCGTGATAGCCGCGGAGGGGTATCCGGCTGCCCCGGTCGGCGGCGATGAGATCGACGGCATTGACGAGGCAGCGGGCGTTCCCGGCTCCTATGTTCTTCATGCTGGCACGGCGCGGGACAGCTCGGGACGGCTGGTCGCTAGCGGCGGCCGGGTACTCAACGTCGTGGCGGCCGGCGCGGACCAGGCTGCGGCCAGGGCGAGCGCCTACCAGGCAGCGGCCCGGATCCGGATGCGCGGCGGCTGGTACCGCAGGGATATCGCGGCCGGACCGGCATCCGGCACCCGTGCCGGGATATGACCGCCAGCCCTCCGGATGCGGAGGACGAGCAGGCAGGGGGGCCGACCGCAGCAGCCGACGAGATCCCGCTCCGGGTCAGCACGCTGGAGATCTTCTTTGACCTGGTGTTCGCCTTCACCCTGACCCAGCTGGCCTCCGTGCTAGCCACCAGGCTGTCGTGGCTCGCGGCCGGGCAGGTAGTGCTGGTCTTCGGCTTGCTGTGGTGGATGTACGGCGCCTACGCATGGCTGACTAACTCCCGGCCGCCGGTGC
>DASXIA010000051.1:0-8888 GCA_036488155.1 Streptosporangiaceae bacterium | reverse complement strand
GCTGGCGGCGGCAAGGAATCGGGCGTGCCCTCATGCGCGCCGCGCCGCGCTGCGCCTCAACATCGAGGGTGTTCGTTTCTACGAACGAGTCGAACACGCCGATGAGCGAACTTCTGCACAGCGAAGGATGGACTCCCAGCGATGTGCGGATCAGCGTTGGGCAGTCAACTCATGGCTGGCGGCTCTCGATTGGGCACCGGGGATTACCTCATTAAGGAACAACTCGTGGTGCTAACGTCACCACCGCATAGGAACAGGTCGATAGGTGCCTGGGGTGGTTGATGTGACCCGTTTCGAGGTCCCTAATGCTCTGCCGTCCGGGCGGTTTCTGCAGCCTGCCTCGCCGTCCCTGTGGCAGTCCGACGTTCCGGTCGCCGAACCGCTCCAGTTGTGGGTGCGTTGCCAGCACAGTGAAGATGTCACCGGTGCGCGGCCGGTGCTTTCTGCCTGGCCTATCGATCCGTGGCCTGCCAGCGATCCCGCCGAGATCGCAGCGTTCCAGTTGGAGGCAGAACTGACGGCCGACTGGCGCGCGCTGCGCGAGTTTCACCTGAGCGGGCAGGGTGTTCCGGGGAACTTGCCCGAAGATGTCGACCCGTGGGAGCCGGACCCCGGTCCGCCCTACGAGCAATGGCCTGGCCTGGCCCCGGCCGCGAGCACGGCGACCTCACCCGATGCGGTGAGGTTGCCCGGCTGGTGCTGGAGCGTCTCCTGCGTGACCCCCGCGGGATCCGGGACCCTCACCTGGTGCTGGTGCCTGCCTCGCGTGCCGCCGACATCCCCGCGGTCATGGGCTGGGATGCTGACGTTCCCCGGGTGCGGCTATCGGCAATGCTGCGGAGCTGGGAAGACCGGTTCGGAGCGCGCGTTGTCGCCTTCCATGGCGCATGGATTTATGTGTCGGTTGCCCGCCCTCCGCGTACTGCTGTCCACGCTGCCCATGTCGCCTTGGAGCACATTCTGACCGGGGCTGACAACCTCAACGACGGCTCTCCGTTCGCCGACTATGCCGTTTCCCTAATTGACACCCGGCTCTGGTCATTCTGGTGGGACTAGGCACGCCACCACGCCTGGGTCCTGGGGATCCGCTGTCCACCGTCATGATCCCGGGACTGCAGCTACGGCCACTGCAAAACATCCTTATCTGCTTGATATGCGATGTGAGGCTGATGGGAGGCGGCGGATTATTGGCGCTTGCGGGTTCAGGCGGCTGGGATGACCGTCACGTCGAGGGTGAGCGCTTCGGCGGTGGTGTCGTAGTCGGCAGGGTTGCCTTCGAGTGCAACGCAATAGCCGACAGGCAGTGCTGCTCGGCCTTGTGACGTGCTGGCAGAATGCCGTTAATGTGCAAGGTCGGGACGCGATAGTGCCAGGTTCCGGCGTCATGATCGAAGAACAGCTCGATGCGCAGCAACCTCATGCGTCCATCCCACAGTTTACGCAGGTCATCGAAGGTGTACCCGTAGTCGCGGGCAATCCTGGGCCAGGGCAGCGGTGCACTTCCTGCGGCCAGCCGACCATGACCGCGATCCTGCCGGCCCAATACCGTGCCTCGGCGTCGTCGGGCACATCAACGACGGCAAGACCGCCGAGGTGCTCCCTGGTCTCGGTGAGCCTGTCGGTGAATACCGGCGCAGGGAGCCCGCTAATGCCGCCCGGCTGCCGGGCTCGAGAGCCAGGCTGCTCTGCTGTCGTACATCGGGCCTGACCGCCCCGGTTGTACGGTGCGGGAATTACTGCTGGTCGGGCGGTGCTCAGACGCAGATCCCCAGGATGTTCACAACGCAACTGGTACTCGGGCTCGGACTAGTCGGTGTCGGCGAAGGCGAAGGCGAGCTTGTGCGTGTGCCCGGCGATGACGGTGTGGTCGGCGCCGGGGTCGCTGAGTGACTGTGCCGGCTGCGGGGATGGCTGGCGACCGGCGCAGGCCCCTTGGAGACCGCTAGGTTGACCGCGGAGCGCTTCGAGACCTGCGTTCCGTGCGACGGATTCGTCGAGATCACGTCGTTCTTCGCCACTGACGCAGACGACGTGTAGGAAACCTTGCCGATCCGCAGGCCGACGCCGGTGATCGCGTTCTCCGCCTTGACCAGCGACATCCCGGCGACAGTCGGCACCCCCACCCAGTTGTTGCTGCCCGTCACGAAGTTGATGCCCAAGGCCACTGCGAGCAGCACGATGACCACGGCCAGCGTTGCCCATCGCCAGGCTTTCCGCTTTGGCGCAGCCACCGGGGCCCCAGCCAGCGCTCGCTGGATGTCGTCACGCATCTCGTCTGCGGACTGGTACCGCCGGGCCGGGTCTTTCTGCAAGGCCTTGAGCACTATGGCATCTGCCCAGGCCGGTATCTCGGGGTCGACTCGTGACGGCGGCACCGGATCTTCCATGACGTGCTGGTAGGCGATGGCCACCGGCGAGTCCCCGGTGAACGGCGGCCGGCCTGTGAGCAACTCGTACAGCAGGCAGCCGGTGGAATAGAGGTCCGAGCGGGCATCCACCCGATCACCCCTTGCCTGCTCCGGCGACAAATACTGGGCGGTGCCCATAACCTGCGCCGTCTGCGTCAACGTGAACTGGGCGCCGGGCACCGCCCTGGCAAGGCCGAAGTCCATCACTTTCACGTCGCCGGACGGGGTCAACATGACGTTGCCCGGCTTGATGTCGCGGTGCACAATGCCATGTCGATGGCTGTAGCCCAGCGCCGTAAGCACTCCGCAAGTAATCTCGGCGGCCCGCTCCGGCAGCAGCCCCCTGTCGTCGCGGAGCAGATCGCGCAGGGTCCGGCCTTCGACGAACTCCATCACGATGTACGGCACCGGAGTGCCGCCGACCGACTCCTCGCCGGTGTCGTAGACAGCCACGATGGACGGGTGATTCAGCGAGGCGGCGGACTGCGCCTCCCGCTGGAAGCGCGCCTGGAACGTCTGGTCGCGCGCCAGTTCGTCACGCAGTGCCTTAACACCGACGATGCGGTCGAGGCGAATATCGCGCGCCCGGAAGACCTCCGCCATACCACCACGCCCGACAATGCCGTCGAGCTCATAGCGGCCGCCCAGGAGCCGTGGCTTAGTCATGTCTCGCACTTACCTCACCGTACTGCCAGTCAAGGTCCGCCGCCTGGATGGCGAGCCACAGGCCTCACTAACCCACGCCAGGCAGGTCATGCCATTACCGCAACCTCCTGCGCATTACTTCCTTCCAGGCCGCGATGCATTCGCTCGGCGGCTCGGCTGGCGGCAAGAAGGCGATGTTCTGGAACCGCCGACCCTCGGCAGCCTTGCCCCGCGCTCCACGCAGCGGTCCGCTCTTTATTCGCGGGTTCGGGGTTCAAGTCCCTGGCGTGCGTGAGGTCGCTGCACAGGGACCGGCGAGACCTTCTGGTCGTAGCGTGGTTTGTTCAGTCAGGACCTGTGCGCTGCCCGGGTTATTTCCGCCGCCTTCCGCAGACTGCCGTGGGATAGGTGGTCGGGTATTGGCTCGGCCAGGGCGGCGGCGATATCGGTGCGGGAGTCGACTCCGAGCCTGGTGAGGATCTGGCTGACGTGGAACTCGACAGTCTTGAGGCTGATGCGACGGGGGCGACATAGCCGTGCTGCCGGCGCAGCGACCGTGGATCCCGAAGTTGATCATTCGGCACCGCCTCCGCGTCGAGGCCGGTGTGGATCTTGGTCGCCTGCGTCAACTTCCATGGACTCTGCGGTGTCCGGGAAAACACGCCTGCCCGTCACCAGGCCGTGACCAGCCCGTTGCAGGCAGTCTGATTGAAAAGGGACTCACTACGTTACTAAGCTGCCGCGGGTGTCTTCCAGTCACGGGACAGAGGACAACCTTCAGCCAGCGCCGGTGAACGTTGCCCGGGATGGTGCAGGACTACGTCCGCGACCCGCCGAGGTCGCCATGGTGGTCACGGTCATCGCCCTGATCCTGGCGGCATGCTGGCCCGCCATCAGGGTCTCCCTCGGGTATGCGGGCACGGCAATGCTCCCCGCCACGGCTGCGCCGGACACCGCCTCGCCGGCTGCTCCGGCCGCGGTGAGCACGACGGCGCGGCCAACACCCAACCTGACGCCCGGTCGCCTGAGCTGGTCTCCCGAGCCGGTCGCCTTGAACGTGCCGACCGTCATCCAGGCCACGGGTGCGGAGCCGAGCTGGCCGTCCTACATCAACATCACCGCCGATCCGGCCAACGACCTGGCGGCCTACGAGGTGCATCGCGGCACGAACTCAGACTTCACGCCGTCGGCGGCGACGGTGAACGCGCACGACACCAGCTTCGCCGACACGAGCGCGTCTGCCTCGAACAGCCCGTACGCCGGGGACTACTTCTAAATGGTGGCCGTGCGCACCTGGTCCGGGCAGCTGATCGCTGGCGCGACCCGGTTCGCGCAGTTGCCCCGGCCTGGGCAGACCGAGCCAGCGCTCCCGACTGACGCGCCCGCGACGCTTGACTCGGGACATCCGGACACCGTCGTCGACCCGAACGGTTACAGCCTGTCGGTCAGCCCCGACATCGCCGGTCAAGGCGCCGAGCGCGCGATCTTCGAATTCGGGCCGCTGAAGGCGGCTCCTGCCGGCGCAGTCGTGGCTGACGTGCGCCTGAGCCTGCGGTGCAACGGCAGCGACCCCAGCCGTATCACGCTCTATGCGCTGACACGCACGTTCGACGCGTCGCAGGCGACGTGGAACAGCGCGGCGAACGGCATCCGGTGGACCCGCCCGGGATGCGACTACACGACGCCCTCCGGGGCCGCCTTGCCCATGGACACCGCCGATCCTGCCGTGTGCCAGTTCGATGCGACCGCGATCGCGACTGGACCAGGCGGTCGCGGCCACGACGCTGTCCTCGGCACTCCCAAGCACGGTCGCCGGCCCGCTGATCCACGACGGCATGGGCCAGTCACGGCTGGAGGCGGGCAACGATGAGAGGTACGGCATCACGCGGGCGGTCTTCGAGTTCGGGCCGCTTGACGCGCTGCCCAGCGATGCGCGCGTCGTTGAGGCGCGGCTGAGCCTATGGGGCGACGGTACCGACACCTCCCAGTACACGCTCTACCAGTTGACTCGCTCGTTTACCAGTTCCCAATCGACGTGGAAGAACGCGGCGGCCGGAACCGCCTGGACCAACCCGGGGGGCGATTACGCGACGCCGGCCGGCATCGGCCTGCCCGGCTCCGGCGACGATCCGCTGCGCTGCGATTTCGACGCTACCGCGATCGTGCGAGGCTGGATCACCTCACCCGGCTCCGAGCACGGGCTGCTGCTCAAAGCCAACCAGGAGACGCCGTCATCGCTAGTCCAAGTGTTCTTCATCAAGAGTGACGACCAGCAGTACTTCGAGGGCACCACCCTGGGGCAGGGTCCGGCTCTGGTCATCAGCTACACAATGCCCTCCCCGAACCTTTAAGCAGCCGCGCCACCAGAAACGCCAGGTCAGCCGCTGCAGTACTCACAGGCTCGCTAAAGTGCTCCGGGTGACGGATCAGACCGAAGTACTGCTGATCGGCGGACGGTCCGGCGCCGGAGCGTGTTTCGCGCGCCCAACAGCGATGGATGGCAGGTACGGCAAGGCACTCTGGTACTAGCGCTGGCTTGCCGGGGAGGCAGGCGCGCCGGGTGTCGGCGGCAGCGGTGTCGGCAGTGCGTCCGCGACCGCACGCCTCAACCGACGGTCTCTACGCGCGCTACTGGCTAGCCCCCGCCGCGTTAGGCGGAACGCCCGGATCTGATGTGAGTGTTTGCTGCCTCAGATCCCGAGGGCCTGTCACAGCGGGGACAACTATCTCGTCTCAAAGATGGGGGGCCGCTATGAAGGGAGACGTTGTGGGCAGCGATCTCACGGCGGTCAGGGACGCTAAGACAATTCTCCTGACCACTTACAAGCGTAATGGGACGCCGGTCGAAACGCCGGTAAGCATCGCCTTCGATGGCGACCGGGCATTCTTCCGCTCCTATCACAAGGCATGGAAGACTAAGCGCCTGCGTCATAACCCCCACGTCGAAGTCGCGGCGTCGACCCTGCGCGGCACGCGCACAGGTCCGATCATCCATGCCCGCGCAACCCTGCTTGAGGGCAAGCAGGCCCGCATCGCCGCAAAGGCCCTGGCGCGACGCCACCGCTTGCTGCAGGCGATACTCGTCCCTGTAGCCCACCGCCTCATGCGCTACCAAACCATGCACTACGAGCTACGACCTGATCCCGAGTAACGCCTGTCCTATTGCCGCGAGTCGACCGGGCACGCGGCCAGCGGCGTTGGTCGCTCGGCAAGCACGACCCCGCCGTTGGCTGTGCCGCGGAATCGTTCCGCGCCTGGCGGCGCTGTGATCGCCGCTGACCTCGCGAGGCGTCGGGCCGCTGTGCTCTTTCTAAAATTGCCGATCTCCTGCGGCAGGCGCTTTGTGCTCCGGCCGCTCTCGTCGCCGCCGGGTCGGCGAGCATTCTTGGTTGCGGGGAGATCGGCCGGTATCCGCCTGGACAAGGTGGCTCTGCGATCCGCAGTGGGTCTGCTGTGGTCAGACCGACAGGAGCGTGTTGGCGCGCTGTACCAGCGCGGGCATCAGCTCCTGCCGCCAGGTGTCCGGGCTGATCATTCCGCTTGACATGCCACCATGTGCGTATTCCTGGCGGTAGACATGATCAGCTGGGTCGCTGGCCAGGTCCGCGCCGGTTAGTTCCTCGAAGGCTGCGTGGAGGAGGCGGGCCGCCTCGTCCGCTGAGGCTGGCATTGGCTCGTCTGCCAGGCGCTTGCGCATGGCCCGCCACAGGCAGGGGTCGCCGCGCAGGCCCCACGTGTTGGGCTCGGGGTGGAACAGGACGGCCATCTTCAGCCGGGATGGGACTCGGATGTCATGAGGCTGATCCTAAAGACCTTCGCGGCGACGAACTCGCCAATGTTGCCGGGCGTGGCTGGCCGTCCGATCAAGGCAGCGATCTTGCGCTCGACCTCATTCTTGTCCCGGCGGCGAGGCGTTGAACTTCGTCTGAATCTGGCAGTTTTCCGGCCCTTTCCCAGTGGGGTGCCTGCCGGTAAGTAGATCACGGCACGGCAGGCTTGTATGCCTCTTCTTAACTCCCGACCGGAGCGGACTGCAGCGTGCGCAGAATACGCCAAATGCCGACGCCGAACGGCGGCTCCGCACCCGCACTCTCGAAGGTCCTCACTTCGGCATAAGCACAGTGACACGCGCACGAGCTGCGTGAATATGCGTCTCTGCCCCGCAGCAACAAATGCCCTCACCGCACTCGGACCGGCGCCTGGGCGTAGGACATGATCGTTGTGTGCGCGTCGCGGGGATGAGCGCGGATCTGGAGCGCAGGCTAGCTACGGCGGAGCTGACCTATGCCGAGGTTGGCCGGACGGCGGGTGCGCTGCCGCCTGGATATCACCACGTGCGGCGCAGCGTGACAATCGGCGTCGGCAGCGCCGCGTTCGACGCGGCAGCCAGCACCCTCCTCAGCTGGATGGTCCACAGCCGCGCGGGATTCGGGGTCGCCGTTTCGCGGCCGACGGCAGAGCCGGGCGCGTTGGTGATGCTGAGCATCGGTGCCGGCCCGCTCCGGGTCGGCGCTCCGTGCCGAGTGGTGTACGTGGTAACTGAACCGCTGCGGCGCGGCTTTGCCTATGGCACTCTTCCCGGCCATCCCGAGTCGGGCGAGGAAGCCTTCGTTGTCGAACGCACGCCGGGTGATGCGATCACGTTCACGATTACGGCCTTCTCCCGGCCCGCCACCGCGACGGCCCGGATCGCCGGTCCGCTGGGACGACTGATCCAGCGGCAGGTCACCTCTCGCTACCTGCGCTCCCTGGCTGCAGACCTTCGCGCCTGAGCGCTGCGGGCGCCGCCCGCTGCCGCCCCTGCGTGGTGCGCGGGTCCTACCAGTCCTGCGCGGCTGCGTGCCCGCCCTGGGCCGCGCGGAGAGCGCGGGCCCACCGCGCCCTCGCTGTGTGCTGCGGGCACATAAGGCCAAGCCGGCCGACTCGCAGCCACGAATAAGGAGTGACGAAAGACTGCGGCGGCGAGCGGGAGATCATACGGTGCAGAAGGCCCTTGTCGACCCCGCCCGCCTGGATGCCGAGTCAGCGGAGTGGCTTCAGGCGCTGGCCGGTGCGGGCCCGCGGCGGGACGCCGCGCTGGCGCGGCTGCATGAGCGGCTGCTACGGATCGCGCGCAGGGAGGCCGCCCGGCGCGGGCCGCGGCTGGCGATCAGCGGCCCGGAACTCGATGATGTGGCCCATCAGGCCGCAGCGGATGCGCTGTTGGCCATCACCGCCAAGATCGGCCAGTTCCGGGGGGATAGCCGGTTCACTACCTGGGCGTACAAATTCGTCATCTTCGAGGTGTCAGCCAAGATCGGGCGGCACTTCTGGCGTCACCCGGTCGTGCCGCTGGGTGCCGAAGACTGGGACCGGCTGCCGGCCCGGTTCGGCTTCGAGCCCGCGCATCAGGCCGAGTGGCGGGACCTGCTTGCCGCGCTGCGCCGGGCGGTGGACTCCGAACTCACCCCGCGCCAGCGTGAGGTGTTCGTCGCGATCGTGCTCAACGACGTCCCGCTGGATACCCTGGTCCTTTCGCTTGGTTCCAACCGCAACGCCATCTACAAGATGGTGTTCGACGCCCGGCGTAAGCTGCGGGCCTCTCTTGCCGCTAACGGATATCTACCCGATGACTCTTCGAGGCGCTAAATGAACGGCTGGTCGGTGCTGGACCGCTTCTTGCGGACTGATCCGCGCGACGCGGGCTGTGCCGAGGCGATGCAGATGTTGCATGTCTACGCCGAGCTGGTCGCCTCCGGCGCCGCCGCGCAGCAGCAGTACCCCGGCATCGCAGCGCACTTGCGAGCCTGCGGCCCGTGCGGAGAGGACTTCGAAGGACTGCTGGCCGCGGGGTGG
>DASXIA010000035.1:0-3009 GCA_036488155.1 Streptosporangiaceae bacterium | reverse complement strand
AGGGACAAGTCGCGGAACGTGAACTGGCTGGCCATCTTGTCCTTCGGCGAGTCCTGGCACAACCTGCATCACTCCGACCCGACCTGCGCCAGGCACGGCGCCCTGCGCGGTCAGATTGACATCGCGGCGCGGCTGATCTGGTTCTGCGAGAAGCTCGGCTGGGCGTACGACGTACGGTGGCCGGAGGAGACCAGGCTGACCGCCAAGAAGACCGGCACCAGGCGGCTCGGTTCGATGACACGCCGGGCCGCGGCCAAACCAACTGGCCGCACCGGGGCCCGCACGGCAGAGGATTAGCTCCGACCAGTCGCAAGGCCACTGCTGGGGCCGGCAGCCTGGAAGGCCATGCAGCCAGGTACTTTGCAGAGTTAGTGTGTGACTCACACATCATTCTTGCGACTGCGGCGACCTGGCTGCCAGTCGCGGTGAGCGGCGAACGGAGGCGGTCAGGATGGCGCAGGCGACAGGGACTTTTACCGTCGCGTCCTGGGACGAGAGCACCTACCAGGACCTCGGTGATGGTGCCAAGCTCACTAAGGCGACGATCACTTACGGCATGGAGGGCGACATCGCCGGTAAGGGAACCTGGGACGCGCTCATGTGCTACCGCCCGGACGGCACCGCTGTCTTCACCGGGATCCAGCGCATCCAGGGCCAGCTGGCCGGGGTGGACGGCAGCTTCGTAGTGCAAGCCGACGGTGAGTATTCCGACGGTGAAGCACGATCACGCTGGCAGGTCATCAGCGGCACTGGCACCGGCGGACTGGCGGGGCTGACAGGCACTGGAGAATCGGTCGCGACTGCCACTCCGCCGGGCAGTTTCACCTTCGACTATGACCTCAGCTGATCATGTCAGCCTGGACCGGGCGGCGAACGTGTTCGGGGCGCTGGCGGTCGTCGTCGCCGACCAGATTGCCGATGCGACCACTGCGGCGGTCGGCCGGGCCGACTCTGCCCCGGCAGCGCTCGCCGCACTCTTGCATTTCCTGGACCGGCCGAGCGTGCACGTTCTCCGCCAGGTGCTCGGCTTGTCCTCCTCCGGCACAGTCAGGCTGCTCGATCGGCTCGCGGAGTCTGGTTACATCGAGCGGGTGCCGGGCGCCGATCGCCGGTCGACGGCGATCGTGCTGACCGAGGCTGGCAGGCTAGCGGCGGAGCAGGTCTGCCAGGCCCGGGCCGGCGTGCTCGACCGGGCGACGGCACTGCTGTCGCAAGCCGAGCGAGCGGAGTTCGACAGACTCTCCGGCAAGATGCTGGTCGGTATGATGCGCGGACCGGGCGCGGTCCGGTGGATCTGCCGGCTGTGCGACACCGGCATCTGCCGGGGCTCACCTGGTGGCTGCCCGGTCGGGAACGCCGCGAGGGCGCGGTACGAGGCTGCCGGGCCTTCCTGAGTCTGCGGTTCCAGGGGTAGGCCGTGCCGTCAACTGCCCGGCGGCACCCATCCGTCGGTGGCGCGGACCGACTCGCGATCAGAGTCAACGCCCGCCTCGTCACCGGCTGCCCCGTCGTCGGCGAATTCTCCCGATGCCTCGTCAGCGGCGAAGTCGTCGGCGACAATGTCCGTGCCGGCCGCGGAAGTCGCCGCTCCGGCAGCGATCGAGGCAGCCGCTACGCCAGCTCCTGCGGCTTCCTCGTGCACGTACCGGCCGCCGCGGAACGCCGAGGCAGCGGCCGCGATCACCAGCACCGCGATCGCCATGATGAACACGATCACCAGTCCGTGATGGAACGGCTGAGAGATCAGTCGCGGGAAGAAGGTCTTGCCGGTCAGGACGGCTACGTTCCGGGCTGGCAGGCGGCTCAGCACCCCGGTCGGGGTGAGCAATGACTTCACCGGGTTGTAGCCGAGGAAAGCAGCAAACAGGCTGCCGACCGGAGGCAGCGACGCTATCCGGTGCGCTATCACGCCGGGCACGCCTTGCGTCGTCAATCCGCTGGTCAGCGTCGTCGGCAGGCTGGCGGCAAGGCCGGCGATCATCAGCGAGAAGAACACGCCGATCGACAGCACGAAGCCGGAGTTCTGGAACGTGGCGAGCATTCCGGAGGCCGCCCCGCGCTGCTTGGCGGGCACGCTGTTCATGATCGCCGCCGCGTTGGGCGCCGAGAACAGTCCCATGCCAGCGCCGGCCAGGAAGATCAGCGCGGCGAACTCGGGGTAGGTGAAATCGACGGGGATGAGCAGCAGGCCACCGAACGCGAGCGCGGACACCAGCAGACCGCCCGAGGCGAATGCCCTGGCGCCGTGTTTGTCGGACAACCAGCCCGAAACGGGGCCGGAGACGACGAAGCCGCACGTCAACGCCAGCAGGTAGATACCTGACCAGAGCGGCGTGTCCTTGTAGGCGTAACCGTGCAACGGCAGCCAGATGCCCTGCAACCAGATAATGAGCATGAACTGGAGCCCGCCGCGCGCGATAGAGGCTAGCAAAGTCGCACCGGTGCCGGCCGCGAACGCCCTGATGCGCATCAGCCTCAGGTCGAACATGGGGAAAGCGATCTTGGTTTCGATGACGCAGAACAGGACGAGCAGCGCTACACCGCCGATGAGGCCGGTCAGCACCAGCGGGCTGGTCCATCCCATCGAGTGGCCGCCGTATGGCTGGATGCCGTAGGTGATGCCGGTGAGCAGCATGATCAAGCCGACCGCAAAGGTAACGTTACCGAGCCAGTCGATCTTGGCAGGCGTCCGTACCCCGACCTCCCGAAGACTCAGGTACGACCAGATCGTCCCGCCGAGGCCGATCGGCACCGAGACGATGAACACCAGTCGCCAGTCCACGGCCGCCAGCACGCCGCCCAGGATCAGCCCGATGAACTGGCCGGAGATACCAGCCACCTGGTTGATGCCCATAGCCGTGCCGCGTTGGTTGGACGGGAACGCGTCGGTCAGGATCGCCGGAGAGTTGGCCATCAGCATTGCCCCGCCGACGGCCTGGATGACCCGCCAGCCGATGAGCCACAGGGCTCCGCTGCCGCCAGTAAACGGGTCAAACGGGAGCGCGAGGG
>DASXIA010000005.1:0-17683 GCA_036488155.1 Streptosporangiaceae bacterium | reverse complement strand
CCGGGTGCTCTGTCGCCACGGCCACGTCGTCACCCCGATGCTGATGCTGATGCTGATGTGTGCGCAGCATGAGCTTCCTCCTCCTTCTGTGAGGTGGCTGATATAGGAGTAGACCGGCTAGGCCAGGAAACGATTGCCGAGGATTTGCGCCTGGGATGGTGCCCTCGAGGCGAGCGCAGGCGTTCTGGTAAGCGCAACCTGGGGGCCATGCAGAGAGCTGCTCCGTCTCCCGGGTCAGGCACCGCCCCGGCCAGCTCGCTATCTCCCTGACGTCGCTCGCCGGGTGGCCCGCCGGGCCCAGTCGTGCCGGGGGTTCAGCTGCCGGCGTTGATCAGGGCGTCGTCGCCGATCGCAGCCCGGATCCGCAACCGCGCCTGGTGCAAGCGGCTCTTGAACGCCGCCTCGCCGCAGCCGGCGACCTCCGCGGCCTGCGGTGCCGACAAGCCCTCGACGTCGTGCAGCACGACCGCGATCCGGTAATCGGGCGGCAGGCGGACCAGGGCGCGGCTGAGCGCTTCGCGCAGCTCGGTCTGCTCCAGCCGCCGGGCTGGCTCCTCCTGTGCGGCTGCCTGCAGCTGGACCGCGGCCGCCTCGATCGATGTGTGGGCCGGCCTGCGGGCGCTCTTGTCGAGGGAGCGGTTGGCCTCGTTGACCGCGATCCGGTACAGCCAGGTAAAGAACAGCGACTGTCCGTGGAAGCGGCCGATGCCACGCCAGGCCCGCAGCATGACTTCCTGGGCCACGTCCTCGGCCTCGGCCCGGTCGTCCAGCAGCCGCACCAGCAGCGCGAACAGGCGGTCGGCATGCGCGCCAGCCAGCTGTTCGAACGCATCCACGTCTCCATCCCGGGCCCGGGCAACCAGGGCCGCCTCAGTCTCCAGGACGCCTGCGCCGCCAGGGCCAGCCGCATGCGACATCACGTGCCCTCAGCAGGCGCGCCGCCGCCATCATCTGTGTCCCCGGCGCCGCCGAAGCGAACCCGGTCGAAGATCCCTGCCGGCGCGCGCACGATCTCGCGCCCCTCTATCGCCGGGATCAGCCGCAACAGCGCCCGCATCGCGCGGATGCCACGGCCGCAGTCGACGCAGCCCTCGGCGTGACGTTCCAGGCGGCGGCGCGCCCGCGCAGAAAGATCACCGTCCGCGTAGTGCGACAGATGCAGTTGCGACCACTGATGATCATCAGCTCGCCTGAACAAGCCCATAAAACCCCTCCCCTGGGCATGCCAGCCTCCGACACTCATAGACCCCGCCGCGCCCCCTACCGGTTGCCCTGCACTCCCCGAACCCCCGCCGGGCCGGCAACCCGCAGCAATCGCTTCACGCCCTCCCCCGGTCCAAGCCGGTAAATGAGCTGCTTGGGGGATGAGACGACACGATGACACGCCACCTGAGCGCCACTGCCCTGGCGTACTACCTAGAGGGAGTCGTTACCCGGCCGCCGGCGACCAGGATCACCGATCACATGAACGGATGTCCTCAATGCGCGCGCCTGATCTTGGATCTGGCAGCCGTCTGCGTCATGCTAGCCAATGTCAAGGCGCCGCCGATTCCCCAGGTCGTGGCCGATCGACTGCAGGCCGCGCTTGCGGAAGAGTCAGTTCAGCGTGCCGCCAGGGCGCACTCAGGTGCGCGGCAACGCCGGGCTGCCTCGGCCAGGCGAACCTCGGCCACCAGGTCCACGTAGACGTGCAGCACCTCCGTTGCCTGCGCGCATCCCACGTCATGCGGGTGGCTGCGCAGGAAGCGCTCCAGGGCTCGCCATCCGCTCATGAGCGCCCCGAAATGTCATCGTCCGGGCCCCGATAGCGCCACGAACTGCCCGCAACTTGCGCCTCGCATCGAACATGGTCTTGACGCACCGCGTCGGCCAGATCCAGCTGTCCGCCGGGCGGGCATGAGGCGGCCACTGGCCACGGCCGCATGAAGCCACGTCGATCACGAAGCCGTCGGAGGCGAGCCATCCGAATAGCCAGCCGCCCATGCACTGACCGGCCCTGGGCGGCGCGCGATCGCCTGGCCGCCGCTCTGAAGCTATCCGGCTTTATGCTGGCCGGTGGGGATGCCTGGATCAGGCCGGGGGGTGAATCTTCACAGCTCGCCGGGCGGAGCACTCGGCTGACCACCATGGATCTGACCTTCTCCAGCGAAGATCGAGACGGCAGGTAGCGCTCGCTGCCCCTCCTGGCCGCCCGGTCAGCGAGCCGGGCGCACGAGGGCCGCGGCGGCGAAGGAGAGCAGTTATGAGCTCGGTTCCAATCGGAGACCACGCCCTGCTGTCCAACTGCCACTCGGCCGCCCTGTTGAGCCGGGAAGGGTCGGTCGAGTGGCTGTGTTTCCCGAGGTTCGACAGCCCGTCGGTGTTCGGGCGGCTGCTTGACGACCGGGCCGGACACTGGTCGGTTCGCCCAGTCGGGGAGTTCCGGGCTACTCGTCGATACCTCGACGACACGATGGTGCTGGAGACCAGGTTCAGCACTGCGACTGGCTCAGTGAGGGTCGTCGACGCGCTGGCGATGGGCGGCGGCCAGCGAGGCCACCACCTCGGTGCGGCGGCGCCCAGCCTGCTGATACGCCAGGTGGAGGGAGAGTCGGGGCTAGTGGAGCTGGAGACGGAATATGTGCCCCGTACCGAGTACGGCTTGATCTGGCCGCTGCTCAGGTATGTAGGTGGCGGCATCGAGGGCCGCGGCGGGGCCGATATCACGGTCCTTACCTCGCCAGTAGATCTGGAGATAGCGGCCGGCGCCGGCTCCGGACGGTTCGGCGTGCCTGCCGGCGAGAGTCTGTTGTTCGCACTGCAATACGGCAAGCTCGGCGAGCCCACGCCGCGGGTGTGGCGCCAACGCGCGCTGGCCCGCCGACTGCGGGACACTATCGCCGCCTGGCGGTCCTGGTCGAAGATCCACCAGCGCTACCAGGGGCTGTGGCCTGAGCTAGTCCACATCAGCGGCCGGGTTCTGCGGGCCCTTACGTTCTACCCGACTGGTGCCGTGGTCGCGGCGCCGACCACGTCCCTGCCGGAAGTCAGCGGCGGCAGCTGCAACTGGGACTACCGGTTCTCCTGGGTCCGCGACTCCTGCCTCGCCTTGGACGCCATGTGGGTGGCCGCCTGTCCCGAGGAGGCGGAGAGGTTCTTCGTCTACCTGGCCACCGCTGCGGCCACCTCGCTCGTCCGTGGCGCCGACCTGCAGATCATGTTCGGAGTCCGCGGCAACCGGGACCTGAGCGAGCGGGAGATGCCGCACCTCGCCGGGTGGCGGGGCAGCTCGCCAGTGCGGGTCGGCAACGGAGCCTGGACACAGCGCCAGCTCGATATCTACGGCGAGCTGCTGGCAGCCCTCTACCGGCTGCGCGACGAGGTCAGCGAGCTCGATCCCGGGACTCGGGACTTTCTCGTGGCAGTTGCCGACACCGCTCAGCGCTGCTGGACCGACAAGGACCAGGGCATCTGGGAGATCCGCGGACCCGAGCGCGACTTCCTGCACTCCAAGGTCATGTGCTGGGTCGCGCTGGACCGGGCCGTCAAGCTTGCGGGGATGCTGGGCGCGCACGAGAAGGCGGAGGGGTGGAAGCAGACCAAGGATCAGATCCACGCGACCGTGCTGCGGGAGGGCTGGAGTGATAAGGCTGGCGCATTCACGCAATACTTCGGCTCCGACGAGCTTGATGCCTCTGTCCTGATGATGCCGCTCGTCGGGTTCTTGCCCGCCACCGATCCCCGGATGCTCGCCACCATCGAGGCCATCGCGGAGTACCTCACTGACGAGCGGGGCCTCGTGTACCGATACGGCACTCGCGGCGGCGGTCTGGAAGGCCGGGAGGGCGCCTTCCTGCTCTGCACGTTCTGGCTGGCACACGCGCTGGCCCTGGCCGACCGGCCCGAACGGGCTCGGCAAGTCTTCGAGCGCGCCATCTCCTATCTCAACGATCTCGGTTTGCTGGCCGAAGAGGTTGACCCAGTCACCGGCGAGCTGCTCGGCAACTTCCCGCAGGCCTTCAGCCATATCGGTCTGGTCAACGCCGCCTCGGCCATCTCCGAGGCCGAAATGCGGCAGACGCCGCGGCCGGCCGGTCACGCAGCCCCGAACCGATGATCGGCGACGTCACCCGGTGCCGCTGAAGGCGTGATCCCGCACGTAGCGCACCAGGCCGGCGACATCATCGGGAACGAGCCGACGATCGCCCCGCTGGAGTACATGGGCTAGGAGGGTCAGCAGCCAGTTCGTAGCCGTTCTAGTCCCCACCAATGTCACCACTGGATCGACCATTTCCGATCAACAATAGGCGCCTGAGCTGCAGCAGCGGCCACACGGAACTGCACCGTCGACCTTCTCCTGTTGTCACCACCAGGAACAGAAAGCATGGCCGAACTATAACTCTGACCTGGGAGCCCCCTTACGGAATCGAACCGTAGACCTTCTCCTTACCATGGACATCCGGGCCGCCGCGCCACCAGCAACGACATCGCCTAAAGCTCAGCTCACCTGCAGATTCGAAGGCCTCAGAGAGTCTCGGATAGCCCCGGATAGCCTGACGGTTGTCACCACCCGTTGTCACCACCGCGGGCTACAGTTGTCCCATGGCAACGCGGCGCCGTCGCGGCGAAGACGGCATCTCCTTCGAGCACCGCGGTCCCTGCCTCGACCCCGAGCGCCACCGCCATTGCCCGGGGCTGTGGCGCGGTGAGTTAACCCTCAGGTACGGCGACGACGGTCGGCGGGAGCGGCGCAAGGTCAGCGGCCGAACCAAAGCCGCTGTTGTCGACAAGCTCAGGCAACTGCGCGGCGAACTTGACCACGGCATCGTCCCGAAGGCCGGTTACGCGAACTACACGCTACGGCAGGCAGCCCGCGACTGGCTGGCGAACGGGCTCGACGGCCGCACGGCCAAGACGATCAAGAAGAACCAGAACGTCCTCGAGCCGATCCTGACCGTCATCGGCGCACGGAAGCTCCGCGAGCTCACCGCCAATGATGTGCGGCAGGCGCTGTCGGCGATGGCCGGCGGCTATTCCAGCGCGGCCGTCACTATGGGGCACCTGGCGCTCAAGCGCGCGATCCGGCATGCCGAGGCCAACGACGTGGTCAGCCGCAACGTGGCCACGCTGGTCGACACTCCGAAGGGCCGGCAAGGACGGCCCTCCAGGTCCCTCACCCCGAGCCAGGCCGTCGCGATCATCGCAGCCGCCAGAACCCTCCCGGTCATGGAATTGCGGCCCGGGCTGAAGGACGTCCGCCGCCCGGCCGAGCTGATGCACGCCTACATCGTGCTGAGCCTGCTGGCCGGGCTGCGCACCGAGGAAGCCAGAGCACTGCGCTGGGACCATGTCGACCTCCACGGCGACCCCGACGCCACTCCCGCCGTGCCGCCGCACGTGGCCGTCTGGCGATCCGTCCGCGTTCACGGCGAAACAAAGACCGAGCGCTCACGTCGCACACTCGGCCTGCCGCAACTAGCGGTAGATGCACTCCGGGACCTGCTGGAGATCCAGGCCGACGAGCGAGCAGAAGCCCGAGGGCACTGGCAGGACACCGGCCTGGTCTTCACAACCCAGCACGGCGCCGCCCTTGACCCGGCCAACGTCCGCAAGATGTTCAAACGAGTATGCCGGGCCGCCGGCATCAGCGACGACTGGACGCCCCGCGAACTGCGGACCTCGTTCGTCAGCCTCATGAGCCACCACGGAGTCAGCACCGAGGAAATCGCCCGGCTCGTCGGCCACAACTCCACGCGCACCACCGAAGTCGTCTACCGCCGCGAGCTCCGCCCCGTGATCACCACAGGCGCCGAGATCATGGACAAGGTCTTCAAAGCAAGCTGACACCACACCCGGTCTGCCGCACCATCCGGCGACACCCGCCACCGCAGGGATCGAGGCGGAGTGCGCATGCGTCAATCCATTTCGGGCCGCGCAGCCAGAGGCGACATGACACTCACCGATCGACGTTGAAAGATCAAGCCACCGATGCTCATCTGCCGATGACAGCACGTCCCTTGAGTGCATTGTGCCCTTGAGTGCGGTTCGTGATTGCGTCAATTGATTGCACCTGCTGGCTGCCACCGATGGCTGGGACCTGCCTCGGTTTGCGAGACAGGGTCGACGTCGCTGCTAACATCGCGCGTTATCAACGGCGACGCTCGCGATCAGCCGCGGTTTTCTGGCCAGGATCGCCGGATCGCCGGACTGCTCTCGCAGCGTGTCCACCGGAGGAGTCACGAACGAGCGATGACCTCGCGCCTGGCCTGCTCGCCGGACGAAGACAAGTCCATAGACAGACCCCGAGCGCAGATTCGGCAGGGAGGATGAGGGTGATGGTTCGTTCGGCAGTCGGTTCGTGGCGCACAGGTGCCCAGATCCCGCTCGCCGGAGCACGGTGCCGTGTGCTGCACGAGGATGGGTCCCAGCGGGTCCACAGCCGGGGTGCGAGCGCCACGAAAGTCCGCACTGGCGCTCGAAGGCCTGGGCGGGCCGGGTTCATCCTCGCTCATCGTTGATCCTCGAAGGCCACGGCACGCCGGTCACGTCGTTCGGAGTCAGGCGGCTGGGTCCACGAAGCCTCGGATGGAGCTGCCGGGCGTCTAGGTTGCCGTCGCTGAGCCAGCACGCGACTGCCTCAGCATCGGCCGTGGTGAGGACCGGGCCGACAACGATGACCGTGCCACTCGGCCGTCGTTCCCGGTCGCAGGGCTGGACCAGCAGAAAGCCGCCGCTGTCGTGGGCCGCGCCGGGTCGGCAGCGCGCGGCCTGGAGCAGGCACCCGGTGCGCAGCAGGATGCCGTGCGGGCAGGTCCGCACGACCGTGGCGAGCCGCGGCAGCAGATCCAGCCCGCGAGCGCGGCAGGGACCGGCCTGGCAGACGGCTGCGGTGAAGGGCCGGCCGGTCACCGCGCGTCCCGAGGATTGCCCGGCACAGGAATGGCTGACACGTAGTGAAAGCGGCTTTCGTTGTTCATAAGGTTGACTACTCCGGTGGAGGGCGAGCCCGGCCGGTCGTGTGCGGGCTGCGACCGCGTCACGGGACGGGGCGACCTGAGGGTCGGCCTGAGCGGCCACGTCGGTGCCGGTAGCCGCGTTGACCTGGGAGCAGGCGTTCTTGACCTGCGACACGGTCGCTGGGTCTGGCGTTGTGCTGGTTCAGGCTGGTCAGCGTCCAGGCAAGGGGGTGTCTTGGCTTTCTGGGCCGGCCGGGTAGTTTCGGCGGGGCTGCGGGCCTTTGCGTCAGGCAGGCCGGGCGGCGCTACAAGCGCGGCAGCCCCGGCTATCGTGATGATTCGGCGTGGCAGCGGCATGGCGGATCTCCTTAGAGCCCGAGCGTTGGGATGATCATGTAGAGGCCGAATGCCATGACGGTGGCGCAGGTGCCGTAAGTGAGGAGCCTGTGGACGCCTGTGCTCTTCTGCCGGCCGGTGAGCGTCTTGGCTTCCAGTGCGAGCAGGAGACCGAGCACGAGCGGCAGCATGATGGCGTTGAGGACCTCCACGTCGACTGCGAGTCCGACCAGGTCGATGCTGAACAGCACGAGGATCGCGCCGGCGATGTGCGAGCCGGCGTAGGTGAGGTAGAACTTCGCGCTGTCGCGGCCGGGCCGTGAGTTCAGGCTGTGCTTCCAGCCGGCCACCTCGGCGAGGCCCCACGAGCCCGCCACGGAGACCACCAGCGCGGAGACCAGCGCGCCGCCGAGGATCGCGGCGCCGATCAGGACCTTGGCCTGCATGCTGCCGAGGAACGGGGCGACCGCGGATGCGATCTGGCCGACGGAGGTCAGCGGCGCGCCCGGGTTGGTGCGCCCCGCCGTTGCCGCCATGGTGACGATGACGGCGATCATAATGACCTGGGTGAGGATCGCTCCGGCCATCGTGTCGCGCCGCTCGTGCCGCAGGCCGGCCGGGGTGATGCCGCTGTCGGTTACGGCACCTTGCTGGTAGAAGATCATCCACGGCATGATGACGGCGCCGACGGTGGCCGCCAGCAGGGTCAGGTACGAGGTCTTGCCGAGCGGCTGGGAGCCGAGCTGGCCGACGATTGCGCCGATCCTGGGGTGGGCGAGCAGCATGGCGGGGATGAAAGCGAGCTCAGCCAGTCCCACGGCGATGCCGATCCGCTCCACCCGCCGGTAGCCGCGGGTGAACGCGAGCCCGATCAGGAAGACCGTCGCCGTCGGCACCGTGATCCAGCGGGAGATCCCGAACAGCTCGCCGACGCCCGCGACGCCGACGAACTCGACGACCAGCGTGCCGATCGCGGAGACGATCATCGGGACAGCGGACACCATCGCCCAGCCGCGGCCGAACTCGCGCCGGATCAGCGCGCCGTGGCCGAGCCCGGTATGGATGCCGAGCCGGACCGTCATTTCCTGCACCAGGTACAGCACGGGGATGAGCAGGAGCTGAGGAAGGATCAGCCTGTAGCCCCACTGCGCGCCGGACTGCGCGGCGGTGATCAGGCACCCGGCGTCTCCGTCGGCGAGCATGACGATGATGCCAGGGCCCCAGACGGCCAGCATCCCGGCGAGGAGCCAGCGGCGCCGCCGCACGGGAGCCGGCGGGCCAGCAGGGGCTGTGGTGACAACGGAGGCTGCGGGAGAGGAGGTCTGCACCTGGTCATATTAGAATGAGAACCATTCTTATTTCAATCCTTTCGTGGCGAGGCTACGCTGGGGGCATGAGGGCCAGCCCGCAGCCGGACGGTGACCTGCACGGCAGGATCCGGATGCTGCTTGCCGCAGACGGGCAGAAGTACACGACCGCACGGCGGGCCATCGTCAGCGCCCTGGCCGCGATGGGTCATCCGGCGACGATCGCCGAGCTGCTGGCCGCATCTCCCGGTCTTGCCGCGTCGACCGCCTACCGGAACATGACAGTCCTCGGCGCGGCCGGCATCGTGATCCGGCTGGGCGGGACAGATGAGTTCGCTCGTTTCGAGCTGTCGGAGGAACTCAGCGGGCAGCACCACCATCACGTGGTCTGCACCGACTGCGGCCTCGTGCTCGACACCGGTTCCTCACCCGGCCTGGAGGCCGCGCTCACCGAGTCGATCCGCGACATCACGCAGGCGGGCGGCTTTGAGATCACCGGCCACCGCCTCGAACTCGTCGGCCGCTGCGGCAGCTGCCAGTAGAGACGCCCGCTCGTCACGAGCCGGCTGATCCAGGCGTGCCAGCCCATCGGCCTGCGCGGGGGCAGGGCAAGGGGCATCGCAGGGCCGGTGCAAGCGCGGTTCACCGGCAGGCGACGACCACGCTGAGGCCGCGACCGGCCGGCTTGTCACCAGTCGGCTAGTTCTGGCTGCTGGCTGAGTATCTGCGACCGTGCAATGGTGAAGCCGACCGCTGCCGCCCGAAGTCCGTACTTAGGCTGCTCGCGGTCGCAAGCGCCAGATCCTCGCACGCCACTCAGGCACGGCCCGTTTCCACGCTCAGCTGGCGGCCCGGCGAATCGCAGGCTCTGAGCAAGCGGCGTGCGTCTCGCCTCGTAAACCTCCGTGAAGGCCACTGAGCCCCCGGCGCAAAGACCGCGCCGGGGGCGTTGTCGTGGTTGCCTGGATAAGCTGATCGCAGATCCGCTGGATCAGCGGGCTCCGTTCGTCGTAAGCAGGCGGTCCGTTATTTTCCCGCTGTCATCCTGCGGCGAGCGGTGATTGCCGTCCCGCATGCCTACGGCTTGCTTGATGATCAGCACGGGCAGCATCGCGAGCCCGTTGATCACCATTGCCATGACCAGGTAGTCCAGCGGCGCCCACTGGTGCACCAGGCGCGGGCGGTAAACCGCCACCGCAGCCAGTGACAGCCAGGTGCCGGTGCAGTACGGGCAGATGAGCACCCCGGACAGCCACGCCCACAGCAAGCCGTTGCGCTTCCGGCGCTCGGCCCAGTCCCGCAGGAAAGCGAACATCTTCGACTTGGAGATCATGAAGCTGCCGCTGCCGATCGCTGCGGCCAGGCTGAGCGTGGCCACTATTTCAGCGCTCATGCTCAGCAGTTGCGCAGCATCGGGTTCTGGTTGAGCAGCTGCGCGCGGGGAGAGATGAAACGCTGGAAAGCGTCCTCGGCGGCCGGGTCGAACACCGCCGGCTTGCAGCAGTTCTGGAACGCCAGGCGCACCCCGAAATGCGCCTCGATCGCGTGCCGCAAGGAGTCCGAGGAGAACATCCGGAACATCTGCCCCCACTGCTCGTCGGTCTCGGGAACCTCGGTGTTCTGCGCGCTTTCGCTGCCCTCGCTGCGCATCTCGGTGACCAGCCGCTCCACCATGTTCCAGGCGAACGGCAGCGACTGCCGGATACAGGAGATGAACTCCTCGCGGGTGACGGTGCCGGCCTCTGCCTTCTCCAGCAGGGCCGGGGAAACGTCCAGCGACATACTCGACTCCTTTGCTTGTTGAGACTGATTGTCATTACCAATGCAACCGTACCGTGACGCTGTGACCGGCCTCACACTCGGCCCCGATCGACGGCCCATAAATGGCTATTGCGCGCTCGCGGCATCGGCACTGACGGCGGCATGAGCGCCGCCGAGCGTCGGGTAATGAGAGCTAGGTGATCGAGTTCGCTGGGCCGCTAGGGCGGGACAGGCTGCGCGTGGCATCGAAAAGGCGGACATGATGTTGCTGGCATCAGCTCGCGTACTGGCGCAGGTCCAGCGCGCATCCTACTTTGGGGTTTGCCTAGCCAAGGGCGGCAGGGCGCTCGATCGTCAGGCTCGCGGCGCCAGCATGCGTGGTCAGGATCTGAGCTGAACGATCCAGACTCCGGTAGTGTCGGTGTCTTGCTTCTGCGTGAACTGACCCGTCATTCCCATGAAGGCGCGGGTGCCGCCGACGATCGCGGCCGGCAGTGTCTCGTCGACAGGGCCGACTCGGCGTAGATGTCTCCGGCGAGAAGGCGGATGATTCCCTGGCAGAGGTAATGGGCGCCGACGGCCACGCAGCTGAAGTCGGCGCTACCCGGCATTCTCCCCGTCAGCGTGTACTGAGCCTGGAGGGTGTCGCCCGAGGATATGGCGGTCGGGTTTGCCTGGTGCTGGTGCAGGCTGGTCAGCGGCCAGGGAAGAGTGAGGGTCTTCGTCTTCCCGGCAGCGGTGGGTACGTGCGCCGAGGCGGCGGGGCCCAGCAGGACGACGGCGGCGAGGGCGAGCAGCGCGGCGATCCCGGTTGTTCCGAGGGTCCGGCGGATAACTGGTGGCATGGCGGGTCTCCTTTATTCGCAGATGGCGGATGGGTGAGCCGGGCGTGCAGCCTCCGTCGGAGGTACCGGGTACCCGGCATCTGGCCGGAAGCGCGCGACCGGATAGCGACCTGCAGGGCATGGTCGGCAGGCTGCTTGCGGCGCACGGGCAGAGGTACGCGATGGGCGCCGGACGATCGTCGGCGCGCTGGCAGGCATGGGCCCTCCGACGACAATCTCCGACCTGCTGGCCGCAGCACCGGGCTTGGCGGAGTCGACGGCGTACCGGAACATGACGCTCCTCGGTGGGGCTGGCATGATCGTGCGCGTCGGCGGGACCGATGAGTTTGCGCGGTTCGAGCTGTCGGAAGAACTCAGCGGGCAGCACCTTCACCACCTCGTCTGCACCGACTGCGGGCTGGTGCTCGACACCGGTTCGTCGCCCGACCCGGAGCCGCGCTCGCCAAGTCGATCCGCGACGTGGCAGTTCTGGAACGCCAGCCAGACTCCGTAACGACGTTTGATCGCGCCGCGCATCGCGTCGCTGGCCATCACCCGCAGCAGCTGGCCGCGGGCGGTCTCGTCGGGCGGCGGGATGTGGTTGTCGGCGAACTCGGCGCCGGTGGTGTGCAGGTCCCGATGATGCCGCTGATCACCTGCCATGCGTAGGGCAGGGACACAGCAGTGCAGTCGGTGAACGCCGCGTCGTCCACCTCGCCCTGGCTGGCCTGCTCCAGCAGGTCCGGCGATACCGCTAGTGACATTTTGGTCCTTTCTGCCTGCCGCCGTAACGGCGTGATGCGTTCTGAGTGCGGCCGGGCTCGTATCCACGGCATGAAAGGCCGGATCCAGCTGACCCCGGTGCGCGCAGCTGCCATTGCTCATGGTTACATGAAAATGAGTCTCATTACCAGTAAGGTTCGTTCACGTGGAGGGAATGCCGATGGCAGGCTGGAAACGGAGGGCCCGGTGAAGGTCGCTTTCGTCGGGAAAGGCGGCAGTGGCAAGACCACGCTGACGTCCTTGTTCGTGCGGCACCTGGCTGGCCAGGGGTTGCCGGTGGTGGCGATTGATGCGGACATCAACCAGCATCTGGGCGACGCGCTCGGCGTCAGCGCAGCCGTACCTGCGCTGGGCGCGCATCTTGCCGAGATCAAGGAGTACCTGCGGGGCGGCAACCCGCGTATCACCTCGGCCGCAGTCATGGTCAAGACCACCCCGCCCGGGCGCGGTTCGCGGCTGCTACGGCCCTGCGGCGCGGATCCCGTGCACGGCCTGGCCGTGCCAGTGCCCTGCGGGGCGATGCTGATGGCCACCGGTCCATTCACCGATGATGACCTGGGCGTGTCGTGCTACCACGCCAAGACCGGCGCGGTCGAGCTGTACCTCAACCACCTCATCGACGGCCCCGGCGAGTACGTGGTCGTCGACTGCACGGCCGGCGCCGAATCGTTCGCCTCAGGCATGTTCACCCGGTTCGATCTGACAGTCCTGGTCGCCGAGCCCACACGGAAGAGCGTCGGCGTCTGCCGCCAGTGGTGCCAGTACGCTCAGGGCTACGGCGTTGCCACAGCGGTCGTCGGCAACAAGGTTCAAGGCGAACAGGACCTGTCCTTCCTGCGCGGGCAGTTCAGCGAGGGTTTGCTGACCTGGCTGGGTTACGAGCCGGCGGTCCGCGCCTTGGAACAAGGCTCCACGTTCGCGCTGGCCGACCTCAGCGGCGGCACCCGCACCGCGCTGCAGATGCTGCAGGACGCGGTGGACGCGCGGGTCAAGGACTGGGTGACGTTCACCAGCCAGGCGGTCGAGTTCCACCTCAAGAACGCCCGCTCATGGGCAAACGCGGCCACCGGCACCGACCTGGCTGCGCAGATCGATCCTGGCTTCACCATTTGCCCCGACGTGGTCGGGGAACCAGCATGACCGGCCGGCCCTTCACCGCAGCGGCCTGCAAGGCCGGTCCCTGCCGCGCACGCAGGCTGGAACTCCTGCCGCGGCTCGCCACTGTCGTGCGTGAACGCCCGCACGGTGTCCTGCTCCGCACCGACTGCCTGATGCAAACCCGGCGCTGCCGGCCCGGCGCGGCTCACGACAGCGGCGGCTTTCTGCTGATCCAGCCCTGCAACCAGCAGCGACAGCCGCGTGGCGCGGCGATCGCTGTAGGCCCGGTCCTCACCACCACCGATGCTGCGGCCGTCGCGCATTGGCTCACCGGCGGTTCCTTTGACGCCAGGCAACTCGATGCCAGCCTCCGCCCGGGCTCGCCGCCTGCCCCCGGGAACGTGGATGCTGCTCCACGGGCTTGGAGGATCAGCGATGAGTGCGGATGAGCCCGCCCTGGTCTTCGAAGGCGCCGCTACAGACTTCGTCACGCTCGCATCCCGACTGTGGGATCCGCTGGGCCGCATCCTTGTGCAGCACGCGGCGCCGCGACGCGGCGAGCGGGTCCTGGACGCCTGCTGCGGCGCCGGCGCATCGGCGCTGCCCGCCGCCCGGGCAGTCGGCTCCGCAGGCCGGGTTGACGCTGTCGACCTGACCGGCCCGCTGGTGGAGCATGGCCGCCGCGCCGCCAGGGATTGGCCGCACCTGCGCTTCACCCGTGCCGACGTAATGGCCTGGCAGCCACTGGCGGATGGGCCCTACGACCTGGTCCAGTCCGGCTTCGGGGTCTTCTTCCTGCCGGACATGGACGCCGGAGGCAAGCACCTGGTCTCGCTGCTGCGCCCGGACGGCCGGTTCGCGGTGCAGTGCTGGCGCCAGGGCGCGCTCGCCGCGTTCGCGCGGTGCCTGTTTGAGGCCACCGCCGAGGAGACCGGCCGCTCACCGGCGCCGCCAGCCTCGGCCGAAGCCAGCGATCGCATCAGCTCACCGGCGAAGCTCACCGAATGGCTGTCGTCGCTAGGCCTCACCGGCGTGCGCGTCGCCGAAGTGCCGTTCCTGCTGCCCTTGGACTACGAACTGGCTTGGCTGCTGGTGACCGGGACGGCGTTCCGCGCTCTGCTGCCCGGCTCGGATGAGAGCGCAGCGCGGCGCATACGCGATCGCCTGCTCGACCGCATCAGCGAGCTGAACCTCACTGAGGTTGACGCCGGATCCCTGATCGGGACCGGAACCCGTGTCTGACCCCAGGAGGGGCGGAGCGAGTCACGATCAGCCCCGGGAGCTCAAGTACGGGCACGGGCAGGCCACGGGAGGTCTCATGCCTGTCCTGCAGTTGCGGGTCACGTGGTGACGTGGCTCGCGCGGGCAAGGCATAAGGATCGCGTATTCCTGCTGGCGGCGGGCTTCCCCGGACGCAGCCATAGCGAGGTCGTCTCTGCCACCATGGAAGCGGAGGTCGCTGCGGAGCACGCCGGTTTCGATGATGTGTGGATCGCCGAACACCCATGTCCTATGGTGACTGCCCGTCGGACAACACCCTGGCGGCGTAGGTACTCAGCCGCACCGAACGGATCGCGGTGGGCATGGCCATCAACGCGCTATCCACGGCCCACCGCGTTGCCCTCGCGGGGCACGCTACCTGCTGGATCGGATGTCCGCAGCCGGTTCCGGCGAGCCTCGGGCGCGGCGGTCCCTGAGTGCGAGAAGCGCGAGATGGTGGCCGCCTACGTAGCCGCCCGCGGCGAGCAGCGCGGGTCCCGCACCGGTACGCCGACCTGCTGCGCCGCATCCACCCGGCAGGCTCGCCGATGACTGCGTGCGGTCGCCGTCCGCGACGACCGAGCGTACCGGCCATGGTGCACGTGATCTTATGGTCGAATGCGGCGGTCACCCCGAACGGACCGGTGCCAAGATCGCCCGCCTGGGCCGCGACGTGCTACCCCGCCTATGGGACCGCTTCGGCCACCGTTGAGCTCAGCGATTGCCCTTCCCGGGGTGCGGGCTCAGCTTCGCCAGCGTGCCGGATCGCGTCTAGAACGATGTGCGCAACGTGTTCGTCTGCCAGGGCGTACTCGATCTCGCGGGCTTGGCGCCGGGCGGTCACGATGCGCGAGGCCCGCAGCACGCGCAGATGCTGGGAGACCAGCGGCTGACTGACGCCGAGCGTGTCCACCAGCTCGTGCACCCGCCGCCCCCCGGATGCCAGCTCGCGCACGATGCCAAGCCGTACCGGGGAGGCGAGGGCCTTGAGCAACTCGCTGGCGGCCGCGAGGGATTGCTCAGCACTCCCCTCCGCTCTCATATCCAGAAATTAACATACGAAAACGTCATCGCCAGGCCTGCTGCACAGCGTGCTGACCACGACGCCGGTGGCGCCGCCCCGTCGGCGTGGTCAGTGGTCGTCCCAGTGCCCGTCGTGCGCTGCATGCCGGTGCCCATCGTGAACGTAGTCGGTGTGGTCCTCGTGCGGCACGGCCACGTGCCCGCACTGCGGGCCGTGCTGATGGGCGTGGCCCTCATGCGTCACGTGTCCGCTCTGTGCGCATTCGTCAGCGTGGTCCCCGTGGACCCGGTGCAGGTGCCCGTCGTGCGCGTAATCGGTGTGGTCCCCGTGCGGAAGCGCGACGTGACCACAGCCCTCGCCGTGGGCATGCTGGTGACCGGTATGTGTGGCGTGCAGAGCCGTGTCCGGCATCGCAGTGGTCCTTCCTGTCGTCCGGGTCATCTCCCTGACTTTATAAGGACATTAGCATATAGCGATATCTGCATGCGATGTTCTGAAGGCGAGTACCTTTGGCACGGACCTAGAGGCCAGCGCGGAGCCACCTCGAGCCACACTGGGGATGACCCACCGTGCCCTTGGCGCGACCAGCCGCGCATCCGATGACTACCTGAGGCAGCGGAGCATCCCCGACCGGCTCGCCCGCCTGGGCCTGCCGGTTGCTGCTGATATCCGGCACCGCCGACCAGCGGTGGCACTCCTCCGCCCTGTACGGGCAGTACCCGAGGCGGTTCATGGCGTGCATGCTCGACCTGACCGCGGCACCCTGGAGTTCTGTGCCCGGCGGCCGGGACGTCCCCTGATGCTGCACTACTCAACCGCCTGGCGGACGGCTCGAAACGTGCCGACTTGCCGGACCAGGCGTAGCTGCAGCCGACCTGCCGAGCAGCGATGCAACTATAATGGTTGCATGTCTGTGAGTC
Organism: Streptosporangiaceae bacterium; assembly: GCA_036488155.1. Taxonomy (GTDB): domain Bacteria; phylum Actinomycetota; class Actinomycetes; order Streptosporangiales; family Streptosporangiaceae; genus JAJYUU01. Next base: position 1,435 of record DASXIA010000005.1, on the reverse strand, counting down.
TGACGATACGCGACCTGCCGGAGGCAACACGGGACATGCTCAGGCAGCGGGCCGAGGCCAGGCGCCAGTCGCTCAATTCCTACATCGTGGACCTGCTGGAGCGTGAAGCGGGGCTGCCCACAATGAGCGAGTGGGCGGACATGGTGGAAACACGTGCCCGCCTGGCCGGTTCCAGTGACGCCGCCGTCGAGGCCGTGCGCGAGCTCCGGGACGCCGTGTGAGCCTGTCGGTCATCGACGCGTCCGCGATCGTGGCGTTCCTGGCGTTCGATGACCCTCGCGGCCGGCACGTCGGCGTCCGGCTGCGCAAAGGGGACGCGTTTTACGCGCCGACGATCCTTGACTATGAGGTCCTGGGAGCGCTGCGGGGGCTGGCGCGCAAGGACGAGCGCCTCGATGACAGCTACGTCGAGGAATGCATCCGAGATCTTGAGCTGATGCCGGTGCGCCGTGAGGACATCGCGCCGCTGCGCCGCCGGATCTGGGGACTTCGGCACAATCTCACCGTCTATGACGCCGCCTACGTCGCCCTGGCGGAAAGGCTCAACGCCACGCTGGTGACATGCGACGAGAAGTTCGCCCGCAGCACCGGAGTCGGGTGCCAGATCGAAACGATCATTTGACAGCCGCGCTCTTGGCTGACGGAACACCGATATGGCCGATGGCTCAGACACCGGGTCTGGCGCGGCCGCGAGCGCAGCGCGGTCAATGACGCCAATGGTGCTGTAGCCAATGGATGTCGCCTAGGTCGGCATCCACGAGATACCAGGACCCGCGCTGCCGCGGTCGGCGCGACGATGCAGTCCAAGATCACGCTGACCGGGACGCGCGTCCCGCCGATCACAGCTATGCATCACCACCGGGTCCGCAAAGATCATCGCCATCTGCTCGCCGGTCACAATCGCAGCTTGGCGTGCCGGGGAAGCAAACTCGAATCCCCATTGCGCTGGCCAGGCACGCGTCAGCGTGCCTGACTTGCCGACACAGGGATCGCCGACCCTAAGCGTTGCTGCACGGCCATTGCCAGCCGGCCCACTAGTCCCCACCGGCCTGGCCATTGCGACCGGAGAGGCGCCTGATCTGCAGTCCTCTACGGAGCCAGACGGTAGACCTTCTCCCCCATCGGTCGCACAGCATCTTCTACTGTCACAGCTGGCTCAGCATTACGTTCGAATTAGCCAGTTGGCCTGGGAGCCCCCTTACGGAATCGAACCGTAGACCTTCTCCTTACCATGGAGACGCTCTGCCGACTGAGCTAAGGGGGCGTCCGCGGCGCTCTGGGCTCCGGTGTCCCCGGACTTGAGCTGCCGCGACTGCTGAGCATACACGACCCGGCCTCAGCAGGTTTGCCCGGTCCAGGATGCCCCGAACCGACCTACGAACACCGTCTTCACGAACCCCCGACCGGCAATGCGAGGGGCACGGACACCCAGAAC
>DASXIA010000553.1:0-3254 GCA_036488155.1 Streptosporangiaceae bacterium | reverse complement strand
CGACTGCCGGCGATTTGGACCGGCCAACATGTCGCGTGATCAGCTTGGGTGCCCAGGTTTGGCCATACGGATTCATAACCGTTGTTGGCGCTCGGTTAGCAAGATCGCTGGAGTGCCGGGCGCCGCCGCAGCGACGCGAGCGCAGCGAGCGCCCTTGACTGTGATCTTTGGACGGCGACAGGATGCCGGGTGCGAGGAGGACGGGCGACTCGTTCTTGCAAGCGCGGTACCGCAGGGCTCACGTAACGGCGGGAACTGACGCGGGCGGGATCGTGGGCCAGCGATGCTGCGGCAGGCCGCCGCGCCATAGGCACACTTGCCGGAACGCGGCTTAGTCTGCCGCCCCGGTGATCGCGTAGGCCCGACCAGGACCCCGCTCTCTCCTCCGGCCAATCTCGCCGCTGCTAGCTGCCGCACACGCCAAGATCGGCGCCGAACCAAGTTATCCCAGTTCAAGGGGAGTTTCTACAGATGGTGGCAGGTGTTGGGTTCGAACCAACGTAGGCTGAGCCGACGGTTTTACAGACCGCTCCCTTTGGCCACTCGGGCAACCTGCCGTGCGCCGTCTCTCAGAACGGGCACTGAGAAGGATAGCGGAACTCGACTCTGACTTCATCACCGCACTGCGATGGTCTCGGCTCGCGGCCACGGGCCATGGGCGGGCGCAAGCCCGGCTCCGGCGATAACCTGAGGGCGTGGCAGCCGAATCTTCCTTCGACATCGTCTCGAAGATCAACCATCAGGAAGTCGACAACGCCTTGAACCAGACCGTCAAAGAGGTCGGCACGCGGTTTGACTTCCGCGGCGTTGGCGCGTCTATCGCGTGGTCTGGCAAGGAAGCAGTCGAGATAAAGGCGAACAGCGAGGAGCGCGCTAGCGCCGTCCTTGACGTGTTCAAGGACAAGCTGATCAAGCGGCAGGTCTCGCTCAAGGTCCTGGACGCGGACGAACCCAAGCTGTCGGGTAAGGAGTACCGACTGCACGTCGGGCTCAAGGAGGGCATCTCCCAGGACGACGCGAGAAAGATCTCCAAGATCATCCGCGACGAGGGCCCCAAAGGCGTAAAGGCCCAGGTCCAGGGCGACGAACTGCGCGTCTCGTCGAAGAAGAAGGACGAGTTGCAGGAAGTCCAGGCGCTGCTCAAGGGCAAGGATCTGAACATAGCGCTGCAATACGTGAACTATCGCTAGCTCTCGCGATCAATCGTCACGCGCCGGCGACGCCCTGAGCCCACTGAGCAGCCGCGAGGCCGGCTAGTGGCCGCTGACGGGCACTACGTGCCAGAGACCGCCGTTCAGGTTGAGGTTGTTCCCGTGCGCCTGGCCAGGGCCGGAGTCGCCGACATAGGTGTACAGCGGGTGTCCGTTGTAGGCCTCCTGCGTGGAGCCGTCGGCCCGCTTGATCGTGCTCAACTGCCCCGGCACGCCCGCGGCTGCGGTGACCGGCCCGCGCACCGGCGGCCAGTAGACAGCGCATGAGCCGTTGCAGACCGACTTTGTAGGAGTATCAGGAGCAAACCAGTAGAGCGTGCGGCCGGCCGCGTTGGTGAGCACTGTCACTCCGCCGATCGTGGTGGTTCGCAGACCCGCGCCCGCCGAGGTCGTTCCGGGGCCGCCCGACGAGGCCGCGCCCGGACCGCCCGCGCCAGCCAGGGCGCCGCCCGTCAGCCCGAAGGCAATGACCGCTACGACCGCCGCGCCCAGGCACGCCTGTCGCAACCCCACGCTCGGCAGCGCAGCACGCCATAGCCTGCCGCGCTCGGCCGAGTCGTGCGCTGCCGCGGTCCGCCGTGCCGAGTCCGTGGCGGCCGAATCCGCGGCGGCCGCGTAGAGCGCCAGCACGACGAATGCAGCTACCTCGATGATCGCGGCCACGATCCCCGCGGTAGTGCGGACTTCGCGGAACCCGAATAGCCCGAATTGCACCGTCAGCAGATACCCGCCCAGCGTGCTCAGCGCCAGCAGGGCTCCGGCCGCGGCCACTAGCCTGCTCGGCATGACCAGCACGAGCGCGCCAAGCAAGAAAACCGCGATGACCTGGAACAGGAACAACGGGCCGATTGTCGGGATTGTGTTGTAGCCGGTCAGGTAAAGGTCCAGGTGAATACCTGCAGTGGCGAACAGCAGGCCGGCCCCGGCTAGCCGGAGCAGCAACCATTGCGGTCCCCGCGCCTGTCGCCCGGTCATAGTGCTCGCCCCGTTCATGAGTGTGCTCATGACCCTTACCACGGCAAGACGCCGCCATAAGTTCACCACGAGTGCGCTCGCCGGTCCATACTGACCTGCCCCGACGTAGAAGCATTAGAACCGCTGTCCACAGCACGCCGGGCCGGCCAGCATCCGCACTGCCGACCGTGCTGGGATTAGACCATTGCCAGCTCTCACCGGGCCGGCGCTGACCGTGACCGGCTGCCACCGAAGGAGACGTCAATGACCGCCGTCCCGCCGCTTCGTGAGCGCAAGGCGTGGCAAGCCCTCGAGCGCAACTACGCCGAGATTGGCCAGCGTCACCTGCGTGAGCTGTTCGCGGCCGACCCAGGGCGCGGCGAGCGGCTGACAGCTGAGACCGAGGGCATCTACCTGGACTACTCGAAAAACCGGGTTACCGACGAGACAATGCGGCTTCTGGTCGAGCTGGCTGAGGAGTCGGGCGTGCCGCAGCGCCGTGACGCGATGTTCGCCGGCGAGCACATCAACATCTCGGAGGATCGCGCAGTGCTGCACGTCGCACTCCGGATGCCGCAGACCGCGTCGCTCGTCATCGACGGCACCGACGTGGTGGCCGAGGTGCATGCGGTACTGCGCCGGATGCGGGCATTCGCGGAGAAGATCCGTTCCGGCGAGTGGAAGGGCTACACCGGCAAGCGCATCCGTAACGTCATCAACGTCGGCATCGGCGGCTCCGACCTCGGTCCGGTCATGGCGTACGAGGCGCTGAGGCACTACTCCGACCGGGCCATGACCTTCCGGTTCGTGTCCAACGTCGACTCCACCGATTTCGTCGAGGCGACCAGGGACCTGGCGCCGGACGAGACGCTGTTCATCATCTCCTCCAAGACATTCGGCACGCTGGAGACGCTCACCAACGCGCGATCAGCCCGCGACTGGGTCGTCGGCGCGCTGGGCAGCGAGGACGCGGTCGCCAGGCACTTCGTCGCGGTATCGACCAATGCCGAGAAGGTGGCTGCTTTCGGCATCGACACAGCGAACATGTTCGGGTTCTGGGACTGGGTTGGCGGCCGCTACTCGATGGAC
>DASXIA010000545.1:0-13700 GCA_036488155.1 Streptosporangiaceae bacterium | reverse complement strand
GTACCTGACGGCGAGCAAATATCTGCCAGGAATATCCGGACTCGGCACTCAATCCTTAACGAGCAGCAGATCAGTCGGCTGTTCTGCGGCGCCGGCGGGATCGCGTTGGCCCGGGTGTCTGGCTTCGGCTACACTGCTCTGGCTGGACTGCAGCGGCGCGGCCTGGACGACCCGGATCGCGCACCCATGGGGTATGGGGTAATTGGCAGCCCGACGGGTTCTGGCCCCGTTAGTCTAGGTTCGAGTCCTGGTACCCCAGCACAGAGCTCAAGAAGCGCGGCCGCCCGCACGGCCGCGCTTCTTTTGTTGCAGACGGCTCCCGACCAGGCAGCGAGCTGGCCAGTACCGTCGGCCGGATGGCTAGGTGCGGCGGCGGGACCTGCCCGGCTCCATGCCGGTCAGCCGAAGCAGCAGGAGCAGGACGACTGCGCCGACAATGGACCCGAGAAGGCCCGCGGCTTTGAAGCTGTGCGTCTCGATGCGGTGGAACTCAACGAGCTCCCAGAGGAATCCGCCGACGAACGAGCCGACAATCCCCAGGAGAATGGTTCCGAGCAGGCCGATGTTGTCCCGGCCCGGCACGAGCAGCCGTGCGATCAGCCCGACGATCAGGCCGACGACGATCAGTATCACTATGAAGGCAAACATGGCCTGGGAAGTACCTGCTAATCGCGAGATTATTCACGGCCTGGCAGGCCAGACACGCGTCGGCGGAATGCACGGCCGCCGAGGCGTCGCTCGTTTGGCTGTGCTGGTTCGGCTGTGCCGGTTTGGCGGGGGCTGGTGCGGTGCGCTAGCCTGATGGCCCGGCACGCGCTTGACGAAGGATCACGCGAATGCCGGCTTTCTTGCGAGTACCATCTGCCGTCCAGGCGGGTCCAGGTGCCGCGGGAGCAGCGAAAGTACCTGGCCCCGTCGTCTAGCGGCCCAGGACGCCGCCCTCTCAAGGCGGTAGCGCCGGTTCAAATCCGGTCGGGGCTACTCAGCGAGTAGTAGCTCGCGGGCCCGGTCACCGCTCACGGTGACTGGGCCTTGGTCATTTGGCAGTGCTTGTCATCGAGTTCTGGCGAGCCGCACGTGGTGTCGGCCGGATTGCGCGCAACGTAGGCCCTAGGCCGTCAGATCGTCCGGAGATTCGGCCAGTGGTCGGTGCACGAGAACTGCGAGTCAGGCCGGTCAGGCGGCGTGGGTTTCGAAGCCGACTGAGCCGAGGTCGTGGCCCGCTGTGATGCGCACGTCGGCATCGAGAGCGGCGGCAAGGCGGCGGAGCAGGGCGATCGTGGGCTCGGTGCCGCCTTTCTCGATGCACCTGACCTCGTTGGTGGTCATGTCAGCGCGCAAGGCTAGCTCGGCCACAGTGATGCCCAGTGCCGTGCGCCGGTCATAGACGGCTTTGCCGAGCGCCAGGGCCTCCCGGATGGCGATCCGCTGTGGGTCGCTGGCCTCTGGCGGCACCCATTGGCTGTCGTAGCCGGTCATCACGCCTGCCTCTCGTGGAGCTGCCCCGTCCAGGCATGTCAGCTCACTAGCGGGCCTGGGAAATCGCCCAGGCGGCATTGATCAGACCGATATGGCTGAACGCCTGCGGGAAGTTCCCGATCATCTCGCCACTGGCCGGGTCGACCTCCTCAGCCAGCAGCCCGACATCGTTCATCGCGGCTACAGCGCGCTCGAACGTGGCGGTAGCCGCGTCGACGTCACCCGCCAGCACTTGAGCCTCGGCCAGCCAGAACGTGCATAGCAAGAACGCGCCCTCGCCGCCGGTCAGTCCGTCGTTGGTCAGATAGCGGTAGACCAGCCCTCGCTTGTCGGTGAGTCGTGCGGCGGTGGCGTCGATGGTCGCCTTCATGCGCGGGTCATCGGCGGGCAGGAAACCGGTGATAGCGAGCATCAGGTTAGCTGCGTCGAGCGCCTCGCTTCCGAATGCCTGGGTGAAGGCACCCACTCGCTCGTTCCAGCCCTCGGCTAGGACGGTGCATCGGATCTCGTCGCGGGCCGCAGCCCAGTCAATTACCCGGTGTTCGGCACCCAGATGGCTGGCCAGCGAGATGGCGCGGTCCAGCGCGACCCAGCACATCACTTTGCAGTACAGGAAGTGTTGTGGCTCACCGCGCGTTTCCCAGATGCCCTGGTCTTTCTCGTGCCACCGGATGGCAGCGGTGTCGGCGGCGGCGATGAGGAACTTCTGGGTTTCCGGGTCGAGCTCTCCGAGCTGATCGACCAGCAGCTGGGCGGTGCCCAGCACCTCGCCATAGATGTCAAGCTGGCGCTGGGTCCACGCACCGTTCCCGACCCGGACCGGTCGGCTGCCGCGCCAGCCTGCCAGGTGCGGCAGCTCCCGCTCGGACAGGTCGCGCTCTCCGCCGATCCCGAACATGATCTGCAGGTCTAGCGCAGGCTGCGGCTGGGATGCCGCAGCGTGAGCGAGGAAGGAAAAGAACTTGCCCGCCTCATCCGGGCAGGCTGCCACCCACAAGGCCGCCATGGTCAGGCTGGCGTCGCGCACCCAGGTGTAGCGGTAGTCCCAGTTACGCTGACCGCCGACAGTCTCTGGCAGCGAGGTGGTCGGTGCCGCTACGACCGCCCCGGTCGGCACGAAGGTGAGCGCCTGCAAGACCCGCCCGGAATGATGTACCAGCTCCCGCCATGGTCCTTCGTAGGTCTGGTGGATGGCCGACCAGGAACGCCAGCTCTCGGCCGTGTCGTCCAGCCTGGCGGTGATCTCGTCGGCGGTCCATGTGCCAAGCGGTGGCCCGTCGAGTTGTCCGTGACTGGCCGCGAATACTTCAGCCTGGCCGGCGGCGAGGCGGACCCGCGCCGTGGCTGTGGCTCCGTCCACAGCAAAGGGGACTGACGTGCACAGCAGCACCCGGTGGGCGCCGCCGCGTGCGCCGATCCCGCCGTCAACCGGAATCAGCATGGGCTCGATGAGGCCGTACTCCGGCCGTGGCGCGAAACTGACCTCTGCTTCGATATTGCCGGACGTGCAAGCCAGTCGGCGCAGTAGGACTCCCGGCGAGTTCGCACCCAGATCGTGACCGCGCTCGCCCGCGCCGACGGCTAGGGCGTCGGTGAGCACCCCCGTACCGCTGGTGCTGGTAAAGGTAGTCTCCAGGACCATCGTGCGATCCGCGTAGCGTCGAGTGGCCCGGTGTTCACCGACTGGCCGTATCGAGAAATGCCCGGCTCGCTCATCCAGTAGGCGGCCGAAGATCGACGGGGCGTCGAACCGCGGACAGCAGAACCAGTCCACCGAGCCATCCCGGCTCACCAGCGCCGCCGAGTGACAGTCCGACAGCATTGCGTAGTCGCCGATTGGCATAGTGTCCATCGCGATTCCTATCGTAATCAGGTAGCTGCGGCGGGCCCCGACGAGGTACGGCGGCATGAAGCGACCGCTGAGCTGGACAGTTAGCCCATCATTGGCAGTTCTTGCATTGACTTCGTAGCTTCCGTCCGGAGTGCTGGGAAGCCGGAGCTTCCCGCTGAGCCGGTCAGTCCCCGGCTCGGTATATGGCTAATCCAAGTGATGCCACCCGGCCGCCGTTCATGCCAGCTTTGAGTGACGGTGCACGCGGGACCCGCCGGAGGCTGGCCGATGAGGTTCATCAACTACGCCACGTATGTCGAAGACCAGCAGAAACTGGCTGATCTGCAGCCACAGCACGCTAGCTACCTGGCTAGCCTGCTGGCTGAGGGCAAACTCGCGGCCGCTGGCTCGTTTGCCGACGGGACTGGCGAGCTCCAGGTGTATGAGACGGATTCGGCGGAGACCGCCCGGGCCGTGGCCGCGGCTGATCCGCTGGCTGCCGGCGGTGCTGTGGCCGGTAGCCAGCTGAAGCCCTGGGACGTCGTGATGGCGGGCGACGGCCTTGGCCCGGCGCAGCGCGAAACCTACTATCGCCGCGCCGGAGTCGACGGGGTTGAGGTGTTCTACCGCGAAGCCGGCCCGCCGGATGCGCCCGTGCTGCTCTTGCTCCATGGTTTCCCGACGTCGTCGCGGATGTTCCGCGACCTCATTCCCCGGCTGTCGGACGCCTACCGGGTCATCGCGCCGGATTATCCCGCCTTCGGTCATAGCGGGGTGCCCGACCGTGCGCGTTTCAGCTACACCTTCGATCACCTCGCCGATGTGATCGACGAGCTGATCGGTCAGCTGGGAATCGGCCAGTTCGCCATCTACGTCATGGATTTTGGCGGTCCTGTCGGTTACCGGCTCGCCCTGCGGCATCCGGCGCGGCTGACCGCGATCATCGCGCAGAATGCCCCGCTGTACCCGGAGGAGCCGCGCGGATGGTGGGAGACGCTCGGCCGGTACTGGGCAGACGGCTCCGCCGAGCACCGCGATGCCGCGCGCGCCTGTCTGCAACTGGACAGCCTCCGGCGGCAGTACACCTACGGTGTCACTGATCCGTCGCGGGTGGATCCGGATAACTGGGTCATCGACAAGGCGCTCATCGACCGCCCGGGGGTGGACGAGATCATGCTCGATCTGCTGTACGACATCCGGAACAACGTCCCGACGTTCGACTCGATGCAGCGGTTCATCAGGGAGCGCAAGCCACCGACGCTGGTAGCGACCGGCGCGAACGACGAGATCTTCCCCGAGCCAGTCGTCCGGCAGATCCTGGCTGACCATCCCGCTGCCGAATATCACGCACTCGACACCGGCCATTTCGCCCTCGAAGACTCCGGAGCGGAGATCGCCGGGCTGATGCGCGACTTCCTGCGACGAAACCTCCCGCAGCGCTGACCTGCCGGTTGCTCACTACGCGAGCGCCTGCAGCGTCTCCCGGGCCCCGCACCGGTGCAACGAGGCAAGCGCCGACCGGTACGCAGCGGCGAAGCGCTGATTCTCGGCCAGGGAGCCGAACAGGTCACGGTTGGCGATGAACGCGTCAGGATCGTCGCGCTGGCGCCGGGCCAGCCGGGTGAGCGTGTCCGCAAGCCGGTCGACGACTTCGATCGGCTCGCCATGCTCATCGACGCCCTCGGCATAGCGAGCCCAGCTCGCCACGACGGCCGCCGAGCGCCTGATCTCACCGCCGGTCGCCAGTTGCTGACGGATCACCGGCAGCAGCCACTTCGGGATCCGGTCTGAGCTCTGCGCGCATAGCCTGGCGATGGTGTCGCGGACTTGCGGGTTGGCGAACCGGTCAATCAGCAGGTGCTGGTACGCGTCAAGATCCACCCCTGGCACTGGCGGCAGCGTCGGGGCAGCCTCCCGTTTCATGTAGCCAAGCAGGAACGCGCGGAACAACGGGTCCTGAGCGGCCTCATGCACGAGCCGGTATCCGGCCAGGTACGCGAAGTAGCACATGGCCTGGTGGCTGCCGTTGAGCAAGCGCAGCTTCATAAGTTCGTAGGGCTCCACCAGGCCGACGAGTTGCACCTCCGCTTCCTGGTAAGGCGGGCGGCCCGCGCTGAAGGAGTCCTCAAGCACCCACTGCGTGTACGGCTCGCACACGACCGGCCACTTGTCCTCGAGCCCGAACCGGTCCCGGATCTCGGCCCGGTCATCGTTAGTGGTCACCGGCGTAATCCGGTCGACCATCGAGTCCGGGAAGCGCACCTCCTGCTCGATCCAGTCGCCAAGTTCCGGCCGCTTGAGCCGGGCGAAGGCGGTGAACGCGCGCCTGGCGACCTGGCCGTTGCCGTGCAGGTTGTCGCAGGACATAACGGTGAACGGGACTACCCCTTGATCCCGGCGCCGCGACAACGCCTCGGTAATCAGGCCGAAGATAGTCCGCGGGGTTGCGTTAGGTTCGAGATCGCGTAGCACGGAGGCGTTGGACCTATCGAACGCGCCGGTGACGTCATCGATGTTGTAGCCGCCCTCGGTGACCGTCAGCGACACGATCCGGGTCGACTCCGCCGCCAGTTTCTTGATAACTGCCTCCGGATCGTCCGGCGCGAACAGGTACTCCACGATGGATCCGATCACCCGCGGCTCATAGCGTCCGTCGCTGTGCTTGAGAACCAGCGTGTAAAGGCAGTCCTGCGCCTGCAATGCCTGCTGCATTCTCCGGTCCGACGGCATCACCCCGACGCCGCAGATGCCCCAGTCCAGCACGCTGCTCCCAGTCCCCGTGCTCAGTGTCCCCGTGCTCAGGGTCCCCGTGCTCAGGGTCACCGTGCTCCCGGTCAATCGCCCCTCGCTCATGAGGCGGTCGTGGTACATCGCCTGGTGCGCGCGATGGAATCCGCCCACGCCAAAGTGGACAACCCCGGGCGTGACGAGATCACGGTCATAGGCCGGAACCGGAAGCCTTTCGCTCCAGTACGGCAACGTCCGCGCGTTCAGCGGTTGCGCGGGCCCCGGTGACATCAAGCGCTGATAAGCATGCGTGCCGCGGCTGCAATGTCGGCAGCGGACAGCCCGGCTGCCCCGAGCAGTTCCTCCGTCGTTCCGGAGCCGGGCATCTCGCGGACGGCCAGGTGGGTAACAGCAGCGCCGCCAAGCCCGCGCTCGGCGAGTACTTCAAGCACGGCTTCGCCGAGCCCGCCCTCGGGATGGTGATCCTCGACCAGCACCAGCCGGCCGGTGTCGAGAGCAGCATCGCCTACCGTGCCAGCGTCGATCGGCTTGATGCAGTACAGGTCGATGACGCGAGCCGGAATGCCCTCATCGCTGAGCAACTTGGCGGCGGCCAGGCAGTTGTGCAAGGTGACGCCGGCGCCAATGAGGGTGACCTGATCGTTCGCAGACTCCTTCAGTACCTTGCAGCCGCCGACCGGGAACTGCTCGCTGGGCGGGTAGAGAACCGGGTACGCGCCGCGGGTTGTCCGCATGTACTTGATGCCGGGACGATCGGCCATCTGCGCAACGAGCGCAGCGGCACTCGTGGCGTCGCTCGGGTACAGGACCGTCGAGCCGTGCACGGCTCGCATTATGGCAAGGTCTTCCAGCCCCATCTGCGATGGTCCGTCCGCGCCGATCTCGATGCCTGCGTGCGACCCTACGAGGCTGATGTTCGCCGCCGAGATCGCTGCCATCCTGATGAAGTCGTAAGCGCGCGTCATGAACGCGGCGAAGGTCGATGCGTACGGACGGTAACCCCGGACACTCATGCCGACCGCGGCCGCGACCATCTGCTGCTCTGCGATGAACATCTCGAAGTACCGCGCCGGGTGGGCCTCGGCGAACTCCACGGCGAAGGTCGAGTTGCTGACCTCGCCGTCAAGCGCGACCACGTCCAGTCGCGCGCCGATGGCCTTCAGTGCGTCGCCGTAGGCCTTCCTGGTGGCTACTTTGGCACCGACGTCATAACCGGGCATCGCAACCTTTGCGCTTCCCGGCTCCGGGCGGTCCGGGTGTCCCGACGGCTCCGGAACGGGGCCGCGCACCCGCAGGTGGCGCTCGCCGCCAAGCTCGAGGATCGCCCGCTCCGCCATCTCGGCGGGGAGCGGCTTGCCGTGCCAGTTCTCCTTGTCCTGCACTTCGCTGAAGCCGCGGCCCTTCTCAGTACGGGCCAGGATCACGACAGGCTGTTCACCATTCGGGCTGGCCGCGTCTGCCATAGCCGCGTCGATGGCAGCAACGTCGTGCCCGTCCACCTGCAGAACGCGCGCGCCGAACGCCTCGGCTCGGCGCGTGTAGGCAGCGAGGTCCCAGGACAGCTCGGTCGGGCCGCGCTGGCCGAGCCGGTTCACGTCGATGATGACGATCAGGTTCGACAAGTGGTAGTAGGCGGCTTTGTCGAACGCCTCCCAGATTGAGCCTTCAGCCATCTCGCTGTCACCGCACAGCACCCAGACGTGGTACGGCAGCTTGTCGAGGTATCTCCCGGCCAGGGCGACCCCGACGCCATACGGCAATCCCTGTCCGAGCGAGCCGGTCGCGACGTCTACCCACGGCAGCACAGGCGTCGGGTGACCCTCGAGCCGTGACCCGAACCGGCGGTAGCCGGTCATCAGCTCTTCATCCGATATAACACCGACCGCTTTGAACACTGAGTACAGCAACGGCGAAGCGTGTCCTTTGGAGAAGATCAGGTGATCGTTGGCTGGCTCGTCCGGACGGTCCCAGTCGTAGCGCAGATGCCGGCCGATCAGCACAGCCAGCAGATCCGCGGCCGACATGCTGGACGTCGGATGGCCCGAGCCCGCCGAGGTGCTGCTCCGGATCGAATCCACCCTCAGCTGCTGACCAAGCTCGCGCAACTCGTCGAGCGAGGCGAGGTCGACCGTCGTCGGTGTCACGTAACCCGTCATCGTGCACTCCCTGCAGGTGCCGGGCGATGTAACGTCCCGGCTGTCTCAGCCGCTCTTATGTCGGAGCGAACTAGCCAAAGAGTCCCGTACCCGGACTGCGACGCGCAGAACATCGACAGCAATCAGCGTTGCCTCGCGAAAGCTGAACGGCCGTTCGTTTTACCAGCTTCAGTCCGCCTAAAATAGTAAAATAGTTATATATAGTTTTTATCGCTGTGTCGCGGTTTGCGCCAGGGGCGGCCAGCGACAGGGGGCTATCGACAGGAGGGTCATGCGCCGAGTGGTCGGCAAGCACCGAGTGGTCACCAAACAGCGCGCGTTCGCGGCAGTAGGCGTCCTTGCCGCCTTGACGCTGGCGGGCGGGGTTGCAGCTGCTATCAGTAGCCCGGCTCCCACTACCCGGGCAAGCACTGTCAGCCAGGCAGGTACGGTCCGGACCGGCTCGATTGTCCGGTTCAACGTCGCTGCCGCCCACTCGCCGCAACTCGATCAGCTACTGGCTGGCAGCGCCGGAGTTGCCCCCAAGACTTCGGTCCGGGCGGCGGCCGTCTCCCCGGCGGCCGTCTCCCCGGCGGCCGTCTCCGCGGCGGCGTCGAATGTGCAAGGCATCGACGTCTCGTCCATCCAGGGAGCCAGCATCAACTGGAGTAGCACGAACGGGGTCGCATCGGCCGGCTACAAGTTCGCGTTCGTCAAGGTCTCCGAGGGCTCCTATTACGTCGATCCGTACTACGCGAAGGACGTCGCCGGGGCTGAGACTGCGGGCATGTTCGCCGCGCCGTACGCGTTCGCCATCCCGAACTACTCCGGTGGCGCGTTGCAGGCCGATTACGCGCTGGATGCCGCGCACTACACGCCTGACGGTCACCTCCTGCCGCCCGTCCTCGACATCGAGTACGACCCGTATAAGTCCGAGGACGGAACGAATGACTGTTACGGCCTCACGCCTACCCAGATGGTCGCCTGGATCAGCACCTTCACCACCGAGATCCAGCGGAGAACCGGGCAGTTCCCGGTGATCTACACGACGGCCGGCTGGTGGGATACGTGCACGGGCGACAGCGGCAATTTCGGCGCCGACCCAATGTGGATAGCGAGCGTCCCGCCCAAAGGCTCGACCTCAGGCCCGACACTGCCAGCCGCATGGACGGCCTGGAACTACTGGCAGTACGGACAACAAGGGGTGCCCGGCATCAGCGGCAGCACCGATGTCAGCTACCTGAGCAGCACTGCGCTGGAGTTTGCCGCCCCGGCGAGTCAGAGCAACTTGGCCAACGGTCAGGCCAACCTCCAGCTCAACGGGCTCGATGCCGGCCCTGTCGGCACTACCAGCCCTTCCATTACTTACGCCGCGACTGGCCTGCCAGCCGGCACCCAGATCAACACCACAACCGGAGCTGTCAGCGGAACGCTGCCAGCCGCGCCGGGCACGTTCCCGGTGGCAATAACAGCATCGGCCCAGGGCGACCCGAGCGCGACGCAGAACCTCAGCTGGTATGTGCACCGCGGGGTTACGCTGGCCAACCTGGCCAGCAAGACGACAACAGTCGGCGCGCCAGTCCGCTATCAGATCCAGGCGCGCGACGGGTTGAGCGGCTGCACGCTGCAGTTCTCAGCAACCGGGCTGCCGCCTGGCCTGTCCATCAGCAGTTGCGGGATGATCTCCGGGTGGCCGACGCGCACCGGAAGCTATTCGGTCACGGTGCGGGCGACGGACAGCTCGAGCGGGACCGTTGCGCAAGGCCCGGTCGCCTGGAAGGTGACCAGGGCCAGCGGGAGCGGGCCGACGGGGCACATCGTGCTAGCCCGGGACGGCAAGTGCCTGGCCGAGCGCAGCACGACCGACATCGCCATCGAGACGTGCAGCAGCCGGTCCACCGCAGAGCGATGGACGGTCGCCGCGGACGGCTCGGTCCGGATTGGCGGCAAGTGCCTGGCGGCCAAGTCGGCGAGTTCGACAGCGTCCGCCGCACTTGACCTCACGTCGTGCACCAGTGCGCAGCGCTGGCAGCTCCAGTCGAAAGCCGTGCTGAAGAACCTCACGGACGGCCACTGCCTGGCCGACACCGGGAGCAAGAACGGCTCGCGCGCTGTCGCGGCCGTCTGCAAGGCCACATCGAATAACACCGGCAGCGCCACAACGCCGAGTAACAGCCAGCAATGGACGCTGCCAGCCGGCCTGCTGACCTCCGATATCGCCGGGTACTGCGCCAGCACGCAGCAGCCGACGGGAGGCCCGTCCGGCGTCGCCACGCTGCGCCACTGCAAAGCGTCGACGGCGCAGAACTGGACGATCGAGCCAGACGGCGCGCTCAGCGCGGGCGGCAAATGCCTGCGCACGACAACCGGGACCGTGTCACCTGGCTCGCAGCTGCGCATGGCGGCGTGCGTGCGAGGGTCCGCCTCTCAGGTCTGGCAGCTGACCGGCGGACCGATCGGGGCGCAGTTGGTCAACCCGGCCGCCGGGCTCTGTCTGGCAGATCAGGGCGATGCAGCACGGTCGGGCGCACCGCTGAGGATGGAACCGTGCGTGACGGCTGATCCCGGCACCAGCTGGCGCGTCAGCTAGCGGGTCAGGCTATGCGGCTCAGCTAGCGGACACGCTAGCTGAGCCGCCTGAGAAGAGTGACGTCGAGCGGCGGGGCGGGCAGCGGCTCGCCCCGGTAGCCGCCGACCGGGCCGAACTCGCCCGCACGCCAGGCCGCAGTCGCGGCGCCGATCTCTGCTGGCGTGCGGGCGACGAAGTTCCACCACATGAGCAGTTGCTCGCGGAGCGGTTCCCCGCCCAGCAGGATGAGCGTGCTGCCGGCCGGCGCTGTCAGGGCGAGCTCATGCCGCCCGGCGGGCGAATACAGCAGGTGCCCCGGCGCAAGCTGGACGCCGTTCGCGCTGGCCTGCCCGGTCACCACGAACAAGACGTGCTCGTAGTCGGGCCGCAACGGCAGCAGGCAGCTGGCAGGCCGGCTCGCTGCCGACAGTTCCGCGCCCACAATCGGCGAGAACGTGGTTGCCGGCGACGCCGCGCCCGCCAGCTCGCCGATCAGGACGGTAACGATGAACCCGCCGAGACCGGCTGCCGGAAGCTCGCCGTGGTGCTCGAAAGCCGGATCGACCTGGCGGCTTGCATCCGGCAGCGCGACCCAGAGCTGAACGCCGTGCAACGTGGGATCGTGCTCGGCGGGCGACTCCTCCGCGTGCGCGATGCCGCGCCCGGACGTCATGAGGTTGAGCTGGCCAGGCCGGATCAGCTGTTCGCTGCCCAGACTGTCCCGGTGCAGCACGTTCCCGGCGAGCAGCCAGGTGACGGTCT
The DNA here is from genome assembly GCA_036488155.1 of Streptosporangiaceae bacterium. GTDB lineage: Bacteria > Actinomycetota > Actinomycetes > Streptosporangiales > Streptosporangiaceae > JAJYUU01. The sequence continues at coordinate 2,176 of DASXIA010000545.1, read as the reverse complement.
GGAGCCCGATGTGCGGGTGCGGCGGCACGTTCATCCCGGTCACGCCGTCGACATCCATCGGGCCGTAATGATCAATGAAACACCAAGCGCCAACACTGCGGCGCAACCGGAGGGGGAGCATGCGGCGCACCGTGATGTCGCCGACGCGGGCGTTGCGCGCCTCTGTTATTTCAAGATCATTTCCTTCGGGAACGGGATGGCCTGCCACCTCCACGTTCGCTTCGACAGTGCTCACCGGCGTACTCCCTTCGGCTGTCTGGTGCAACCGAGTCTGCCAGGCGTCAGAAGCCTCACCGATCACCAGGCACTCGATCCTGCTAAGCCGAGATGCCAGCTGACAAGGGGAAAGTTCCCCATCCAGGGAGGCCTCCCCACCGTGATTGACGGTCCGGATGGGCTCCCCCTAGGGTCCCGGTAACAGGTGACGAAACGGGGCAGGACGGGGCCGCGATGCTGCTGATCGTGATGTTTGAGTCGGGAACCTGGCGGGTGAAGCCGGGGGAGCGACTCACCTTCGGCCGTGCCGACACCTGCGCTCTCGTACTGCCGGGCATCGACCGTGGCGTTTCCCGCAACGCAGGTAGCTTCGACTGGCGCGTCGGCTTCTGGTGGCTGACAAACGCAAGCGCGTCGTCGATGCTCTATGTCGTCGGCGATCTGGGGTTCCGGGCGGACATCCCGCCGGGAATGGCGCTGCCGCTGCAGCAGTGGCACGCCAAGGTCCGGATCGAGGGCGTGCTCGACAGTTACACGCTCCGGGTGCGGCTGCCGGACCTCGACGAAGAGCCTGACGCTGATGAGGCGGCCGGGCTGGCCGAAGCCGTGGCCGAGGCAGTGTCGGAACGCCGGATCACCAGCACCAAGTTGCGGGCCCCCCTCAACGATGCCGATCGGCTTGTGCTCGCGGCACGGTTCGAGGACTACCTGACCTGGAAGCACTCAGGGGCGGCAGTGCCGCGCAGCGCCAGGGAGGCGGCCGAGCGCATCGGCTGGCAGCCGCACGCCGTGGCCAAGCGATGCGAGAACATCCGCAATCGCTACGTCAGGATCGGGGTTCCCGGCCTTCGCGGCCAGCGCGCGCTCGAAGAACTCGCCGCGCTGCTGATCTCGACCGGCGAGCTCACCGGGGATGACTTGCGGCGGCTTCCACCACGCTCACCGGCCGGCCGTACGCCTCCGGCGACGCGCTCCATGATCGATGTTGATCCGGTGGGCCAGTAGCACCCCTGAATCAACATCGATCATGGAAGTTCCGCGTGGGTGACCAGCCGGCGGGCTGCGGTCAGCCGACCAGCGTCTTGACCGCGCTGGTCATTTCGGCGAGCGCCTTCTTCGCGTCTGCGAAGTACATGCTGGTCTTCGGATCGACGTAGAGCTCGTTGTCGATGCCGGCGTAGCCGTGGCCCATTGACCGCTTGATCACGATGATGCTCTTGGCCTGGTCGACATCGAGGATCGGCATGCCGGAGATCGCCGTGCCTGCCCGGCGGGCAGCCGGATTGGTCACATCGTTGGCCCCGATGACCAGCGCGACATCAGCCCTGGCGAACTCCGGGTTGATCTCGTCCATCTCCTTGAGCTGCGGGTAAGGCACGTTCGCCTCGGCTAGCAGCACATTCATGTGGCCGGGCATGCGGCCCGCGACCGGATGGATCGCGTAGCTGACCTCGATGCCGCGGGCCTGCAGGACCTGGGCCAGCTCCGCCACCGCATGCTGCGCCTGCGCGGCGGCCAGGCCGTAGCCCGGCACGATGATCACCTTGGACGCGTAGGCGAGCTGGATGGCCGCGTCGTCGGCCGCGATGGGGCGGACCTGGGCGTCCGCGGCCGCCTCGACGGCGACCGCGCTGTCCCCGGTGCCGAACCCGCCCAGGATGATGTTGGCCAGCGACCGGTTCATCGCGTCGGCCATCAGCTTGGTGAGGATGCCACCGGACGCGCCGACCAGCGCCCCGGCCACGATCAGAGCCCAGTTGTCGATGACGATGCCGGCCATGGCCACGGCGGTGCCGGTGAAGGCGTTGAGCAGCGAGATGACCACCGGCATGTCCGCGCCGCCGATCGGCAGGACCATCGTCACCCCGAAGATCAGTCCGGCGGCGATGATCGCGAACAGGATCGCGACGTTCGTCTAGCCGGTGACGAAGAGGAACAGCGCGCCGCCCACCGCCACCAC
>DASXIA010000541.1:0-3364 GCA_036488155.1 Streptosporangiaceae bacterium | reverse complement strand
CATGCAACTCGCCGGCGGTCACACCAGGACTCTCCGGACTGGCCCAGCTGATCGCCGCCAGCGCGCCTCCGTCCGGCCGCGCCGCCAATTCCACGACGTGGCGGTTGCCGAGGCCGTCCACCGTACGCAGCTCGCCTGTGGCTAGGTCAAGCACCCGCAGCCTGCCGCAGCGCGGCTGCTGTCCCCACACGAACGCGTCGTCGCGCTCGGCGCGCCTGCGCTTGTCCTCCTCAGTCGGCTCATCCGTGGCCACCACGGCGACCAGCCGGGCATCCCCAAGCGGCCAGGCATCAGAGATCTCGCCGCGCCAGTCCGTCAGGACCTCGGCCTCCCCGCCGCCGACCCGTACCCGGTACAGCTGACGGGAGCCGGTGCGATCTGACAAGAACAACACCGACGCGGAATCCGGCGCCCAGCGCGGATCAGAATCTGCCGCTATACCCGCGGTCAGCTTCCACGGCGGTGAACTGCCGTCAGCAGCGGCCACCCAGAGCGCGCACATGCAACGCTCTCCCCTGCGGCCGACCGGAGCGACGACATACGCAACCCAGCACCCATCTGGCGAGATCACCGGCTGCGACGGCACGGCCCCGTCCACCACCAGCTCCGCGGTTAGCTCCGGTGCGTCTTCACTCATGTAACGCGCCTTTCCGGTAAACATCAGCACATTCAGCAGCAGAAAGCTTGCCACAGCGGCCTTTAGCTGGTGGAGGCGTCCTCCTCGCAGGTTAGGCTGCGCTAGGCGCGCCCGCCCGGCACGGGCGCGCCGGGATGGCCGGGCTGCTGCAGGTCATCTTCGAGGACCTGAGCCTCCGCATCGCCGCCTGCGCGCATGTTATGAGGCACGCAGATCAGGTCGATCTGCGCCGTTCCGGGAACGTAGCAGTACCGGGGATCGCACGAAGACCGCAGATCGCCGGATCGCCAGTCCGCCGGACGCAGGTCAGCGGGCCTGAGAGCGCGTGCGACGGCGAGGTGCCGCCCACCGCCGTAGCACGCGCGACTTCCCTGCCAGCGCGACTGGGCCTAGGTCCACCATGGGATGTGGGTGCATGCCCATGGCATGTCGTCCGGGCGCGGGCCATAATTGTTGTCGGGTAGACACGAGCCTGCACGTGACTTATGCGCGATCCGCGTGGGTGACTAACGGTCCGCTGCTGATGAATGGTGCTCCGGGCAATGATCCCCCGCACTGAGGACGACGAGGTGAAGGAGCGTACCGCCGCTGGTCGCGTACTGGCAGTGATGCTAGAACTGGCGGCCCCCAGGTGTCGTTCCCCAAGGTCTCATGAGAGAGGAAATAGCACGTGGAGAACACGAACGAGTTCTGGGCGAATGCTAGCGTGGTTGCTGTTTCTCCTGTGGCTTTTGCCGTTGGATTCGCCAAAGGTGCCTATGACGCCTCGACTGATAATGGGGCTTTCAGGGAAGGGTTCAATGCGGCAGCAGGTCCTATTCTCAGAGGGGCCAAAAAATTCGGCGCCGAGCATGGGACGACTATAACGAAGGGGGTGATTACCGGCGCCGCTGGCACGCTCGGCGCCCGCATCGTGCGCGGGGTGTTCAAATAGCTTTAACAGGTCGCGATGATCAACATCTCCCGGAGGAGCCGGACCGGTGAATCAGCCTCTCGGGAGGCGAGCGAAACATGGGCGTGCGACGCAGGCATGGCTAGACGCAGCGCGTCATGCTGGTCCATTCTCATAGCCGGGAGCTGGGCGATGCAGTAGTCGTCCCCTTGATTGCGCGTCCACGAGCGGCTCGGAGCGGCCGTCCTGAAACCCGAACCGCTGCCGCTGCGGATCACGGCACCAGCGCCGAGTGGGAATCCTGGACGGGCATGATCTTCCCCGGCAGCGGCGACTACTGGTCCCGGCGGGCTTGCCACCGTGCATATTGACCGCGAGTACGACCGCGGCAGCTACTGGGAGCCGAACGTCTTGCCACACGCTGGGAGGACACGACGGGCCGCTGCGGCACACTAACGCGCGCCGGCGATAACGATGCGCAGCCGCCGATCCGAGCGGCTCACGGGCGGCTCGCTCGCAAGCAGGCGCCGGTACCGGCCAGCGGCCAGCACGACCGAGGCGCTCACGATCTGTCATGGCTACTGCTGCACCCACACGCGGGAACCGCTGATCTGCGCGTCCGCCCGGCATGTGATGGCACGATCGTGCTCAGCACAGATCAGGCCGTCGGGGGTGGCTTAGTCGGCGATGAATCTGAGGATGCGGTCACGCGGGTTCGCGGGAGCTTTCTGGACTTGCAGGTCCAATTTTCGGGAAGCACGATTGCGACATGACCTACTCACGCCTGAGGAACAAGACAGCGCTGATCACGGGAGCGACTAGCAACATCGGACGGGCGATCGCGATCGAGTTCGCGGCCGAGGGCGCGCACGTCGTCGCCTCTGGCCGGAGCCCGCAACGGGGAGCTGATCTCATCGAGGAGACAAAGGCGAACGGCGGCCGGGCCGAGTTCGTCCCCATGGACCTGGACGGAAGCGTGCAGGCCTGCAGCGCGCTGGCCGCCGAGGCGACCCGCCTGCTCGGCGGCGGCATCGACATCCTCGTCAATAACGCCGGCATCTACCCTCGCACATATACGGCCACGACGGATGAGGCAACATTTGACCAGGTATACGCGGTCAACGTGAAGACGCCGTACTACCTGACGGCCGCGGTCGCGCCGGCCATGATCGAGGCGGGCGGCGGCGTCATCATCAATCTCGGCTCGTGGATCGCTCGGCTCGGCATCCCGAGCGCGCTCTACAGCTCTACCAAGGGCGCGATGGAGACGCTGACCAGGGCCTGGGCAGCCGAATTCGGCCCGCGCGGCGTGCGCGTCAACGCGATCTCGCCGGGGGTGGCCTGCCCGAGCCTCACGCGCAGCCAGGGCTACCGTGCAGACAACAAACCGTTCCTGTCCGGGAACCGGGGGAAGCCCAAGGCTTGTCAAGCGGCATGTACCATGGGCGCATGGGCTCTTACTGGCACGTCGTGCTGCCCCCGCTGTGCGCCTGATCGGGCGCACCCGTTAATGGCATGATCTAGCCGTCCGGCTGACTTGGGGCAGTCCGGGCTGACGAGTCGTGCGCCCGTCTCGAATCCACGTTCCAGCGAATTCGAAGACGGAAGTCACGACAGTGCCAAACGATGCTTTTTCTGCTGCCCGCTCAGCTCCCGCCAGGCAATCTACCTACCGTACTGGCCGGATCAGCGGTCCCGTCCCGATCCTGGCCGCCGCCGTGCTCTGGGGCACCACGGGCACCGCCAGCTCACTGGCTCCGGCCGGAGCCCCGCCAGCAGCGATCGGCTCTGCCGGGCTGTTCCTCGGCGGCTTGATGCTGTTCTTGTCCACCCGT
>DASXIA010000512.1:0-1969 GCA_036488155.1 Streptosporangiaceae bacterium | reverse complement strand
GTCAGCCAGTTCCCGGCCATCACTGATTACCTGACCCGGCTCGTGACCTGGTTCGAGAGGTACATGCCGGCGTGATCTCGTGCCACGCGTGCGTGCCGCTGGCCTGTTCGGGCACGGCACCGACGCCGACCCGGAGGACCTCATAACGGCTCAGGCGGTGACTTGCGCACTGGACGCCAACCAGCGCGAGTTACTCCGGAACCGTCAAGGCGGTCATCGTGCGACTGCCCGACGATCTGCGGCGGCAGGGCTCGGCAACCTGTCGGGGACTGGCGGCGTCCGGTACGGTCGGCAGATCGGCCCACTCGGCGCGGTATCCGATGCGGTCGGCGGGATAATGCCAGCACGGCGGAGGCAGTTCATGACGTCGGATCACGTCGGCATCGGAATCGTGGGCAGCGGTTTCATCGCCAGAGCGCATGCGGAGGCTTTCGCGCGGCTGCCCCGTGCCACCCTGCGCGCTGTGGCCTCGCGGTCAGCGGGCAGCGCAGCGGAGTTCGCCGGGCGCTGGGGGATTCCCGCCTGGTTCACCGATTTTCGCGAACTAGCCGACCGACCCGACGTCGACGTGGTGTGCATCGCGGCGCCGAACGCGCTGCACCGAGACATCGCCGTCGCCGCGGCGCAGGCCGGCAAGCATGTCATCTGCGAGAAGCCGCTCGCCCGGACGCTGCGCGAGGCCGACGAAATGATCAGCGCGTGCGCCGCCGCTGGGGTGCTGCTGATGTATGCGGAGGAGATCTGCTTCGCGCCGAAGTACGTCCGCGCCAAGGAACTCGCTGATGAGGGCGCGCTCGGGGAGGTGTACCTGGTCCGGCAGACCGAGCAGCATTACGGCCCGCACTCGGACTGGTTCTGGGACCCGGAGCAGTCCGGTGGCGGCGTGCTGATGGACATGGGCTGCCACGGCATCGAGTTCGCGCGGTGGGTGCTGGGCAAGCCCGCTGCCCGCACGGTGGCGGCGGAGGTGGGCACGTTCGTGCACGGCGGACGGACGCGGGCGGAGGACCACGCGATCGTGACAATCCGCTTTGACGGCAACCGGATGGGCCTGGTCGAGGCGAGCTGGGCAAAGCCGGGCGGCATGGACGACCGTGCCGAGATCGTGGGAAGCCGGGGAATCACCTATGCCGACCTCATGCGCGGCTCGTCCCTGTCGACGTACAGCGATGTCGGCTACGGATATGCCGTCGAGAAGGCACCCGATACCCGTGGCTGGACGTTCACCATCTTCGACGAGCTGTGGCACTCCGGCATTCCGCAGGAGATGGATCACTTCGTCAGCTGCGTCCTCGACGCGGCGATGCCGCAGGAGACCGGTGCGGACGGCCGGGCGGTACTCGAGCTGATCTACGCGGCCTACCGGGCCGCGCGCGTGGGCCGGGTGGAACTTCCGCTGGAACTCAGCGAGCAGGAGGCCGCGCAGCCGCCGTTCGCACTATGGTGACAACTCGTCAGCACACCAACAATCCGTGTCCTCTCCGGTAGCCGGATTTTCGACCCTTACAGGGCAACTCGATCTCCCTTGAGAGACCAGGTCAACGGCTATGACAGGATTCTCGGCACCCACAGGCCAACGCGTCACTGGACGAGGAGTTCACCCACAACGGCGAGCTGATGTCGCTGCGGCTGATCTACCTGCACATGATCGAGGAGTACGCGCGGCATATCGGCCACGCCGACTTTCTCCGCGAGCAGATCGACGGTGCCACCGGCGAATGAGCTCCGGGTTACCAAGCGGCAAAGTTGACGTACTGGCCGGCCGGGACCGCGGGCAGCGGCGTGAACCGGCCCGGGTCGGGGCCGCCGACGTCAAGCCAGCCGAACTTGACGCCCTGGACCAGGGCGTACCGTCCCTGCGGCGCCAGCGACAGCACACCGAGGCTGGTCTCCACGGTGACGACGTTGACCTGGTTGTACCGCGTTGTCTCGGTGCGGAGCACCCGGACCAGCCTGCCGGTTCTGGCCT
>DASXIA010000483.1:0-5554 GCA_036488155.1 Streptosporangiaceae bacterium | reverse complement strand
CGCTCGAGGCCCGGACTCCGGGTCGAGTGCAGGCCGTTGTCGTCGCGTACGAGTCCGGGTTCGTGATACCGGATGACCAGCCAGGACCAGTTACGCGTAACATCGTGACATGATCGATGTCCGGGACTGCGAGCAGTGCGGTGCCCGGTTTACCCCTCGGCGAGAGCATGCCCGGTTCTGTTCGGCACGCTGCCGGGTGGCCTGGAACCGTGCGGACAAGGCACAGCCAGCGGCGGATGAGAGCGCACTGGTCTGGGCGATCGCGGCGATGTCGGACGCGGTCGCGCGACTGCCGCGGGTGGCCGGGCTAGACCGGCCCCGCGCGTTCGCCGTTGTCAGCGAGGCTGTCTGGTGGGTCACGATTGTCGATGCGAACCTCGTGCGCTATCACCCTGACTTGTACGACCGCGAGCTCGAGAGCCGCCCCGAAGTCGAGCGGCTGCTCATCGAAGAGACCCTGGCGGGCCTGCGCTTCGTGCGCAATCAGGTGGGCAACGAGATCGATCGGGCTTATTTCATCCAGCCGGGCACCGCAGGCGCTGACAGCGCGCGCGCACAGGACTGGATCTGGACGCCGTTGCCGGAACCGTCATGCGACTCGCTGTCACCGCGCGGCCTGGCGTGGGAGATGGACCGGTACCGGGCTTACGAGTCCCGCCTGGCCGGACGGGCCGTCGTAGCCACATTCAGCTGCGCGAGGTCGTTCCTCGACGTAGTCGCCGCAGGCATGGCCGCGCCCGCGGACGTCACCCACGACCAGTAGCGTAAGCCCGGTGAGCCGCATGACGATCACCCAGCTGGCACCGCATCAGCTGGGCGACGTCAGCCGCCTTTGTGAGCAGGAACTTACGCTCGACCGCTGGGCCGGCTCGATTCCGCGAATCGTGACACGGGAACCGCACGTCGGCCTGGTGGCCGTTCAGGATTCCCTGACGGTCGGCGCCTGCGTCGGCTCCATCGCTCAGGCCGACGACGGTAAGGCGGAGGGATACATCGATCTGCTCGTCGTCGACCGAGCGCATCAGTGGCGAGGCATTGGCCGGCAACTAGCAGCCGGGATCGAACAGCAACTCGCTGCGCGCGGCTGTCAGCAGATCGGCCTGTCCGGGACAAGTCCGAATTACGCGTGGCCCGGCGTTGATATTCACTACACCGCAGCCGTGTGCCTAGCCGAGGACTCGGGCTATCAACGGCAAGGCTGCGAGGTCAACATGGACGTTGACCTGCTGAGCGCGCCGCTGGACACGCGTGCAGCTGAGGAGCGTCTCGCGTCGGGGGGCATCGAGGTGCGCCGCGCGGACGGCGCTGACGACGGCCCGCTGCAGGAGTCGCTGGGCGCTATCTGGCAGTCCGATTGGATTGCCGAGATCAGTGAGGCCATGCGCAGCAGCGATGCTGGCCTGTACGTCGCCGTGCAGGGCAGGCGGTACGTCGGCTTTTGCTGCTACGGCGTGAACCGTGTCCACGAAGTCGGTCCGATTGGCACCGATCCGGACATGCGCAGGCTAGGGATCGGCGGGGTCCTGCTCAAGCGGTGCCTGGCCGAGCAGCGCGACCGCGGGATCGTTGCTGCTGAGCTGGTGTGGGTTGGCCCGCTGTCGTACTTCGCCGGCGCGGTGCACGCAACGATCGGCCGGGTTTTCTGGTCGTACTCGAAGGATCTTTCCGGCGTGGGCCGTGCCCCGGACTGGCGGGACAGGATAGGCCTGATCTAAGAGCCTGATGGCAAGGGCGCGTCGACCACACCGTTCACAATCATGCAGCGGGGGCCCCGCCTGCCCGGTAGTTTGCCGCGGAGCAGAATACTAAAGCAAGTACTTGACTGTGTTCATCCGGCAGAGCATACTCAAGCACATGCTTAACCAAGTGGCGGATTTGGACCGGGTCTTTCATGCCCTGGCCGACCCTGGACGCCGCGTCATGCTAGAGCGACTCACCAGAGGTCCGGCCTCGGTCAGCGAACTCGGCGAGCCGCTCGCCATGTCGCTAGCCGCTGTGGTTCAGCACGTGCAGGTTCTCGAGGAGTGCGGGCTAGTCCGGTCGCAGAAGCTCGGTCGCGTCCGCACTTGCAGTCTCAACCCGGCGACGCTGCGGTCGGCCGAGCACTGGATATCCGAGCGTCGCACGCTGATAGAACGCCGCCTCGACAGGCTCGGCGATTACCTGGCCGAGACCGCGGACTCGCCTGAGACGGGGCCTGCAGCCCCAGATCCGCCCCGTAACCCATCCCGCTAACCCAAAGGAGTTCCAATGACACAGCGGTCCGTCATCCATGACACGTTCACGATCGCTCGCACCTACCCGGCGACCTCGTCCCGAGTGTTCGGCGCCTTCGCCTCGCAGGAGGCAAAGAATATCTGGGGCGACACCGGCAACCTCGAGTCGGCCGACGGCGACGCCTCCCAGAGCGAGTTCGACTTCCGGATTGGGGGGCGCGAGCGCTTCGGCTTCAAGTACGAGGGCAAAACCTATCGGTACGACGCCTGGTACTACGACATCGTGCCTGACCAGCGGATCGTTTACAGCTACGAGATGTACGCCGACGACACTCGTATCTCAGTCTCAGTCGCCACGATTGAATTCGGCGAGACTAGCGACGGCGCGGCGCTGACCTGGACAGAGCAAGGCGCCTACCTAGATGGCATCGACGGGCCCGGCGCTTCGCAACTGCGGAGCGAGGGCACTGCCGAGATGCTCGATGGCCTTGCAAAGTACCTGGCTTCGCAGCCAGTGAGATGACGGTGAGTGTCGTCAAGTGATTTGGCCCCACCTGTGGTCATGAATTTTGGCTCCGGGCTGGCTGCGGTTTGGCGGGCCGGCTGGTGTTGCTGGTGGCGAGGCGGTAGGACTGGGTGCCGGTTTCGAGGATGTGGGCGTTGTAGGTGACGCGGTCGACGATCGCGGCGACCAGCCGCGGGTCGGGGAACACGGTTCCCCATTCGCTGAACGGCAGGTTGGTGGCCAGGCCGACGGAGGCTTTCTCGTCGCGTTCGGTGATGATCTGGAACAGCAGCTCGGCTCCTCGGGGGTCGAGCTGGAGGTAGCCGAGTTCGTCGAGCAGCAGCAGGTCGAGGCGGCCGTAGCGGGCCACGACGCGGGAGAGCTGCCGGTTGTCGGCGGCTTCGGCGAGTTCGTTGACGAGCTGCGCGGTGGTGGCGTAGCGGACCCGGCGTCCTTGCTCGCAGGCGGCCAGGCCCAGGCCGATGAGCAGGTGCGTCTTGCCGGTGCCGGAGTCACCCAGCAGAACCAGGGGCTGCCCGGCATCGATCCACGCGCCGTTGGCGAGCGTGGCGAGCTGGGCGGCGATGCCGGGGACGTGGTCGGGGTTGAAGTCGGCCAGCCGCTTGAGGCGCGGGAAGCGGGCTTCGCCGATGCGGCGGGTCCGGCGGCGGCTGGTCCGGTCGTCGGTCTCGGCGGCGAGTACTTCGGCGAGGTAGGCCAGGTGGGTCTGGCGTTCCCGGACGGCGATCTCGGCCAGCCGGGCGGCGTCGGCGCGGACGGTCGGCAGCTTGAGCTCGCGGGCCGCGGCGCCGATCGCGGCGAGTGCGGCGGTGTCGGACACCGCGGTCACCGGGTGCCTCCGGTCAGCAGCTGGTCGTAGCCGGCGAGGGTGGGTGCAGGCCGGTCGTAGCGTGCCAGCGCGCCGATCGGGATGACCGGGGCGACGTGGCCGCCGGCCAGCCGGCGGGCATCGATCAGCACGGCGTGGGGGTCCAGTACCCCGGAACCGGTCGCCTTGTCCATCGCCTCGAGCAGGACTGGGGCGGGCAGGGTGCGGTGGCCCAGCAGGACCTCGGTCAGCGCCCGTGTCCCGGCGGCGTCACCGAGCTTGCGGCGGGCGGCGTCCCAGTACCGCTGATGGCTGGCGGTGAACGCCCCGGCCGCGCGGGCCTGGGCCAGCGCGGTCGCTCCGGGCAGCGCGCCGGGCTTGTACTTCAGCACGTCCAGGTAGTGGTCCAGGACCAGGACCTCGGCGTACTTGCCGGCCGAGCGCTCGTGCGCGGCGATGACCTGCGGCCCGTCCAGGGCCTGCACTGTCCTGGCTGACAGCCGCACGGCCAGCCGCCGGCCCGCGTAGCGTGCGGGCACGGAGTAGTAGTTCTGCCGCACGCAAACCCGGGCCCGGCCATCGACCCGCGCGGTCAGCAGCCTTGCCGGGTCGAACATCTGCGCGGGCAGCGGCAGCATCGCGGGCTGCTCGGCGGCGAACGCCGCCGCGACGGTGACCGGACGGCCGGTGATCACCCGGCCGTCATCGACGATGTCAGCGACGGCGATCAGCTGGTTCAGGGCGGCCAGCGACGTCACCGACGGGACCGGCACCAGGTGCCGGCGGCGGAACCGGCCGATCTCGCCTTCGACGCCGCCTTTCTCGTGCGCGCCTTGCTGGCCGGGCAGGCAGAAGAACGAGTCGAACCCGTAATGGGAGCGCAGCGCGATGAACCGTTCCGCTTCGGCGCGGTCCCGGCCGCGAAGCACCCGGGTCACGGCGGGCTTGAGGTTGTCGTAGCGGATCCGGTGCGGCACGGCACCGAGATGCTCGAACGCCAGCACGTGGCCTTCCAGGAACGCTTCCTGCGCCTGGGTGGCAAACGCGACATGAAACGCCCGGCCCGAGCACGACAGCCGCAGCACGAACAGCCACAGCTTCACCAGCACCCCGGCGACCGTGGCGTGGAACTCGCCGAAGTCGACCTCGGCCTCGGCGCCTGGCAGATGCGCCTGCGGCACGCTGACCTCGACCTGGCCGAGGCCGAGCTCGCCGCGGCGGCGGGCCACATACCGCGACACAGTTATCTCCGAACAGGTGGCGGCGTGCTCGGCGACCAGCCGCTGCCACACCCGCCGCGCGGTATGCCGCTGCTTACGCGGCACCTGCTTGTCGGCCAGCAGCCACGAATCGATCACCGCCGCATAATCGTCGATGGCCGGCCTTGGCCGCCGCGGGTATGGCCTGCGCGGCGGCGGCACCGCCGACTCCAGCGCCTGGCGCACCGTCCGCCGGTGCACGTTATGACGATCGGCCAGTTCCCGGATCGACGATCCCTCGACCTGGCGGTCCTTCCTGATCTGCTCGAACAGCTCCACTCGTGACCGCGCCACTCCCCGACCTCCGCGCAGGCGACACTGACACGAAGATCAGATCCAGGGTGGGGCCAGAATTCGTGACGACACGCCGCCCCACCACCGCCGCAGTCACCACCACCCAGGCGGGGCCAAAATTCGTGACGAAAACACTCCCAGCCGGGGCCAGTTCAGGTGACCACACTCACAAGTCTCCGGGATGAGCCTGGTGGTTGCCCGGATTGCTGGCCAGGTGGTGCCCGGCGTAGAGGTGGCGCGAGCCTGGTCTGCGGCGTCCGCACGGAACGGCGGAGGGCCAGCCCGGATACTGCTGCCTCCTGGCGGGGGCGGCGAGAGGGATGCCTGCAAGCGCCGGGTGGCGTGAGGGGCGGAAACCGTTGCCGGGCTGGCAGTCGGACCGGCTCGTAGTAGTGCTGATCCTCCTGCCTGGCGCGGTGGGGCGGGGAGCGAAGGGGCCGGCTTGCTCGTG
>DASXIA010000475.1:0-25146 GCA_036488155.1 Streptosporangiaceae bacterium | reverse complement strand
GAGGCAAGCCCTGATGCTGTGCTGCCGCTTACCGCCGGACTTTCCGTCGCCTTGACTGAGTAGACCTGTCTGTCTATTCTCTCGTTGGAGATACAGACCTGTCTACTCAGTTTGGTGGGTGACCTAGCATGACGACGAACTGCGGTGCAGGGCCGAGAGCAGGCATCGCGGACGCAGCAGCGGCCAACCATGAAGCTGAGCGGGTAGCGAGTGCCCCGGCCCTGCCGGGATGCGGTCCGGCCAGCGAAACTGCCGGGTCCCTGCCGGCTGACCCGTTCGCGCGGTGGGCCCGGATGCGGGAACTGGGCAGTCGTCGGCTGAGCGGGCGTCCGGCCGTGTTCGTGCTGGGCTCGCTGATCGTGGCGCTTCTGGCCTCTTCTGCTGCGCCGACCCCGCTGTACGCGATCTACCAGGCCCGATGGCACTTCACGCCGATCACCACAACGGTGGTATTCGGCGTGTACGCGGTAGCGGTGCTAGCCGGCCTGCTGACCCTGGGCAAGCTATCCGACCACGTCGGGCGCCGGCCGGTGCTGTTGACAGCGATCGTGGTGCACGCGGGCTCGCTGGTGATCTTCGCCACTGCCGCCGGAGTGCCTGCGCTGCTATCGGCGCGGGTGGTCCAGGGCCTGTCCACCGGCGCGGCGCTGGGCGCGATCGGCGCCGCGATGCTCGACATGGACCGCGAACTCGGCACCTTCGCCAACGCGGTCGCGCCGGGCACAGGCACCGCGGCCGGCACGATCTTGTCCGCCCTGGCGGTCCGCTTCCTGCCTGACCCCACCCACCTGATCTACATCGCGCTGGCCGGGGTGCTCGCCCTGCAGGCGACCGCGATCGCCGCCATGCGCGAGACAGTCAGCCGTGCACCCGGCGCGTTGGCCAGCCTGCGGCCCGAGATCACCCTGCCGCGGGCCCTGCGGGGCCCGGTGCTGACTGCTGTGCCCGTGCTGTTCGCGGTGTGGGCGCTGGCCGGCCTGTATGGCGCGCTCGGCCCGGCGCTGGTGCACGCGCTGACCGGATCGGGTGATGTGGTGCTGGGCGGCATGAGCCTGTTCGTCCTGGCCGGATCTGCTGTCGTAGCAATCATCGTGCTGCGCCGGGCCGCGGCTCGGACGGTGATGCTGGCCGGCATCCTGGCCCTGATCACTGGCGTGACGGTGACCGTCATCGCCGTGAGCATCGGGTCCGTGGCGCTCTTTTTCGCCGGCTCCGCGATCGCCGGAGCCGGGTTCGGCAGCGGATTCCAAGGGGGCATCCGCACCGTCATCCCGCTGGCTGCGGCGCACCAACGGGCCGGCCTGGTCTCCCTGCTCTACGTGGTCTCGTACCTCGGACTGGGGGTACCGGCTGTGGCGGCAGGGTTCGGCGTGGTCCACGGCGGAGGGCTGATCGACACCACCCGCTACTACGGCGGCGCACTGATCGCGCTCGCCGGGCTGGCCCTGTTCGGCCTGCTGAAGAACCGGCCGGCCCGCGCCACCGAGCCTGCCGCGGCGCAGGCCCGTGACCTACGATAGACAAGTCTGTCTAGGAAGGTGGCCATCACCATGGCTGTCAAGGAAGCGAGCGCGGCCCGGCATTCGGCGCGCGAGCGGCTGCTGGCCGCGGCAAACGAGCTGTTTTACAACGAGGGCGTGCACACCGTCGGCATCGACCGCATCATCGAGCAGGCCCGCGTGGCCAAGGCGTCGCTGTACAACACATTCGGCAGCAAGGACGAACTGGTTCGCGCCTACCTGGAAACCCGCCAGGCCAGCGTCGTCCAGCGCATTACCCAGGCGGTCGAACGCCGCCACACCCCGCGCGAGCGGCTGCTGGCCGTGTTCGAAGGTCAGGGGGAACTGTTCGCCCAGCCCGATTACCACGGCTGTGCATTCACCCGGGCCAGCGCCGAATCCCGTCCCGGCGACCTGACCGAGCAGGCCAACGAGGCCTACCGCCGCTGGGTACGCGCGCTGCTGACCGAACTGGCCGGCCAGGCCGGGGCGCCCGAGCCCGAGGTCCTGGCCCGGCAACTGCATTTGCTCTACGACGGCAGCGGCCAGTCCGCCCGGATGGACCACGACCCCGGCGCAGCCGCAGCGGCCCGCGACGCCGCGGCCACCCTGCTCGACGCGGCCCTGGGTGGATGACGCTGCCGCGGACCGCGCGCAACACGGCCAGCGCGTCTTAACGACCGTGCTCCGGTGGACCCGGATAGCTGTTCGTTGACTTTCACGCGGGAACCGGGACGGGCCTGCACGGAGGCTGCGATGCGAGGCAGCTAAACGACTACAAGCCCGTCCCGACCCCTCGTCAAGAATTTATACGCTACGTTGCGTATCATAGATCTGGTCAGGTGTGATTTGCCTCACCGGCAGGCAGCATTCGGCAGGGCAGATTCTCTTCGTGGCCATCGACCCGCGGCAATCGGAATTTCCCGCACCCACGTCACCTTCTAACTGGGGCGGCCTCGCGGGCTATCTGAAACCCTGCCTTGGCCGCGGGATCAGTGCCTGCCGGCGGAAGCGGCCACGGAGAAAGACGCCAGGAACAGGGATGTAGTGGAAGCACGCATCAGCCAGAAGGTAGCGGTTAGCGTCGTTTTCGTCGCGGCCATGTTCATGTCGATCATGGACGCCACGATCGTTAACGTGGCTCTGCCGACCATCGGGCGCGATTTCGCCGTCAGCCCACTGGCGGTGGACAGCATCTCCATCTCGTTCCTGGTCAGCCTCGCGGTATTCATCCCGGCCTCAGGCTGGCTCGGCGACCGGTTCGGCGGCAAGCGGGTGCTGCTCGCCGCGATTGTCGTTTTCACCGTTGCGTCCGCGTTGTGCGGCCTTGCCTCCAGCCTCGGTGAGCTGGTGATCTTCCGCGTTCTGCAGGGCGCCGGAGGCGGCATGCTTGCCCCGGTCGGCATGGCCATGCTGTTCCGGGCCTTTCCGCCGGAGGAGCGGATCCGCGCTTCCTCGATCCTCACCGTGCCGACGACGCTGGCACCAGCCCTCGGCCCGGTGCTCGGCGGGCTGCTTGTCACCGATCTGACCTGGCGCTGGGTCTTCTATGTAAATGTGCCGATCGGCGCCGCCGCGCTGATCTTCGGGCTGATCTTCCTGAATCAGGTTGAGCAAGCTAATCCGGGAAGGTTCGACCTGCCCGGATTTTTGCTGTCCGGAATCGGCCTCGGGCTGGCAATGTACGGCGTGTCCGAGGGCCCGGTGAAAGGCTGGCACTCTGCCGACGTGCTGGCCACCATCGCAGCTGGCGTGGTACTGCTCGCCGCCATGGTCGTCGTCGAGCTGCGAACCGCCCAGCCCATGGTGGACTTGCGGCTACTGGGGAACAGGTTGTTCCGCTCGAGTAACGGCGTCATGGTCCTCGCCTCGATCGCGTTCCTCGGCACCCTCTATGCGATCTCGTTGTACTACCAGGACGGCCGGGGCCTGAGTGCGCTTCAGTCCGGGCTTAGCACGTTCCCCGAGGCGTTCGGAGTCATGGGCGGCGCGCAGCTGGCCAGCCGCTGGCTGTACCCGCGCCTTGGCCCCCGGCGTCACGTGACGATCGGCCTGGTGGGCACGGCTGCGTCCATCGCGCTGCTGTCGCTGATGGGCCCGGCAACTAGCCTGTGGTGGGCGAGGCTGCTGATGTTCACGCTCGGGCTGTCGATGGGCCAGATCTTCGTGCCGCTGCAGGCCGCCGCGTTCGCAACGATCACACAAGCCGCGACCGGTCGCGCGTCGACGATGTTCAACGCCGTCCGCCAGCTCGGCGGCGCCGTCGGTGTCGCCGTCCTGACCACGGCGATCGTGCTAGTCGGGCCGGTCCACCTGGTAGGTGGTCACGCTGCCGCGAACTTGACGGCGTACCGGGTCGCTTTCCTGGTCGCGGCTGCGGTCTGCCTGCTCGCTGTGCCGTGCGCGCTATCGATCCGCGACTCCGACGCCGCAAGGACTATTCCGGGGCGCCGCGGCGCCCAGCTTGCGGAGGCGGCCGCAGGGTCGGCCGACTCGCAACCGGCGCCAAGTCTGGCCGACTGACGCGGCACTCACTGGTAGGCGGCCGCCTGGATCTGGTACAGCTCGGCGTAGCGGCCGCCGCGTGCCATCAGCTCGTCGTGCGTGCCTGACTCGGCGACCCGCGCCCCGTCCAGCACGACGATCAGATCGGCCATGCGTACCGTGCTGAACCGGTGCGACACCAGGATGGTGATGCTGCCGTTCCGCTTCCGCTCGCGGGCCCGGCTGGCGTATCGCTCGAACAGCTGGTGCTCGGTCTCGGCGTCGAGCGCGGCCGTCGGTTCGTCGAGCGTCGCGACCAGCGGCTCGTCACGCATGAATCCGCGGGCAAGCGCGAGCTTCTGCCACTGGCCGAAGGAAACATCGACGCCCTCATGCCAGGTCGGGCCGAGCTGTGTTGCCAGGCCGGCCGGCAGCGTATCGACCACGTCACGCGCGCCCGCCCGGTCCATCGCTGTGGTCAGGGCTGGCTCGCTGTCGATCCGGGGCAGGTCGCCAAGGCCGATCGTCTGCCCGGCGCGGAACTCGAACCGGAAGAAGTCCTGGAAAGCTCCGGCCATGCGCTGCCGCCATTGCGCCGGGTCCACGCGGGCCAGGTCCGTGCCATCGACGAGGATGCGGCCTGAAGCCGGGCGGTAGAGCTTGGCGAGGAGCTTGACCAGCGTGGTCTTGCCGGCTCCGTTCTCACCGACCACCGCCACCACGCAGCCCGACGGCAGGAACAGGTCGATGTCAGCGAGGGCAGGCTGTTTCGTTCCCGGATAGCAGAACGTGACGTGGTCGAACCGGATACCGTCCGCGATGCGCGTCGGCGCAGGCAGGTCAGCATCAGCGGCGGCGGCGGCGGCATAGTCCTCCAGCCAGGCAAGCCGCCGAGAGCCATCCATCCAGATGCCGCGCAGGAAGCCGATCTCGCTGACCGTGGCGCCGACATAAGAGGAGAGCCGGGCGCCCGCGGTGAGTACCAGGATGGCCGAAGCGGCAGACGCGTGCCTCCCGGTCGCCGCGATTGCGATCGCACCGACGTAGGCGGCTGCGAAGATCGCCCAGCCTCCCGCGTACCACGCCGAGGAGCCGGTCCTGGCTGCGGCCACCGGGCCGTACCACTGTTCCCACGCGGCCCTGCGCCGGGCGGCTATCTGCGGGCCGATGCCGAGCAGGCGCAACTCTTTGCCTGGTGAGGCGCTGGTCGTCACGGTGAAGAGGTGGCGCGCCAGCCGGTCGGACTGCGCGCCACGCTCCTGCGCGGTGCGCTCCACGACGGGCCGCCATGATGTCGCTGCCACGGTGGGCAGGGCGAACAGCACCAGCGTCACCAGCACCGGGTTCACTGTCGCGAGCAACCCGACTGTGATGCCCAGGCGGACAATCCAGCCGGCCGTGGCGAATACCGACATGTACATGTGGTCAAGCGTGAAGATCTGCTCTCTGAGGACCGACAGCCGGTCCAGGTACTCAGGCCGCTCCTGATGCGCGATCGTCGAGATGTCCGCCTGGAGCCTGGCGACGTGGGATTCCAGCGCGATCGTGACCTTGTCGCGAAAGCGCCGTTGCATCCGGGTCGAGATCGTCTGCATCAGCCAGGTGGCTCCGGCCGATACCGCGAGCGCGACGATCGCGAATTCCAGCAGGCCCGGCTTGTGCTCGAGCAGCCCTTCGCCGAGCAACTTGAACCAGACCGCGAGCAGCGCATCGGGCACGGCCGCCACGAGGGCGAGGACGAACGCGGTGCCCATGAGCGCCGGCTCGTAACGATAGCCGAGCCGACATAGCCGCCACATCGAGGACAGCGCAGGCGGCAGGCTGTCCGCGTGATCCTCAGCGGAAGCTGGCTGGTCAGGCGAGGACATCGAAGATCACCTCTTCCTCGCCTTCCTCGGGCGTGCCGGTCGCGAACCGCTGTGCCTGCAACGTGAACATCGTCCAGTACCGGCCGCGCAGTTCCATCAGCTCGTCGTGGCTGCCGAGTTCCGCGACGGCGCCGTCCTCGATGACCGCGATCCGGTCTGCGTGCCGGACCGTCGAGAAGCGGTGCGAGATAAGGATCGTGGTGCATGATCGGGTGGCGGCCAGCACACGCTCGAAGATCTCCGCCTCGCCCCGCACGTCGAGCTGAGCTGTCGGCTCGTCGAGCAGGACGAGTCCTGCGCCGAGCTGCACCGCAGCCATCGCGCGAGCCAGCGCTACCCGCTGCCACTGGCCGCCGGACAGATCGGTGCCGTCGGTATAGCCCTTGGCGAGGACGGTATCCAGGCTCGCAAGGCCCGCGGCGCCGGAAGCGTCAAGCGCGGCCGCCGCGACAGGATCGAACTGGCTGTACTGGCCGGGTGGGCTGTGCTGGCCGGGTGTGCTGGGCTGCGCGGGCGCGGCCGCGGCAGCTAGGCGCGGGATCACGTTTTCCCGCAGCGTCAGCTCGAACCGCACAAAGTCCTGGAACACCGCGGTCACCTGCTCTCGCCATGAGGCCAGGTCCAGGTCCGTCAAGTCGGTGCCATCGACCTCGATCGAGCCGGACTGCGGGTCGTAGAGCCGGCACAGCAGCTTGGCCAGCGTGGTTTTCCCGGCCCCGTTAAGCCCGACGATGGCCAGCGAGCTGCGGGCCGGGATGTCCAAGTCGAGTCCGGACAGCACGAGCCGCTCGGGCGCCGCCGGGTAGGCGAAGCTGACGTTCCTGAAGCGGATCTGCGCTGCCGGCATCCCGGCGGCGGACAGCGAGCCGGACGTGACAGTTCCGGCGAGAGCTGTCGCGGCCTTGAGCCTGCCGACCGCGGCGACCGAAGCGGCAGCGCCGTCGAGCGCCCAGTTGAGCCCGCCGAAGGCGATCATCGAGGTGCCGACAGCTGCCTGCGCATACACGACGAGCGGGCCGAGCCCTATCCGGTGGCTGAGCGCGGCCGCGCCGAGCAGCCAGAAGACGCCGACGTTCGCGGCCAGGACGATCAGCATCGCGCCGAGGACTGACCGTTCCCGCATCCGGGTGGCCTGGTACTGCAGCTGGTGCAGGCGCCTGCGACTCGTGACGAATCGGTCGAGCACCCAGTCCGGGAGGCCGAAAATGCGCAGCTCTTTCGCAGCTGGCGGGTCGACCGCCAGGCGGTAGGCGTACTCGGCATCCCGCTGTGCCTGGCGCACCTCGTCAGTGTTGCGGTCCCTCCACACCGCGCTCTCGCGGAGCAGCCAGTGCGTCGAGAGCCAGGCCACGGCAAGTACGGGAGGCGCCCACAAGGCGAAGCCGAACAAGACCGCTGCCTGGGCGAGCCCGGCGACCATGTCGACCAGGCCGGTGGCGATGAAATCCATCGAGACCGACAGCGGCGGCGCCGTCATGCCCCGGTCGAAGTCCCTGGCGACCTGGAGGTCCGCCGCCAGCTCAGGGTCTTCGAGATGGCCGATGCCCGGCGGGCCCAGGCAGGCTCCAGTCAGCTCGTCATACAGATAGGCCGCGGCGCGGTCACCGAGGTTCGCGCTCAGCGCGGTGTGCAGTGGCCCGAGGACCTGCATCAAGATGAATACGATGCCCACCACGGCCAGCGGCACACCCAGGGTCTGGTGATGCTCGACCGCGGCAACCAGAACGCCGGATGAGATCGCGAACCCGGCAGGAAGCAGACCGCGCATTGCCAGCAGCGACCACCAGGCGGCCGCTAACGCCGGATCGGCGCGCCAGAGCGCCCCAGCGAGCTGCAGCTCCTGCCGGGAGCGGAACCGCCGCCACGCGGGAATCCTCGCCGCGAGGCGATTAGTCATCCGCGTCAGCGCCAGACGGAATGGCGGTGCTGCGATCGGCGAGTCCGTTGGCCCCTGGGTCATAGGTCTAGCCTGCCTGCGACCGGGCGGCGGGATTGGATTTATCGCAATACTGCGTCGCCCGCGGC
This sequence comes from Streptosporangiaceae bacterium, assembly GCA_036488155.1. Classification (GTDB taxonomy): domain Bacteria; phylum Actinomycetota; class Actinomycetes; order Streptosporangiales; family Streptosporangiaceae; genus JAJYUU01. The sequence goes on along the minus strand of DASXIA010000475.1, from coordinate 17,270 downwards.
TGTAGTCACCACCCGAGGTTGGCTGTGCAGGTGCCTGCCGCGGCTACATGGAGTGGGCCTCGTACACGCGCACGCTTTCGATGATCGGCATGTCGCGGGCGAGCGATTCGGCCTCTTCAAGGCTGTCGGCATTGAGGATGCAGTAGCCGACCAGCGGGGATGGCGATTGGAAGGTCAGTTCGGTGCGGCCATCCCTGGTGATCTCGACGCCACGGCCGAACGGGCTGCCTGGGTCGACTAGGCGCGACTCGACCGACTTGAACCACTCGCCCCACGCCCGCTGGACCTCATCGGTGGGAGGGACGAACCCGTAGGTCAACACGACGAACTTCTTCACTTCGCGCTCCCATCTGAATTGGCGGCTGGCCGCTGTCGGTGATCGGGGTGGGTGCTGAGGTAACCGTGGTAGTTCTCGAAGGACGCCTCGTCACTGCCCCAGTAGGTGTGGAACTGGCCTGCCCAGTTCTGGAGCAGCCGGAGGCGCCGCGGGTTGAGGATCAGATAGGTAGTGCGGCCGGTTTTGCGTCGGCTCACCAGGCCCGCGTTCTCGAGGACCTTGATGTGCTTGTGGATCGCGGGCAGCGACAGGCCTCGCATCCTGGCGAGCTGGCTGACCGCGCAGGGCTGCAGGCCGAGGACGTAGACGATCTCGCGGCGATGGGGGTTCGCTAGCGCCTCCAGCACGCTGTCGAGGACGGCGTCGTCGTCCGCCACAATCAGTTAACCTCCAAGTTAATGTTAACTCAGAGGTTAACTTACCCTCGCGTCACTGGTCTAGCGCGGCTGCGACCCGGCCGTCGGGACCGGAGTTAGCGCACTATGGTTTCTTCCGGCGCGCTACGGCTTACGAGCGACACCGGCCCACATCGGGACCGTGCCCGTCACTGGCGCAGGCGGATCTGGCCGCCAGGCTGGTGTCTGCGTGACGCCGGGCTCCAGAATCTCCCAGTCACCGAAGAAGGCGGTCACTTCGTCGACGCTGCGGCGAGTCTGGCCGGTGACGACCGATGCGTTGTAACGCCGCGCCACCTCGGCGACCTTCTCGGTCTGAACATCGCGGGCAGGGTGAGAAATCACCAAGTGGCTGCCGGATGGGACGGCGTCGCGCAACCGTGCCACGATGCGGTACGGGTCATCGGAATCGGGCACGTGGTGCAATACCGCGACGAGCATGATCGCGACCGGCTGGGTCAGATCGAGGGTCAGACCAGCTCTGGCGAGGATAGTTTCCGGATCGCGGAGATCTGCGTCGAGATAAGCGGTGACTCCCTTGGGCGCGCTCGTCAGCAGCGCGCGAGCGTGCGCCAGCACGATCGGATCGTTGTCCACGTAGACGATGCGGGCGCCGGGCGCTACTGACTGCGCTACTTCGTGCGTATTGTCAGCCGACGGCAGCCCGGTGCCGATGTCGAGGAACTGCCTCATGCCCGCAGGTCCTGCCAGGTAGCGGACGGCCCGGCCGAGGAAGGCACGGTTCGCCCGCACGTCGGTCCTGATGGCCGGGCGAACCTCGATCACCTGCTCAGCGGCTGCCCGGTCGGCGGCAAAGTTGTCCTTGCCGCCGAGCCAGTAGTCATAAACGCGCGCCGAGTGCGCTACCGAGGTGTCGAAGGCCGGCGCGGCATCGAACGGCTGGGCCGCCTCTGATGAGGTCTCATCGGGCGAGCCTGTCTCCGACGCTAAGCCCCTGCTCATGCTTCCGCCTCTCCGTCGTTGCACGTTACTCCGGGCTCAGCCAGGCACCCATGTTGAGCACTTTGGCCATTATCTAGGATCCTGCCGGCGCGCCGCGGCTTATGAGCTCTCGGACCCGCTCATCAGGACGATGTGCAGGCGGTCCGCATCGCCGCGATCGCCGGCCCGACGGCGGTCTTGACTCGGCGCACGCCGGTTGTCGTAGCCTCGAGACTCGCCCGTGACGGATGCACTGCCAGCGCCTGCGCATGCTTGCTGACCGTGGTCAGATCAGCGCTTATCTGGCGAGCCTCGGCCACGAATGCGGAGCTGATTTCGCCTTTCATCGCGGTGAGAGCTGTCTCGACTTCCGTCAGGTCAGCCGAGATCTGGCTGCCCGTATTGGCATTCAGGCTGATCCTGTCGAGGTTCGTCAGGGCCGCACGCAGTGCCGCGACCTGCGCACACGAGATCGAGGCCGTTGCGGTTGGGGTCGCATTCGGCCCCTGCGACGGGCTCGTCGTGGAACCGGCTGTGGTGCCGGTGACGCCCGAACCGCAGGCCGCGAGCAACGCGGCGGCCCCGAGGCCCGCGATCGCTATCGGCCAGGGCCGCCGGGCCGGGCGCAGATTCGGCTGATGAGATGTGTTGCTCATGGCCTTACTGCTTACCGGCTGTCGCGGTTTAAACTTTCGGCCCGGTTGACCCGGCCTGGCCGGACTGGTGTCAGCGTGCGGCCTTTGCCCGCTTCGGCGCCTTTTTGCTGGCCTTGATCATGTCCCGCCAGTCCGTCTCGGAGACATCGACGTCGTAGCGCTTCGCTGCTTTGAGGATTTTCTGCCAGGCCTTGTCCCGCTCGGCATCGGTGACGCCTTCGACCTGGTCGAAGCGGGCGATCGCATTACGGACGTGCTTCGCGTCCACCAGGGGCTCCTTACGCTCCTTCGGGAACGCGAAATCCTTAGCCGGCAGCCGGTCCTGTTCGGCAGTGCTCAGGCCCTTGCTTTGCTTCGGGATCTTGACGCCATGCGCCCTGGCGCTCTGCGCGGCGCGGGCCTTAGCGATGTTTTCCCTGGCGGCTTCCTTCTGTCGCTCGGTAGCCATCAAGTCTCCTCTCGAGTTCGGTCTTCGCCAGTTCACCGGGTGCTTACCCGAGATAGGCCGGTGAACACCGGCACAAGCAGTGGGCGTTCCCGGTAGTTGACGGGTGCTGCTCCCTACACGCGATGAGGCGAGCTAAGAGACCGGGCGGGAACGCGCCTTTGCGATGATCGGAATCGTCAGAGCTACTGCGGAGGACTCGCCGTCATGCGCCTGGATCCAGCCGATGCGCGGACCCGGTTCGCCGGTTCTGCGGTGCTGAGGCTCGCAACGACGGGCGCGGACGGACGGCCGCACCTGGTGCCGTGCACGTTTGCCGTCGACGAGTCCGGTCGCGTGGCTATCGGGATCGACAACAAGCCGAAGTCATCCGCCAGCCTCCGGCGGCTGCGCAACATCGCCGAGAACCCGCGGGTGAGCCTGCTCGCGGATCACTATGCAGACGACTGGGCGCAGCTGTGGTGGGCCCGGGCGGACGGTGTCGCGACGATCGAGCGGGCTGGCGAGGAACACGCCTTGCACTGGGCGCTGCTGCGGAACAGGTACCCGCAGTACGCCGGCGCGGTCCTGGACGGCCCCGTGATCGTGGTAACCGTCGAGTCGTGGTCCGGATGGGCGTTCCGCTAGGCCGGAGCTCGAAAGTGCAGCACGTTACGGGGTAAATCAGGGCGTGGTGCGCCAGATGTCTACATGACCGTTAGCGCTAGCCGGTGACCAGCCCATGCTGTCGAGGTACCGCTGCGCGTCCTGCTGGCCGAGTTGGATGGCGGCTTGAGCGAAGGCCGGCTCGAAGAGCAGATAGCTCATGATGTCGCCGCGGCTTTTTACCGGCCCGATGAGCCGTGTGAATAGCCACAGATCGAAATGCATCGCGGTGTTGAGGACGCTGCACTCATCATCGAGGACCGCCGCGGCTACCTGCCCGAGTTGGCCGACCTGGCCGGCGGTCGGGCCGGCGAAGATGTACGGGATCTGCTTGTACTGCCGGCTACTCGGGCTCACGTTGCCGTTGGCGAGCACGTTGACTTTCATCAGCGTGCGAATGTCCTCGACCATACGATCCGCCATCAGCCCATGCCCGATCTGGGCCGCCTCATCCTGGATATTCGGTGCTGGTCCGGCTGGCTGCGGGCCAGGGAGGACTGGCAGGTAGTCGAGCGGATCAGTGGCCACCACAACCAGCCGCTGGGCTCCGAGAGAGATGGCCGGCTTGAGCGGCGCATTGAGCCGCACGCCGCCGTCGACGTACCAGTCGCCGTTGCTTTGATCGCCAAGAAGCACTGGCGGGAACACCGCTGGGATAGCGGCCGACGCCCGCACGACATTGGCGTCGACAACGTGCTCGTAGTAGTCGATGGCCCGGCTATCGTCGCTTACGGGCAGGACAGGAACCGACTGGGAATGCTCGACAAATATCGAGGTCCGGTCCGTTGACGTCGCCGTCGTGACGATGGCCAGAGCCTCTACCTTGCCGGTCTCAACGTTCTGATGAAGCTGGTCCCAGTCCACCTTGTCGGTCAGGAGCTTCAGGAGAGGCTTGGTGCTGAGCAGGCTCGTCATGCCTCGCCCGACGCCGAACAACCGGGCGATGTACTGCGGCACCGCTGCCAGCATGCTGGGCACGGCCGGGGGAAACACCTCGGACTGCTTCATGTTGCCCCACAAATCCAGCGCGCGCGCCGCAGCCTGCCTCGCTGGCAAGTGGGCCAGTGACGCGAACAAAGCGGCATTGATCGCGCCAGCGCTCGTGCCGACGAACATGCTCGGTCGTTGCCCTGTCTCCTCCAGTACCGGCAGGATGATCGACAGGGCACCCGCCTCATATGCCCCGCGTGCGCCCGCCCCTGCGGCAACGACAGCTACGCGGTCGGCCTTCTTCGCTGTCGATGAGATCTCTGCTTGCCGCTTGCCTGTGGTGTCGGGCCGCGCCGTGGCAGCCTTCGTGTTTCCGGCCACGTCCCCTCGCTTTCAGATGGTTTCGGCTTCGACGACAGTCGCGGGCCCCTCGCAGGTACTCAAGAAGCGGCTAATCGGGCCCAGATTGCCGTATTTGTGCGATTCGCAACTGGCAGCGTCTTGCCGCTGTCCACATCGGCAACCTTTCAAGCCTGCCCGGCCGAGCCTCCGTACACGCCTGATCAAAACGGTTTGCTCAGGATGCTGATGCGTAGTTCGCTGATGTGGAGTTCAGCCGGGGGAAGGGCGCAGACCGCTGGACTTCTTGCCGCCCTTGCATGGCTGGGACGCAGGCGAATTCGTCGTCGCTCTCGGCCGGGTAGCACCGGCCGCCGACGTCACCGTCGAGTATGGCGGTCACGCTTACCACCGAACGGCGAACGAGTTGGGCGTCTGGGGATTGATCCACGCGGCTGACTCCGCGCGCTCTGGCGAGCTGCCTGAGGTAACGGCCTTCCGCCCCTCGCGCGGATAACACTGGCTGCTCCCTGGCCAGGTGACACGCCATCAGGCCAGCCTGAACCAGTCGTTAGGTTGCCTGACCGTAGAGATCCTCAAGTCCGACGAGGTCTACGTCGCCTCGCTGGCGACGGTGCTTCAGGTCGTCCGTGAAACCGGCTCCGGAGAAGCAGACGAGACGGGTTCGCAATGTATCGAGCTTTCCGTTACCGGCCAGCAGGTCGCGGATCCTGCGCAGGCGCTCCAAGTGTCCAAGTCCCATCTGCTCGTTCCACTTTGCCTCTCCGATGGCCAGGAGCGGCGGCCGGGCGCCATCGGCATGGCCTAGGACGGCGACGTCGACTTGATGCAGTGTTCTGTTCTTCGGATCGTTGACGGTACCGGCGGCTACGTCGACGGGCCAGTCACCGAATCTGTCGCCCGCGAAGTACAGCGCCCACTCCCGACAGAGTCGTTCGAAGTGCGGGCCGAGGATGTTGCTCGCGAACCTGGGCTGACTGCGCTCCCAAATCTGCCTGGCGCCCGTGCCGCGCATGAGCTGTGGCCAGAACGGCCGCATGATCGCGTGGTAGAACGCGAGCAGCGGCTCGTTGATGCGGAAGTCTGTCCGGTTGGCACGGAACGCGTCGTTCTCGCGCACTATCAGACCGGCGTCTTCGAGCACGGTCAGGGGATGCGAGAGTTCATTGCTCTTCCTGCCTACATGCCCGGCGATGGCGCCGCGGCCGGTATTGCCCGCCGCGATTGCCGCTAGTACCGAGTGGTACAACGCGGTGTCCCGCAGCTCGGGCTCCTCGGCCAGCAGATATCGGGCCTCGAGAAACATCGGGGAGCCGGGCGAGAGAATCGTCCGGGCCGCCCACGCGTCGAAGTCGCCTAGGCCGCTCGGCGCATCGAACCTGATCATCTCGGTGCGGTAGGCGGGTGTCCCGCCTACCGCCGCATGCACGAGGAAGGCCAGCCGCGGACCCTGCAGTCCCCAGAACTGGGCTGCTAGTCGGTAGTCGAGAGTCTGGACGGTCAAATCCAGTGAGGCCCGTCCGCGCAGCGGGGCGTTCCCGGACAGCAGCTTGCCCATGAATGACAGCGCCGACCCGCACAGCAGCAGCCGGGTACGGGACTCCGACCGTTCGGCCCGGCGCGGAGCGTAGGCAGCCTGGATGATCGACGGAAGCGCGGGGCTCACGCGCGCGAGGTACGGAAACTCATCTATCACCACGGGAACGGCGCGTTCGCGACCCAGCCGTAGCAGGATGTCGATTACGGTCCGCCAGTCTGCTGGCGATATCGGGGCGACGGGGTTGAGATACCTCGTCAGTGCCGCGCCGATCAACGAGAGCGATTCTGCCTCAGTGGCTTCTTGCGCGGAAAAGTAGAAGCCCCGCGCCTGCTGGCATGCCGCTTCGAGCAGGAAGCTCTTCCCCTGCCTGCGCCGCCCGGAGACAACTCCCAGAGTTGCGCCGGGCCGGGCGTCCTCGATGAAGCCTGTCAACTGAGACCACTCCCGCTCCCGGTCGAACATGTCTGCTGGCTTGAGCATCGAGTAGTTCCTGAATCCGTGAGAAGTACAGTTATCATAACTATACTTCTCATAGATGGCGCGCTTCGGCTCGCAAGCCCCGGCGGGGGCTTGCGGCCGGACGCGGGCACTGGAAGCGGAACTCGAGTGGCTGCTAACGAATCGGGTGCGTACCGGCTCGTAAGCGAGGGCGCAGCCGTGGACGCGCGCTAGGGCCAGCCGATCGTTCCCGCGTGCTTGATCAGGAGCGAATAGGGCGGCGCCATGTCCACGCCGTCCGGGTTGGCGAGATAGCCAGGTGCGCGGCCGGAGACACCGCGATGCCCGTACTGCCAGACGATCCTGTTCGTCTTCGGGTCGATGACGATGACCCGGTCGTTGTAGTCGTCGTTCGCGAGCACATCGCCGTTCGGGAGTTCCAGAGCTAGCGACGGATGGTTGAGCGCATTCGCGCCGGTCGGCCTGAAGCGCCACAACGTCCGGCCGGCTCGGTCGAAGATCACGATCTGACCCGGTGATGAGTAATCAGCGACGATATAGCGGCCCGGGCTGGCTTCGTTCGCGTCCGACGGGTAAGCGACATGTGGTGGGTGCGTTGACCAGTTGACGTGGCCATGCAAGTTAATGTCGTCTACCCAGTCGCCGTTGATCTCAGTGACGAGGAAATGGCCGTCCGTCAGCGGGAACACTCCGTTGGGGCTGCCAAATAGGGTGGGCGGCCGGTGACCGCAGATACCCGTCGTGCCAAGCTTTCGCACCACGTGCCATCGGCCGGGCGAGAGGATCAGGATCCGGCAGTTGATGATGTCGGCCAGCAGGAGGTCCCCGCCGGGCAGCAGCATCGCATCGTCCGGATGGCTGAAATAGCCGCGGGCCGAGCCGGGCACATACAGCTTTCCGTAGCGCCGAGTAACCCGGTTGCCGGCAATGTTGATCACGGCGACCGCGTCATCCATCTCCTCGGTCGCGACGATCGCCGAGCCATCCGGCGAGATGAACGCATCGTCTGGCGACCCGAATGCGCGTGCCTGCCGGGCAGTGTCGGCGCTGGGAAACTGCCAGCGGATCCGGCCGAAGGGATCGACAAGCAGCAGCCTGTGGTTGTCCTCATCCGCGATCAGCACGTCACCTGGCAGTGCGCTCGGGTCTGAGCCAGGCGCGAGGTAGCCGCGCCCGCGCGGCGGGGTCAAGTGGAATGCATTGACGACCGGGCTGGCATCGGCCGACGAAGGCGCGTTCCCGGACGGGGTGGCGGACGAGCGCGCGCTCGTTGGGTTGGGACTCGGTTGGCGGGCGTGACCATCGGGCGCGGAGGGCCCACAGCCGGCTAGCCCGCCCAAGAGTGCCAGAGCCAGCGCGCCCACAGCCGCGCTTGCCAACGCGGCTGCGCTCTGACGGCGGCGGGCGGCCATCACCGGTTCAGGCTAACGATGGCTGCCCGCCAGCGTCTCAGCGATATAGCGTGAAGGCACGTCTCGACGGAAGGGATGAGGCCATGGAACTGACCGCTGGCAAGACAGTCGTCGTCACCGGAGCCGCCAGCGGCATTGGCTTCGCGCTGGCCGAGCGCTTCGCCCGCGCAGGTCTCGACATCGTCCTTGCCGATGTCGAGCAGGAAGCCCTGGACGCGGCCGCGCAGAAGATCGCAGCGCTGGGCGTGCAGACGCTCGCGGTGCGCACCGACGTGAGCGACGAAGCCGCCGTGCAGGCCCTGGCGGCCGCCGCTACCGAGCGGTTTGGTGCCGTGCAGCTGGTCTGCAACAACGCTGGCGTGGAGACCAGCGCTGATGCCTGGCTGGGGCCCATCTCCGCGTGGAAGTGGGTGCTCGGCGTGAACTTGTGGGGAGTCATCCACGGCATCCGAGCCTTCCTGCCGGCCATGCTGGCCGAGGGTGAAGGACACTTCGTTAACACCGCCAGCATCGCCGGGCTGTTTCCCGGGTTCGCTCCCTCGTACGACGCGTCTAAACACGCAGTGGTCGCGATTTCCGAAGGCCTGTACCGCAGCATGAAACTGGCTGGCCTGCCTATCGGCGTGAGTGTGCTCTGCCCCGGCTGGGTTAACACAAACATCATGGATGCGGCACGGAACTGGCCAGCGGACTTGGGGGAACAGCCGCCACCGGCGCTCGGCGCCGATGTGGCGGAACCGCATGTCCGGAAGGCGATCGCGGAGGCAATACAGCCAGCCGAGGTCGCCGCGCTGGTGGCGGACGCTGTCGCGGCTGACAAGTTCTGGGTGTTCACCAGACAAGAGTGGGTCGACCTCGTCGCCCAGCGATGGAAGGGCATCGCCGTAGGCGAGGACCCGCAACTCGCCGTGCAGGTTCCCGGGATGCCGCCGACAGCCCAGCTCGCCGGCGAAATCAGAAACCTGCTCGCACAAGTGCTAGGCGGCGAGGGGCCTAGTGCGTCCGCCGCTAACTCCTGAGGTCTGAAGGACCGTCGGCCAGAACAGACTTCGAACGATCACTGGCGAGGCCGCAATACACCCGTTGGAGGGCGGTCACAAGTTCTCGCGGATGAGCCATTTGCGGCACTTCGCGTCTTGTGGCAAGGTGCCTTGCTGCGGGCGGGGATGACGTCGACTGAGAGGAACGCGATGCGACGCCGTACCGGCATGGGGCTTCGGAGCCGGGAGTTCAGGGGCAGTTGGTTCACCGGCAGGGGGCGGTTGGCACGGGCTATCGGGGCGACGGCGGTCATGACCGGTGTCGCCGGAGCCGCGCTGGCCGTGCCGACCGCTGCCGAGGCGAGCTGGACGCCGATCAAGACGCTGACCGGTCCCAAGTGGGTAGGGGCCGACCCGGTCATTTCGGCCGACGCGAAGGGTGCTCTCCTCACGGCCTGGGAGGGCATCGACAACGCCGATCCCAGCTGCAATAGCCAGATTCAGATACGGCTGAGGTCCAGCGCGGGGAAGTGGGGGAGGGTTCGTCAGCTCACCCCGTGCAAAAGTCCCACAATGATCTTTCCTGCTGTGGCCTACAACGCCAACGGCTACGGCGTCGTCGCCTGGCTGCGCACCACTGATAACGCGATCCAGGCTGTGACGGTATCGCCGGCGGGGAAGATCGGCCCGGTGCTCACGGTAACCCCGAAGAACAACCAGGCCTACTTTCCCTTGGTCGCGGTGTCACCCTCCGGGCAGGCGCTGGTGGTGTGGGACACGGTTTACGCAACTACCGCGGGACCCAACGGGGTCCTGGCCCGCTTCATCTCCCCGCGCGGTGCGCTGGGGCGTGTGCGCTTCCTGGGCGCAAGCACCCAGGTGGTGTCTGCACCGGTGTTCGACAAGACCGGCACCGCGACCGTCGCCTACACCGCGACGAAGGTCTACGCGGTGCGTCTCACGCCCAAGGGCGTGGGCAGGCCTGCGGTCATCCTGAGCCCCGCGCCTGGGACGTCCTACGGCTACCCGAAGCTGGCGGACGACAGCAACGGAGACACGTTCGTACTGGCCCCGCTAAATGTGACCACCAAGAGTAGGTATGGCGAGCATCTGGTGGTCCGCAAGTGGAGCAAGGCGCGCCGTCTCGGCAAGGCGATCACGGTCGGTACCTATGCTTCGACGGTCACGCTCACCAATATCCCGGACGGCCCCGTGCTGGCGGCCGACGGCGCAGGCGACGCGGTCGTCGTGTGGAACAGCGCCCTCAGCAGCACCCGAGCCGCGGTGTATGGCCGGCGGCTGTCACACACGGGGAAGCTTGGTCGCCGGGTCCGGCTCGGCACCGGTTACCTCTCGCATATCGCCATCGCGCCCGGAGGCCTCGGCCTGATCACGTGGCAGTCGACGCCTTACCAGTCCCAGCAGGTCACAACGATCTACGGGCGGCACGTCACCGCGACCAGGGGTACCTTCGGCGGGCTGATCAAGTTCACCACCCACGGTGCGCACGCGCAGATCGCGGTGGACAGGGCAGGCAAGTCCGGGGTGATCTGGAACGGCAGTCCGGCCGGGTCGGTCATCCAGGCGCGCTTCGGCTCGTAAGCCCCCGGCACGGGGGCTTACGGTCGGCGGCGGCAACCAGCCCGATCGCATGGAACTCCTCCGGTCCTTTGTGCCCGGCTGGTCCGAGAATTGCGCGGCAGCCTGCCGCTCTCAGAACGGCGGCGGGTCGTCGTGTGCGCCGGGGATGGTGGCGAACGGGTCTGACGGCGCGGCGGGCCCGTCGTCCACGCCTGCCCAGACGCCCTTCTCGCTGGGCCTCGTAGCCCAGGCCGGGAACGGGAAGTCCACGGCCAGCGGCACCGGGATGTCGGGCTGAGAGACGAACATCGTGCCGGGCTTGGCCAGCATGGCTCGGACGCGCTGCTGCGGCGGGAGGAATCCGTATTCCGGACGCTCTGCCTCGGCGGCGTCGAGCCGTCCGGCGACCTTGATGGCGCAGTTGGCGAGAATGCGGCGCTCGACCTCGCTGGCGGTCTGCTGCGCGCCGATGAGGATGACGCCGAGCGACCGTCCTCGCTCGGCTACGTCGAGGAGGATCTGCTTGATCGGGCTGTCGCCTTCGCGCGGCGCGTACTTGTTGAGCTCGTCGAGCACGACGAACATCAGCGGACGCGCTGTGCCCTGGCGCTCCTTCCGGGCGAATTCGCCCCGCAGCGTCACGCCGACGACGAAGCGCTGCGCGCGGTCGGGCAGGTTGTGCAGGTCGACGACGGTGACCTGGGCGCGCGAGGTGGAGATGGAGCGTTCGCCGCGGTGCGCCAGGTCGCCGCGGATAATGGCGCTCAGCGGCTTGACCGCGGAGCGGAGGCGGCGCAGCAGCGCGTTGATGCTGCCGGTGACGGCGCTGCCGGCGACCCAGCTGCTTCGGAGCTGATCGTCGCCGAGCTCGGCCTCGAGCAGCTCAACCAGGTCTCCGAAGGACCGGATGATCTTGTCGTTGGCAGGGTCGACGTTGGCGATGCGGACCGCGCCGTCGCTGCCTGTGGGTGCCGCGTCGCGCTTGAGCCGTGCGGCGACCTGGCTGATGAGCATGGTGTACTGAGCGCGCTCGTCCTCGGCGTCGGCGAACACGAACGGCAGCAGCTCGTCCTGGCAGAACTCCGTCAGCGTCCAGTAGAACGGGCTGACCGCCTTGTCCCGTGCGGCCACATCGGGCGTCCCGGACTGGTCACCGCGCCGCGGCGGAGCAAAGACCCTTACATTCTGGAACGGGGCAGCTGGCAGCCCCAGTTCTTCGTATCGCTTGCGCTGGTCAGGGCTGAGGCGTTGGTTTGCATAGTCCAGGAACAGCAGGTCCTCGCCCTTAACCGAGAAGACCAGCATCTTGGTGTTGTGCGCCTCGGCGGCCAGGACGCCGCAGTGGATGATCGAGTGCAGCAGGAACAGGGCGAAGCTGGTCTTGGTGGCGATGCCGGAGACGCCGGAGATCGAGACGTGGCCGCCGCGGGTTCCGTCGACGAACTCGAAGTTGACGTAGACCGGGTTGCCGTCGCGGCCGAAGCCTACTGGGACCTTCGCCTCGCCCATCTCGTCGAAGTAGAGCGCGGACTCGCGTTCCTTGCCTTTCGCGCGCCTGACCGTGGCGCCGGGAATCGGCGGGACGTAGACCTCCGGTTCGACGCGCGTGACGGAGACCTGGGCGATCTCGGCAACCTCAGCGGGCAGGGCTCCCTGCTGGATCAAGAACACATCTGATGCGAACCGCGCGCCCTCGTGCACGGCCTCCACGTTGGTGACGACGCCCGACACCCGCACCGGAGCCTGCCCCGGCAAGCTCCGCTGAGTAACAACGACGTCATCAAGCTGCAAGTACTGGTCCGGGCTGATTGCGACCGAGAATTGCAGTGGGGTCGCGGCGACGGTGCCGACCACAAGGCCGACAGGTTCATTGCCCGGGTCGGTTGCGTTCGTCACGCGCCCAGATTAGACCGGACACTCGCATTGGCGGCGTAACAGAGCGGGGCGGGCTGTGAAAGGCGTGGGTAGCTCGCAGCCTCGGTGGCCGCGCGTGGCGGCATCGAGAACACAAGCCAAAGCGAATCCTGGCGCTAAGTATGAGGCGAGGTATACTCACAGTATGACGGTCATGACCACTATCAAGGTGTCAGCTGAGACTCGCGACAGGCTGAAGAAGCTCGCGGACGCCGACCAATCGACCATGGAGGCCGCGCTCGCCAAGGTGCTAGATGAAGCCGAGGAAGCCAGATTCTGGCAGGGCGTAAAGGACGACTACGCCCGGCTGCAAGATGATCCCGAGCAGTGGGCTGGTTACGTCAACGAACTGGCTGAGTGGGACCGGACCGTCAGCGACGGCGTGGACGATCTCGAATGAGCGCGCCACTGCGGTCAGGGGACATCTGGCTAGTCGACCTCGACCCGGTCATAGGTTCAGAACAGGCCGGGCAACGGCCTGCGGTAATAGTGTCCGGCCCGCTGCATCTCGCGCTGCCGCATGCGGTGGTCTTCGTGACGCCCGTTACGAGCCGGGACCGCGGACTGCGTCACCAGATCTCGATAATGTCGCAGTCCTCCGGACTGGCCAAGCTGCCGTCATTTGCCCGCCCGGAAGATACCCGGGCCGTCGCCTACCAGAGGCTCCGCCGGCAGCTTGGCGCGATATCCGCCCCAGAACTCGCGGCGATCAAGCGGGTCCTGCGCGGGTTTTTCGACCTGTAATCCGGCGCAACCCTCCTCGGGCTCGGTTCAGATCGCCGGCCGAAATCGGCTGCGCCGGGGAGTCTTGCTCGCTGACCCGGACACGATCTACGGCTGAGGGGACGGCGTCGCAGATATCCGTATGGAGGGTCAGGCCCAGGTCTCCAGGTCTGGGGAAGTGTGAGGAGGCGGGTCCTGCGAGCCCTTGTGGATAGCTTCATGTCAAGCGCCTGGCGTGTGGATATTCGGCGCTTGGAGCTAGCTCCGGAGCGACGGCTAGATGACATCCTCGTCGGTTTCGACCGCACCAGTGGGCTGCGATGCCGGCCGCATGTGCCAGTGCGGCTGCCCAGGCACGAGTTCGACGTACTGGGCGGTGCCAGGCTGGCCAGCATCGGAGCCGAACCACGACCGCAGCACGTTGGGCAGAACGTTGTTCGAGTCGCCGTCTTTATGCGCCACGTTCAACGCGATCTTGACGAATCTGCCAGTGTAGACGATGTTGTCGGCAACGAACGAGGCCTCGCCTTCCGGCAACGGCGGGTTGTGCTCGCGATCGAGCATCAGGATGGGTCGGCCCTGCGCCTGTATGACTTTCAGCCTGGCGGCCGTGCCGAACGGCGCGCGTTTGGTGAAGAGATAGCGGGCGAGCCGGTAGTCGACAATCTCGTCCACCATGGCATCGAAGATGTCGCCCACATCACTGCCGATGCTGAACGTGGGGACGAACCGATGACCGTCAACGCGGAACCAGCCGCTGGCAGTACCTCGCAGCTGACCCGCCCAGGCTGACAGCGGCCATCTGAGCCAGTAATCGCGCCAGGTATCGGAACTCGCTGAAGAGGGATCGGGCATCTCAGCCGAACGAGTGTCGGCTTGCAGCCGCGGGTCACTGCGGACGAGCAAGTGGGCGGCGAAGGCGATCTCAGCGATGCTCGCGCCGATCCGCAGGGCGTTCATCTGCAGGAGCGCCTGAAGGGTCACGAGCTTATACGACTTGGTGATCGCCTCCTTCTCGAAGCCGTCGAGGACATCCCCATGGCGTCGCACGACTGCGCGTTCGTGCTCGTTGAGGAGGCCCAGGCCGTCGAGGAAGGCGAACCAGTGACCGTGCTCGCCGCGAGCGGAGGCCGGGTTGTACCCAGCTTCGTAGGCCTGGACTGCACTGGGCCGGCGGCCGCGCTCATCCGCGTAGGACCGGCAATAGTCCTCAAGGGCAGACCGTGCGCCTACCCGCGCTATCGACCGCAGAACGTTGACCAGCTCGACGTCATATGTCGCGGAGCAGCCTTGCGGAAGACCAAAGTCGCCGGTCTGCATGGCCTGCAGGACTTTGGCGGTGCCCGCCTGCTGTCCCGTTCCGAGCGCGAGCAGTGTGCGTGGCTTGATGAGGAAGCTGCGGTGGTTGCCGATGAAGTCGATGACCGTTAGGGCGTCCTTGCCAGGACTCCGTCGTAGCCCACGACCCAGCTGCTGAAGGAACACGACCGGGGACTCGGTCGGCCGAAGCATCAGGACCGTCTCGACCTCGGGTACGTCGAGTCCCTCGTTGAACACGTCGACGGTGCAGATGACCTGAAGATCACCAGAGCGCAACTGTTCTATCGATCCTGTACGCGGTGCGCTCGTCGGTCCGCTGTGCACGGCCACGGCGGCGACACCATTTCGGCGAAAGAACTCCGCCATGAAGTCCGCATGAGTAACGGTGACGCAGAAGGCGATGGCGCGCCCGCCGCCATTTGCGCGCCACTCTTCTAGGGCATGTTGTGCGCGCTGGTGCGTCTCGACGGCCTCGGTGAGCGCAGTGGCGTCGAACCGGCCGCCCCGCCAGGGAATCGGCGTGTAGTCGACGTCGTCGGCTATGCCGAAGTAGCGGAATGGGCTTAGGTCCCCTAGCTTGATGCCGTCGGTCAGCGGGCACTCGAATACCAGGTTGTCCGAGCAGAGCGCGAGGAGGTCTGCACCATCCATGCGGTTGGGCGTCGCAGTAAGCCCAAGCAGGAAGTCCGGCTGGAAGTGGTCGATAACCCGGCGGTAGCTGCGAGCGGCGGCGTGATGGAACTCGTCGATCACGATGTAGTCGAACCTGTCCCTGTCGAAGCGGTCCAAGTTCCCGGCGAGCGTCTGAATGCCGGCGAACAACACTCGGGCTCCGGGTTCTTTCTCTCCGCCGTAGTACAGGCCGAGATCTGCGCCCGGCTGGACACGCCGGAACACGTCGAGAGACTGGCGCAGGATCTCCTCGCGATGAGCGACGAACAGCACGCGGCGGAACTGCGGCCGCGCCGAGTCGAACGCGGCAAGCCAGGTTTTACCGAGACCCGTCGCCATCACGACCAGGCCAGCGCGGAAACCCTGAAGTCGGGTCTGCTCCAAAGCCGTCAGAGCTTCGCGTTGCACGGGACGCGGGCTCGGCGGGGCTGCTGGTGGCTCCGGGACTACCCCGGCGGTGTGATCAGCGGGCTGCCAGCGCTGTCGGTACTCGGCAAGAAACTGATGGGTCAGTGGCTGGCTCCGTTCGTCGGACCACAGCCGGTCGAACGCGGTCAGCAGTGGCACAGTGTGGTCAGCGCCGATCGCCCACTCGATGCCGCCGGCGATACCCGAAGCGCTCAGGTTGTTGCTTCCCACAAAGGTCTCCGCGACCGAACCGTCGGCAGACGAGAACAAGTACGCCTTGGGGTGGAAACTGGTCGCTGGATCGTGGAAGACGCGCGTAGCGATGGCCTCTGGCCTTAGCTCGGACAGATCCAGAAGACGGGCCATTGCGTCGGCATCGGTGACCGAGAGGTAATCCGTCGTCAGTACTCTCACCCAGGCGCCTCGGTCGAGCGCGTCGAGGAGGCCGCCATAGATGAGCTCAAGCCCTGACTTCATGACGAAACTGACAAGGACGTCCACGCGGTCGAATCGCGGATCACGGAGGCAGCGGAGCAACTCGTCGCGCAGCAGGCCGCTTTGACCGTCGATGAGCCCGCGAGGGCCGACTCCCGACTCGAGGTAGTTGCCTTTGCCGGGGATGACGTGCCGCACACCGCCGCGGGGATCGGGCACGTCACCGTCGTAACGCGGTATTACGTGCACGTGCAGGTGACCGACGGTCTGGCCCGCAGCCGCGCCAGCGTTGAAGCCCACATTGAAGCCGTCAGGCTGCCGGCCGGCATCCAGTTGGCGCTTGACCTCGTCTACAAGGGCCAGCATGTCAGCCCGCTCGTCGTCAGTGGCCTCCCACCACGTCGCGATAAGTCTGCGCGGCACAACGAGGGTGTGTCCCGGGCTGACTGGGTAGCGGTCGGCAATAGCGAAGGCGGAGCGGTTGGATGCCAGCCATTCCGTAGTCGCGGCCGCCAGGAATGGTGAGTCCCCCTCTGGCATCCTGGCTCCACGGTTGCTGTGTATCGATCGGCACTATGGTTATTTCAGGTCTGTCCTGATCTGAGACGCTTGTGGCTGAAGTGTGGTTTACCGCGTGGCCTGCTCCCAGGCTCTGCAGAGCCGGCTGGCGAGGAGCATCTGGCGGGGGGTCTGGCACTGAACGCGAACAAGGTCGGGGCTGGCAACAATGATGGCCAGGGCGCGAGCGCGGGACGTCGCGACGTTGAGGCGGTGCGGGTCATAGAGGAACTCCATGCCGCGGGGCGCGTCGCCGGCGGATGAGGTGGCCATCGAGTAGATGACGACAGGGGCCTCGCGGCCTTGGAACTTGTCGACCGTGCCGACCTGCAGCCGTGCGAGACCAGCCCGGGCGGCCGCTGATTGAACAGCGCGGATCTGGGCGTTGTACGGCGTCACCACCATGATCTGTTCGATGCCGACTGGCGCGAGCTCGCCGGACTGGTTGCGCCACTGGCGGCCAAGCAGGCTGCTGACGAGGTCGGCGACGACAGCGGCTTCCTCGGGCGAGGCGTTCGTGTTGCCCTCGTGCGGCACTTCGATGACGCGCAGGCCAGC
>DASXIA010000469.1:0-14323 GCA_036488155.1 Streptosporangiaceae bacterium | reverse complement strand
CCTGGCTGGCGGTTCCCTGGCTGGCAGCGCATCCTCGGCGCCGACGCCGGCGCGACTGGCCTTGATGCCAGCACCCACGGCGGGAACGCGCACCCCGGGCACGCTGGTGCCGGAGACGACTCGGACACCAGCCCGGAACTTGACGATCCGGGCATCCTAGGCTTCCGCACGACACGGCCCACTGGCGCTGGCGTGCCGGGCGGCATCACAGCAGCCGAGGCATTCCGGCCGCGGATGTCGGTGGAAGCGCCCAGGGTACTGGCGAGGCGGACCATGATGCTGGCGCTGGCCCTGTTCGCGGTCATCGGAGTGCTTATTTACCTGCTGGTGTCCGGCGGCTCGTCGCCCTCGCCGTCCCTGACCAGCCACCACAACCGGGCCCACCACCCGGCAGGATCGGGTGTCACCACGCACCGCAGCAAGAGCACCGCGACTTCGTCGTCATCTGCGACTCCGTCGTCCTCAACGACGCCGTTGGCGTCGGCGGTGCCGTTGACGCCGGTGAGCGCGGCCGCGTTCGGCCCGGGAGGCGTCAGCACTGGCGATGATCCGCAGGAGGCCTCGCTCGCCATCGACAGCAAGGCCGGGACAGCGTGGCGGAGCGACTGGTACGCGACGGCCAATTTGGGCGGCCTTCAGTCCGGCACCGGCCTACTGCTGGACATGGGCAAGCGGGTCACCGTGACTGGTGCCCGCATTCTGCTGGGCCTGGCAGCAGGCGGCAGGCTGGAGTTGCGCGCCGGTAATACACCCGCGCTAGCTGACCTGCAGGTCGTCGCGCAAGCTCACCTGCCCGGCGGCCCGGTGACGGTGCCAATCGGCTCGCCGGTAACGGGGCGTTACCTGCTGATCTGGTTTACCCGGCTGCCACCCGACAGCTCCGGCACGTATCAGGCCAGCATCTCGAGCGTCACCCTGTCCGGCACAACCTAGCGACCTGAGCTTCAAGCGGATCCGCCGTGCCGAGCCGGTTATCGATCACCACGTGTGGCGCAGCCGGCTTCTCCTGCAGCCGCATGCTGGCCGCGAACGCGGCGAAGTCGGCCCGCTTGCCCGAGTCTCGCTCAAGTCCGCGGGCAGCCAGCCGCTGCCACAGTGTCGCCGCGTCCGACCTGACCCAGACCAGCAAGACTGGCTGGCCTCCGAGTCCGCTGACCCATGATTCCCACCGCCGAGCGTCGTGGATCTGCTGGGTAAATGGCCCGGACAGGATCACCGGGCAACCAGCTGAGCGGATCTCCCGGGCGGTGTCGGTCATCCCGGCATACTCATGCGCTTTGACGTGCTGGTCGTACCAGCTGCCCTCGCGCTCGCCAGGCGGCCGGCCAGCCTCGGCAAGGATGGCGGCGACGAACGGGCCGTACATAGTGTCCTTGTCCAGCAGCGCTGGCACCGGCTTGAGTGCGGACAGCAGCAGTCGCGCAACAGTGGATTTGCCTGCCCCCGGCGCGCCGGCCACCACCCACACTTGAGCTGGCTGGATCGTCACGGCCAGAGATTACCGCGTGCCACGATCACCTAACCTGGCAGCAAATGCCGACGCTTGGAACCGTGAGCGCTGCCACCGGCGTGATCTGCCTGGTGCTGCTGAGCGCCGTGGTCGTGCTCGGCATCTTGCTCCAGCGGCGCGTCCGGCTGCCCGGTTTGCCCCGGTTCGCGGGACTGAGCCTGCACCGGTACGCATCACTACTTGCTGTCGGCTTCCTTGCGCTGCACATCATCACGGCAGTTGCCGGTCCGTACGCCAGGATCGGCCTGACGGCGATCGTCGTGCCGTTCGCCTCTGCGTACGCGCGTAGCTGGCTGGCCCTGGGAGCGGTCGCTACTGACCTGATCGTCGCGATCGTCGCTACCAGCCTGCTGCGGCGCCATCTCAGTTACCGTGCCTGGCGCGCAGTGCACTGGCTTGCCTATGCGTGCTGGCCGTTCGCTCTCGCGCACAGCATCGGGACGGGCGGCGGCATGCGCAGCGGGCGCCTGCTCGACCTGGCGGTGGTCTGCGCTGTCGCCGTGACTGCGGCAGCAGGCTGGCGGGTGGCCGCGGCGTTTCTAGACCCGCTGGCTGTGGCGCGTCAGCCTGGCAAGCCCACCGGAATGGTGCGGCCACCGCTGGCCCGCGCGGGACGGACCGGGCTGACGACGACCCGGCTGAGCGTCGATCCCATCGCGTGCACCGGCCACGGCTTGTGCGCCGAGTTGCTCCCCGAACTGGTCGCCCTCGACCGATGGGGCTACCCGCTGCTGGCCGATCAGCACGTGCCCGCCAGCCTGGTGCGCCGGACCAGGCGCGCAGTCACTGACTGCCCGGCGCTTGCGCTGAAATTGACCAGAGAGGGAAGCGTCAACCGGCGGGACTAGCATTGCGAGCTATGCGATTCGCGATCTCGATACCTCAGTTCTACGGCGACGGCGAGTTCGACCCGGTCGCGTTCCGCGCCTACTGCGCAACGGTCGAGGAGCTTGGCTTTGACAGTGGCTGGACGCAGGAGTCGACGCTGAGCGTCTCGCCCCAGCTCGGCCCCATCGAGACGATGACGTACGCGGCGGCATGCACGCAGCGGCTGCGGCTGGGCTGCGTTGTATTCGTGACGACGTTGCACAGCCCTGCGCACCTGGCCAAGAGCATCGCCACCCTGGACCAGCTCAGCGGGGGGCGGGTTGAGGTGGGCGTCGGGACGGGCGGGAAGCACCGGCCCTTTGGTGCGTTCGGCATCACCGGAGACCGCTACGTCACACGGTTCACCGAGGGCCTGGCGGTGATGAAGGCGCTGTGGACGCAGCCGAGAGTCGACTTTGACGGCGAGTTCTGGCAGCTCACCGATGCTGCCATGGAGCCTAAGCCGGTTCAGAAGCCGTACCCGCCGCTCTGGTTCGGCGCGAATGGCGGGCCGGCGCTGCGACGGGCAGTGCGGCTCGGCGACGGCTTCTTCGGGGCGGGTTCGACGCCGACAGACCGGTTCGCCGGACAGGTTGAGGTAGTGCGGGCTGCACTGGCCGAGGACGGCCGGGATCCCGCGGGCTTTCCTATCGCAAAGCGGCTCTACATCGCGGTGGACGATGACACCAGCCGCGCGCGCTCGCGGATCAATGACGCGATGGAACGGCTCTACGGTCGCCGGGTGCCAGACATCGAGGCCGCTTGCGTCGCCGGCACGCCGGCCGAATGCGCCGCCGAAGTAGCCAGGGCGGCCGAGGCCGGCGCCGAGCTGATCTTGTTCACGACGATGTTCGACCAGGCAGTTCAGGCCGAGCGGCTCGCGGCGGAAGTCATCCCGCGGCTGGCTTAAGGACCTGGGAACGTACGGCTGTAACCGTTGGGGTGCCGGAAACCATGCCTGACGGTGGGGCGTAGCGTCGACTTTCAGGGTTGTAACCGTGCCGGTGACCGTTCGCGGGGGTGAGTTCCATGCCGGACGTCGAGTCGACGACCGCCGTGCCGAAGCCACGATCGGACGCGTGGCAGTCGGCGATTACCGTTGTGCAGGAGGTCGAGCCTCCGTTCGTCCCGGTCGGCGCGCACGCGATGACCATCGTCGTTGAGTGGCCACCAGGCGATCCCGGTACCCCTCCGCATCGGCACTCCGGACCGTGCTTCGGCTATGTGCTGGATGGCGAGATGCTGTTCGAGCTCGAGGGTGAGCCGCCGCGCGTCCTCCGGGCTGGCGAAGCGTTCTGGGAGCCGGGCGGCGATGTCATCCACTATCAGGACGGAAACAACCGCGACGACATCCCGGTGCGCTACACCGTCTCGATGCTCTGCGAACCGGGCAAGCCCATGCTCACGTTCGTGGACGAGAAAGAGCTCGCCCAGCGTAAGAACCGACGCGCTGGTCAGGTTGGGTAGGGGTCGCCGACGGTGTGGTAAGTACGACCGCTCGGCATTTGCCAGGTCATTTGTCCTGGCAGCAGCTGCTCGAGCACCCAGCCGGGTGCTTGCTTGGCGCGATGGTGACGACGGCAGCACGGAGCCAGATTAAGGTCGCCCCCGGTACTGGCTGGCTCGCGGTGGCCGCTTGTTAACCCGGGCAGCAGTGACTCGACCGGGCGGTCGGCCAGCAGCGCCATGTAGGCCGCGGCGCGCAGCTGTCCGATAGTGCCCGCGGCGCCATTGTCGTGCAGCCAGCGGGCCAGCGCGGTGAGGCGGGCCATAGCGGCGATGACCTGGCCCGGCGGCAATTCGCGGCCGGCTAGCGCGGCGTTCCCTGACGACTCGTCCCAGGACTCAACGTCAGTGTCCGCGCGAGCCTCCCGGCGGCGCCGGACCGCGGCATCGGGGTCGGCAGCCAGCACCGCCTGCCGCAGCCGCGCGCGCAACTGACCGGTCGCCCACCCGCCGGCTCCGGCCCGGCCCAGCATCCGGCCCACGATCTCCCGCGCGGCCTGATCACTGGCCAGCACGCCGAGCTCGTCGACAAACACCCACGCCTTCGCCCAGTCGATGTCGCCACGATCGAGCGCGGCATGCACTTCGTCGAGGCGCCCCAGCCCGCGCGAGAGCGACAGCAGCCGGTCAGCAGAACGGCCGGTCAGCGTCAGCGCCGCTGCAAGCTCATCGCCCACGTGCTCGCCGAGATCAGCCCTGCCGGTGTCCTGTGACTGGGCGGCACGCCGGCGGTCCAGCGCCAGGGCCGCTGCGGCCTCCCCAGCTGCCGCCCAGGACGACATCCGCCGCCACGCGCACAGCACGCCGATCAGCTCAGACTCGCCCAGCTGATCGTGGCCGTCAGCGGCAGCGGCGGCGACTGCCTCGCTCAGCCAGGGACCAGGTGCGAGCCTGTCCAGCGTCCCGCCGGCCGCGAATCCCGCGCCACCCGGCCCGCCCCGCAGATGATGCAAGAACCCGGCCGGAATCAGCTCACCGTCACCGGTCCACGCGCCAGCCAGGAACTCTTCCCGCACCTCCGCTGGCAGGCTCGCCAGCCATGCCTGCTCATCGTCAGGATCAGCCTCCGGGTCGCCGCAATCGCCCGGGATCCAGCCAGCATCCACCCACTCGTCAAAAGACCACTCCGGGTCAGCACCCGTCTCGGCGGCATCAGGCGGCGGTGCGGACCGTCGGACCGCAGCCGGCGACTCGAAGCCCGCGGATTCCGGGACCCCCAGATCCAGTTCGCCGGAGCCTGTCACCTCGAACTCGCCCACCGGTGTCACCGCCCCTCCGCAACCGTCGGTCCCGCCCGCCGGAGCCAGCTCCTGACTAGCTTTCGCTCATAGTATCGAGGGCCTCCGACGGTTTCTGGGCCCGCTGAGGACGCGAGGATCAGACGGTGGCAATGGCGGCGAGCACGGCAAGCAGAAACGTCGCGATTGCGAGCACGCCGTGGCCGAGCGGGATAAGCGGGCGCAGGCTCCAGTTCACCGTCCTGGCCGGGGACTGGGCAAAGTTGCGGCTCACCAGCTCGTCCACGAGCTGAGCGGCAAGGTCATCGTCAGACAGCCTTCGCCTGAGCTCATGCTCTGGCATAACTCCTGGCGCCGCAGGGTGTCGCGCTGGCCCGGAAGCCCCTGAGTCAGAATCGCCTGATTCCCGGCGGCTGCCGGGATACGGAGTCCAGATCGTCACCGTCGAGATGCCAAGGCCGATGGCCGGAGCCATGAAGGCCAGCGCGAGCCAGGCCAGGGCCGCTGCCCCGGACAGCACAAAACCGAGCCAGCAGACGAGTCCTGCCAGGTTCAGTCCGGCGTGCCCGGCCAGTACCGGCAGGGACATCGCGTCTGATCTCGCGGGCCGCTGCCGCGCGGCGCGCATTCCGCCGCTAGCGATCCAGCTCCTGAGCATCAGAGCACCGAGCAGCTCGGTCAGCAGCCAGCTCGCCAGTGCGTAGAGCGGCAACGCGTGCCCGGATGGCATCGGTCAGCTTCCGCTGCAGGCGCTGCCAGTCATGGCGGGCTCCTCGTTGTTCCAGTCAATGAAGCTACGGCTGGCTGGCCGGCCGGAAGAATTGAGGCTTCGACGGTGGCTGCCCGGGCTGCTGCGCTGCTGATGTCGGCTAGTTAGCTCACCGCAATGTACTTCGCTGCGGGCGACCGGGGCACCATTGAGCCAGGGAAGCGGATGCGAGCCCGCCGCGACGAGGAAGTAGGGATTCATGCGTATAGCGACAGTTGGCCAGCGGCTTTGCCTGATCTCCGGTGGCGGCGCCGTCGACGTCCACGCGGCTAGTGGCGGCCGGTTCGACGCTGACCCGGCTGCGGTCTACTCACGCTGGCAGGAGTTCTCGGACTGGGCGGCCTCGGCGAGCCTGCCTGAGCCGGTGCCGTTTGTGGCCGAGTCGCTCGGCTCGCCGTCGCCATCGCCGCGACAGGTTTTCGGGATCGGGCTGAACTACAGCGCGCACGTCGCCGAGTCCGGCTTGGCCAAGCCGGAGACCGCTCCCCCGGTGTTTACCAAATTCCCGTCGTGCATCATCGGCCCGCGTGGCGAGATAACCCTGCCGCCCGGCGGCCACACGGACTGGGAAGTCGAGCTAGTTGTCATCATCGGGCGGTCAGCCGCGCACGTACCGGCGGGTTCGGCCTGGGAATACGTAGCCGGGCTGTCGGTCGGCCAGGACGTGTCCGAGCGAGTCCTCCAGATGGCCGGAGCTCCCCCGCAGTTCAGCCTCGGCAAGTCGTACCCGGGCTTTGGCCCGGTCGGGCCGTGGCTCGTCACGCCAGACGAGTTCAGCAACCCGGATGACCTCGAACTCGGCTGTGCGGTCAACGGCGTCCAGATGCAGAAGGGCCGCACCAGAGATCTGATCTTCAGCGTCTCCGACCTTATCGAGCAACTGTCCGCCGTCACGCCGCTGCTGCCCGGCGACCTGATTTTCACCGGCACGCCGAGCGGCGTCGGCATGGGCCGTAGTCCGCAGCGCTGGCTCACGCCGGGCGACGTGCTCACCAGCTACATCGAGGGCATCGGCGAGATGCAGCACACCTTCGCTGCCGCGTGAGGAAGCAGGATCGGCGCGCGCTGACATAGTGGGTTGTCGTGCGCCACGAGGACATCTGGGATGACGCGACCGCCCGGTCATATGACACGCCAGGCACTGGCATGTTCGCACAGGAAGTACTCGGGCCTACCGTCGACCGGCTGGCCGAGGTCGCAGGTGACGGCCAGGCACTGGAGTTCGCCATCGGCACCGGCCGCGTTGCCGTTCCCCTGGCCCAGCGCGGCGTGCCGGTGACCGGTATCGAGCTATCGCGTCCGATGATCGCGCAGCTGCGCACCAAAGCCGACGAGACGGCCATCCCTGTAGTTGCCGGCGACATGGCCACCGCTCGGGCGCCCGGAGCGTACACGCTCGTCTATCTCGTCTACAACGCGATCTCCTGCCTGCTAACCCAAAGCGAGCAGGTGGCCTGTTTCCGTAACGCCGCCCGGCACATGGCCCCCGGTGGCCGGTTCGTCATCGAGCTGTGGGTGCCCGAGCTACGCAAGCTGCCGCCGGGACAGCGCGCCATCGTCTGGAAGTCGACGCCCGGCTACGTCGCCCTGGATACCTACGACGTGCTGCACCAGCACGTCGTCTCTCATCACTTCACATTCGGCGCCGACCGGCAGGCAAGGCTGTTCCGTAGCCCGCACCGTTACATCTGGCCGTCGGAACTGGACCTGATGGCGCAACTCGCCGGGTTCGAGCTTGAGGCGCGCCATGCCGACTGGGCCGGGACGGCGTTCACCGCCGAGTCCCAATCTCATGTCTCGGTCTACCGGTTGCGGGCAGCCAGCAGCCGTTCTCGGACCACGCACCCGACGGTGTGCACGCGCTGAAGGCCGCGCAGGTTAGGTGGTGATGCCGATTGCGTTGCCTTCCGGATCAAGGACCCTCATCAAGCGGTAGCCCTCGTCAGAGCCCTCCTCGTCAGCGTCGAAGCTCACCCCTCGCCGACGGAGCTCGGCGACCGTGGCGTCGAAGTCCTCCACGACCAGAATCGGTGCCCAGCCGATGCCCGGCCGGGGAGAGATCCGGTCCGGGTGATCGGTCGCCAGGGCGAGCGCAGGCCCCGTGCTGCCGGGCGGTACGAGCATGCAGAACTCGTCCGGCTCCAGCGAGAGCACCGACAGCCCGAGCACGTCGCGGTACCAGGCGACTGCAGCGCCGAAATCGCGTACTTGGACTGTGACCATCATGACCTGGGTCGGCTTCATGGAGGCCATCTTGCTCGCTGCGTGCTATTCCGGACGGAGATTGTCCGGATCGGCCGCTAGCTTCTGTGCCGGCAGGCTTTGCCGAATCCGCAAGGGAGTAGTCATGACCGACGTTGTCCTGTTCCACCACGCCCAGGGTCTTACCGAGGGGCTACGCGACTTCGCCAATCAGCTGCGCGCGGCTGGACACAGCGTGACGCTGCCTGACCTGTTCGAGGGCAGGACGTTCGCGAGCATCGAGGACGGCGTCGGTTACGCCCAGCAGACTGGCTTCGACACCATCATCGAGCGCGGCCGGGCCGCCGCGGAGGCGCTGCCAGCCGAGGTCGTCTACGCCGGCTTCTCGCTGGGCGTCCTGCCCGCGCAGATGCTGGCGCAGACGCGGGCCGGCGCGAAAGGAGCCTTGCTCCTCGAGGCGTGCATGCCGGTCTCGGAATTCAGCAGCGAGTGGCCGCCCAGTGTGCCAGTCCAGGTTCACGGGATGGACTCCGACGCGTTCTTCGCCGACGAGGGCGACCTGGATGCTGCAAAGGACCTCGTGACCATGGCGAAGGACGCGGAGCTGTTCTTGTATCCGGGCGATCGGCACCTGTTCGCCGACAGCAGCCTGCCCTCCTACGATGAGGGAGCTGCCACCCTGCTAACGCAGCGCGTGCTTAGCTTCCTCGGACGGGTGAGCTGACGCGGCTCGACCCGGATCCGGCTACCGCATCAGCAGAACTTCTCCTTCTGCTATCTAGGCCCTTGAGGCCGCAGGGGTGAGCGCCTGGGCAATGAACGCCTCGAACTGCGTTATGAACTTTTGCAGGAACCGCGCCGTGCTGGCGTCAGTGACCTGCCCGTCCTCGGTTATCACGCCGGGTGTGAGATGGATGTACGCCTCCGGCGTGGTCATCTGCGGAGAGTTGCAGTAGCCCAGCACGGGGCGCAGGGCCTGCTGAGCAAGGGCCGTCCCGAGCTTGCCCGGCGACGCGCCGATCACTGCCGAGGGCTTGCCATTGAACGAGTTCTGCCCTGGCGGCCGGCTCGCCCAGTCGATGGCGTTCTTCAGCCCGCCCGGCATGGAGCGGTTGTACTCGGGGGTTACAAACAGCACGGCGTCGACCGACTCGATGGCGTGCTTGAGTGCCCTGCCGGCGGCGGGATAGTGGGCGTCGTAGTCGTAGCTGTACAGCGGGAGGTCCTTGATCGGGATCTCCACGAACTCCAGTTCCGGCGGGGCCAGGCGGATCAGCGCTTTAGCCAACGTGCGGTTGAGGGAGGCGGTCGCCAGGCTGCCGACTATGAAGCCCACCTTGTACGTCGTCATGGGGCATACCTCCTGTTCGTCCGGCCAGTTCTCATTAGTCACGAAGCAGCGATCCTGGGACCTCTCTGCCTTTTCGCGTGGGTCTGACCTGGGCGTCCGGAACCGCTGAGCCCTGTCGCGCGGCGTGCCCGGCAGGATTCGCATTGAAACCGGATGCGCGTTGAAACCTGAGCGGCACGTCGTAACCGGCTGTCGGCGCTAGCCTCCGCGGCTGGCCACCCAGGCGGCGATCAAGTCGGCCGCCTTGCTGCGCGCGCCCGCTGGCTCTTGGAGATAGTGATTAGCCTTGACGAAGACCAGTTGCTTGTCGGTCGCGGCCAGCGCGTCATACAGCGCCCGTGCATCGCTTTCGTAGACGCAAGCGTCCGCGGTCGCGTGGATGACCAGCGACGGCAACGTGATCCGGGCCAGGTGCGGCGCGGCAGTGCACTGCGACGTGCGCAGGCTCCACATCGACAGCCATGTGCGCAGCGTGCTGACAGTGCCGACACCGTAGACGCCGTAATTGGCCTTCACCGGCTCGCCGAGATAGCACCAGTTCGGCCGCCGGTCGGACGGCTCGATGGCAGGATCGATCATCCGTAGGTCAGCCCAGCTCCGCGGGACAAGGAACAGCCGGTCCCTTGCCCGGCCGCCGGCCAGGGCCTCGAGCTGGCTGAGCGCCCAGCCGGTGATGCGCTCGTTTCTCGCTTTCTGCGCAGCGCGGTATTTGGCCCGGAAAGCCACGCTGTACGGCGGCCCGTTGGCCGGATTGAACGGATCCAGGTCCGGATCTGCCGACAGCGGGTCGGTCTCGTCCGTCACCGATGGGTCAAGCCAGTTCGTCAGCACCTCGGGGCGGCCAGAGTGGGCCGCGAGCGCGACGAACAGATCACCAGCTGGCAAGTCTTCGACTGCGGCAAGCGGCCGCATGCCCGTCACTGGACGGACGTTCGGCTCGACTGCCTGGGACTGGTAGGCGGCCATGAGCGACCCGCCACCGGAGTTGCCGAGCAGCACGACTCGCTCGATGCCAGCGAGCTCGCGCAGCCAGCCCACGCCGACACCGATCTCCGCGAGGGCGTGGTCGAGCAGGAAGTGCGCCTCGTTCCCGCGGAAACGCGTGTTCCAGCCAAGGAAGCCATAGCCCCGTTCGGCCAGCAGAACGGACAGGTAATGCTCAGAGAAATCCACGTTGTAATGCGTAGCGACGAACGCCGTTGACGGCCGGCTGCCCGCCGGCCGGTAGTAGATGCCCTGGCACGGATGGCCGCCCGCGCCCGCGCGGCCGACCGCCGGCGAGGGCCTGCCGACGAACTCCCTGACAATCTGGGTCACATATGGCTCCGAGCGGGTATCTGGCGCATAGCTGAAAGGAAGCCTAGATTTAGCTGCGGGGTAGGGGCCGACCTAATGTCGGAGGAATATCGGGAAGGACGGCAGATACATAGTCACCCGGAATGGTCTCCGAGACCCAACATTTGGGACGGTGTCGCATGGAGTGGCGCAACGAAGAATTCGACCTCGGCGGCGTGAATCACCTGGCGCTGGTCTGCTCCGACATGAAGCGGACCGTGGAGTTCTATACCCAGGTACTCGGCATGCGCCTGATCAAGACGATCGAGTTGCCTGCAGGTGCCGGCCAGCACTTCTTCTTTGACATGGGCGGCGGCAATGCGTTGGCCTTTTTCTGGTTCCCGGAGGCACCCGATCCGGTACCTGGTGTCTCAGCCCCCGTCACGGTGCCGGGCCTCGGCGAGTGGACCAGCGCCGTAGGCTCGATGAACCACGTCGCGTTCAACGTGCCGGAGGAGCGCTTTCTCGAGTACCGGGCGAAGCTCAAGGCGAAGGGCGTCCGGGTCAGCCCGATCCTCGACCACGACGACAGCGAGTTCGGGGTTGCGCGCGAACTGCATCCTGGTGTGTTTGTTCGCTCGTTCTACTTCCAGGACCCGGACGGCATCCTGCTGGAGTTCGCGTGCTGGCGGCGCGTGATGGGCCAGCCAGGCGACGTCCGTCACGAGCCCAAGACCGCCGCGGAACGCACCGTCGCGCGGGTCTGATCACGGTGTTTTCACTCATCCATGTGCTGGAGTGGCGGGCTGCCGTCACGCCGGACGCGGTCGCCATCGGTGATTACCTCGGCGGCGAACTGACCTATGCGGAACTTGCGGCGGCGACTGACCGGCGGGCCGCTGAGTTCGCTGCGGCTCGCATCGGACCTGGCGATGTGGTGCCTATCATCGCGCGTAACCAGACCGGCTGGGTGACGGCGATGACCGGCCTGATCCGGGCCGGCGCCCTTCCCGCCGCCGTCAACTGGCGGCTCGCTCTGCCGGAGATGACCGCGCTGCTGAGAGCGATGCAGCCGGTCGCGATCGTCGCCGATGAGGATTGCGGCACCGCGACCAAGCAGGCTGCCGCAGGGCTCGACTATCACGTTCCCGTATTGATGGCCGGAGCGGACATAAGCGGGACTCCTGGCGCCGGCAGTCTCCCGCCGCGGCCCGCCGGCAGGCTCCGTGGACCCGAGCCCGCTGTGCTGGTGCACACCAGCGGCACCACTGGCTCGCCCAAGCTCGTGCCGCAGACCCATCAGCAGCTGATCGCAGCGGCGACAGTCATGAAGCTGGAGGTGCCAGAAGCGCTGCCTGGCGCACGGCACCTGTGCGCCCTGCCGCTGTACCATCCGGCCGCGATCGCGAATGTCGCATGCGTCCTGCTGACCGGTGGTCACTTGCACCTTCTCCGCGGCTTCGAAGCCGTCAGTTTCGTGGACGAACTGGCTGCTCGCCGGATCGAGTTGACGCTGCTGGCGCCGACGCTCATCCAGGCAGTGATGGCGGAGGTCAGCTTGCGCGCGCTGCGGCCGGACCTGTCGAGCCTCGTCGAGATCGTTTACGGCGCATCGCCGATCAGGCCCGATGTGCTGGCGCAGGCAGTAAGCGTGCTTCGCTGCCGGTTCCGGCAGGTCTACGCGAGTACGGAGACCGGGCCGCTGCCGATCAGCTCGCTATCCCCAGCCGACCACGATCCCGCACGGGGGCTGCTCAGCACCGCCGGCCGGCCGTCGCTCGGCTGGGAAGTGAGGCTCGGGGAACGAGGTGAGATCCAGGTTCGCGGCGCCGCGCCAGTGCCGCGTTACTGGGCTGACCCGGGGGCCACGAGCGCCGCGCTGACGCCGGACGGGTTCTACCGGACCGGTGATGTCGGGACCATCGACGCGCGCGGGTACCTGACGATCACCGACCGGCTCCGTGACGTGATCATCACCGGCGGCGAGAACGTGTTCCCCGGCGAGGTGGAGGCGGTGCTGGCGGGCCATGCTGCTGTCGCGGATGTGGCAGTCATCGGCATCCCCGACGACCGGTGGGGTGAGACCGTGCACGCGGTAGTAGTGGCGCGCACCGGTCCGTATACCGGTGATCAGTTCACGGCTGAGCTGATCGGGTATGCCCGACAGCGGCTGGCCGGGTTCAAGTGTCCGACCGGCGTGACCCTCGTTCCCTCGCTACCAAGGAACGCCGCGGGAAAGCTGTTGCGAGCATCGCTGCGGGCGCCGTTCTGGGTGGGCCGGGACCGGTGGGTGTCCTGACCCTCTCACAGTGGAGCATGCAGATGGCTAGTGACGACCTGGAGTTTCCCGCCCCGCAGACCGGTTTCGTAGTGACGCATTTCCTCGTTGTGTCTGACCAGGACCGGTCTCGGGAGTTTTATCGGTCCGTGTTCGGGGCGAAGGTGCTGGTTGAACGCGATCCCGTCATCATGAAGATGGCCAACAGCTGGCTCATACTCAACGACGGCGGTGGCCCGACGGACGACAAACCCACCGTGACCCTGGCGCCGCCTGCGGATCCCGACCTGACCAGTGCCTTCATCAACCTCCGGGTCGCCGATATCAGCCAGGCTTACGCGGAGTGGTCGGCGAAGGGGGCCGAGTTCCTCACCGAGCCCAAGGACCATGGCCGGGAAATCCGCGCCTACATCCGCGATCCCGACGGTCACCTGATCGAAGTCGGCCAGAGCACGGAGCGGCCTGCGTGACGGCTGAAGGGCCGCACCACGCTCTGCTGTTGTGCCTGGGGTAAATCGCTCATATCGGGCTTCGAGGGCCGGGAAACTGGCAGGGTCTGCCCTGGGCGTGTCATCAGGCTGCAGCCGGGGCATCGTCCCCGACGGGATCCTGCAAACTCAGCCAGATCGGAGGCCGGCGCATGCGTGCGGTTGTGATGACGGCGCCTGGCGGCCCGGATGTGCTGCAACTGGTCGACCTGCCGGAGCCCGAGCTGAGCAGCGACCACGACGTCCGGGTGCGACTTAAGTAGCCGACTGCGCCGGTCAGTACGCGCTGATGCCGAGGCGGACGGCGACGGCGAGGCCGCAGACGCCGACGAACAAACGCAACCCCGCGGCGGGCAGGCGGCGCACCAGTGCGGGCCCGATCCAGCCACCGACGAGGAAGCCGGCCGCCAACGGCAGCGCGGCAGCCCACTGCACCGGTCCGAAGATCGCGAACCCGACTCCGGCGACCGCGTTAGCCAAGCCTGAGATCGCGTTCTTCAGGGCGTTTGTCCTGGCTAGCGACTGCCTGAACAGGCGGATCAGCACCGCAAGCATCAGCACGCCGCCCGCCGCGCCGAAGTACCCGATATAGATTGCGACCGCGAAGACCCCTGCCTGCGAGAGCCAGCCGGGGACTGGATCCGCCGGCCGCGCCGGAACCGGGCGGCGGCACAGGATTACCAGCGATCCAAGAGCGATCAGCGCCGGCGCGACGAATTCGAAACCGCGGGCCGGCGTGAGCAGCAGCAAGGCTGCGCCCGTTCCGCCGCCCGCTGCTGTGAGCAGGCCGAGCCTGACCACCCGCCCGCCCTGCCCGGCCAGCTCCGGCCGGGACCCGG
>DASXIA010000384.1:0-5736 GCA_036488155.1 Streptosporangiaceae bacterium | reverse complement strand
CTGTTAGCAAATCCGTTAGCAAGCCAGAACAGCAACGATGAAGCGCTTAGCGTTTGCGCTGGTAAGAGTGGTGGTCAGGGGCAGGATCGAACTGCCGACCTTCCGCTTTTCAGGCGGACGCTCATACCGACTGAGCTACCTGACCGTGCCGGGGTGCCCCGGCCTGCGCGGTCCTGACGGGATTTGAACCCGCGACCTCCACCTTGACAGGGTGGCGAGCACTCCTAGCTGCTCTACAGGACCATGTGTACCGTCCGCCTACCCGGCGAGCAGTGCCCCCAACGGGATTCGAACCCGTGCCGCCGCCTTGAAAGGGCGGTGTCCTAGGCCGCTAGACGATGGGGGCTCGACGGATTTCGCCGCCTTGCCCGTGGCGCCCGCCGTCGGGGACCACGCCAGCATAGGGGACGAACGGCACTGCCGGCAAAGCGGGCGTCCCAACCCGCTCAGCCGTCACGCGAACTGGCTCCCAGGACCCCCGGACCGGCTACCTACCGCTCGGGCTAACCTTGCCCGCCTGACACGCCGTTCTTGTTGATGATCTTCTCGGCGATCGAGGCTGACTCGCCTTCCTCGGGCACAAGCGCCCAGGCCAACACGTATGCCAGCGCGCCGAACCCGCCGAACAGGACCAGCACCGCCAGGGCGACCCGGATGAGGTTCGCGTCGATGCCCAGGTAATCAGCCAGCCCGGCGCAGACGCCCGCGATCCAGCGCCCCTCGAGCTTGCGTTCCAGCCGCTTGCCGCGGAAACCGCCGGGGCCGCCCCAGCCGCCGGGTCCGCTCGGTCCGTGGGGCCGGCCGGAGCCACTCCCAGGACTGGCCCAGTTATCCGAGCCGCCGGAGCCAGGATCAGGCCCCTGGGCTCCGTTCCCGCCATTTGCTTCATTCATGTAAGCCATGATGCCCGAGTCAGGGCCACCCCGCTCGCCCCGGCTTGGCTCCGCATACGCTAGCGACAATGCAACGGCCAGCCCCGGGCCCGCAGAGAGGACCAGCCAAATGTCGCGCACGACGGATCCCGCGCCGACCGACCTGCTTCGCATTGACGACGAGCTCGCCGACGACGAGCGGCTGGTCCGCGACACCGTCCGGAAGTTCGGGGCGGACCGCATCCTGCCGAACATCGCCGACTGGTTCGAGGCAGGCACGCTGCCGAGGGAACTGTTTCCAGAAGTCGGCAAGCTTGGCCTGCTCGGCATGCACCTGAAGGGCTACGGCTGCGCCGGGATGGGCGCGATCGCCTACGGCGTCGCCTGCCGGGAACTCGAGGCCGCCGACTCTGGCCTGCGGAGCCTGGTCTCCGTCCAGGGCTCGCTCGCGATGTTCCCGATCTGGAAGTACGGTTCCGACGAGCAGAAGGAAGAGTGGCTGCCGCGCATGGCGGCCGGGGATGCCGTCGGGTGCTTCGGCCTGACGGAACCCGATCACGGGTCGGACCCGGCCAGCATGAAAACCCATGCGACCAGGGAACGTGGCGACTGGATTCTCAGTGGCTCCAAGATGTGGATCACTAACGGGGGGATAGCCGACATCGCCGTGGTCTGGGCCGCCACTGACGACGGCATCCGGGGCTTCCTGGTCCCCCGGGGCACTCGCGGGTTCAGTACGCGCAACATCCATAAGAAGCTGTCGCTCCGCGCGTCGATTACCTCGGAGCTGTACTTCGACGACGTCAGGCTGCCGGCCAGCGCGGTCCTGCCAGGGGTAACCGGTCTCAAAGGACCGCTGTCCTGCCTGTCCGAAGCCAGGTACGGCATCTTGTGGGGCGTCACGGGCGCGGCCAGGTCCTGTTTCGAGGCCGCCGCGGAGTACGCCCGGACGCGGGAGCAATTCGGGCAGAAGATCGGCGGGTTCCAGCTCACCCAGCGCAAGCTCGCCTGGATGCTCGCTGACCTGCAGCGCGCGCAGCTGCTCGCGCTGCACCTGGGCAGGCTCAAGGAGGCTGGCACGATCCGCCCGGAGCAGATCAGCCTTGGCAAGATGAGCAACGTCAGGACCGCGATCGACATCGCCCGCGAGGCACGCACCGTGCTCGGCGCGAACGGCGTGACCCTGGAGTACCCGGTGATCAGGCACGCCAACAACCTGGAATCCGTGCTCACCTACGAGGGCACTGAGGAGATCCATACGCTTGCCCTCGGTCAGGCCATCACCGGGATCTCGGCCTACCGGTAATCGAATCTCGCCCAGGATGATTGGTGACCTGGTGTTGCCCTGCCTGGCAACAGAAAACTCACATCCATGAGCGCCCGCGGAGTGACCCAGATAGCGGATATCCGGGCTAACGACCGAGCTCACGCCCGGAGCAGGCTGGCTGATCTGCTGGACGCTGCCGCGGCAGGCGAGTTTCCGCCCCCCGACGGGAGAGTCGAGATCCTCGCTCAGCCAGGGGAGCGCGATGCCGGGGTGATCGCTCTCACCGCGTTCGCAGTGGTATTCGCCGACACCGATCCTGGGTGGATCGCTGCCCAACTGCCCGCGGACGATCTCGCCGCGCCGCTCAGCGCCAGTTTCCTGCATGCGCTCGGCCAGCGCCTCGGCCGCCAATCCGGCTGCATCGACATGCTGACCTGCGCCACCGCGCTGCCCGGAGCGCCGCCGCGCGACCTGATGCTGGTCGAGATCGATCCGGCCCAGCCTGAACCACCTCCGGGCGAGCTGCCGGCACGCGGCTGCGCGCCGAGCAGCCCCACGCCGACTGCACCACACGCGCGGATCGAGCGGGCGCTGCGCTATCGGGATGACGTCCGGGCCTGGCAGGCAGCGGGCGGCGTCCTGGCGCTCGGCCGGGGCGTGGGCGGCCGGTGGGAGACGGCCATCGAAGTGGATCCGCAGCACCGGTGCGCCGGCTTGGGCACTCGGCTGGCATCGGCAGCCAGGCACCTGGTCCCGGACGGCGAGGCGGTCTGGGCCCAGATCGCTCCGGGCAACGCGGCCAGCGTCCGCGCGTTCCTGCGGGCTGGATTCCGGCCGATAGGCGCCGAGGTGCTGCTGACGCCGGCCAACAGTGACGCCGCAGCAGAACCAGACGAGCGCTGATGCGACGATGAACAGCATGAGCGACGTTGCGGTGACCGACAACCAGGACGGCTCTCAGCTAGAGATCAGGGCCGACGGACAGCTCGCAGAACTGATGTACCGCACGCGAGCGGGACGTTTGATACTCGTGCATACCGAGGTGCCCGAGGCACTAGGGGGTCGCGGCCTCGGCGGCGAACTAGTCCGGGCGGCCATCCGCAAGGCTGCGGCCGAAGGCATGACTCTCGTGCCGCTGTGCCCGTTCGCGCGTAGCTGGCTTGAGCGGCACCCGGACGAGGCCAAGGCGATCCCGATCGACTGGGAAGCCCGGTAATTCACTCGTGCTGCGCAAGGCTTCACTCCCTGAAGTTTAGGCAACCGCATAAGCGGCAAATCGCCTGGCAGAAGCCACCAAACCGTTAGGGTGTGTGGGCTGCGGCCTATCTATCGGCTGCGGCGATCAGCTCGTCGTGGTAGTGCCGGGCGCCAGCCGTGATCCCCGCGAGTTCGGTGCGCAGCCCGCGACCCTTGCCCTTGCTCGCCAGGACGCTAGCCCGGCACCCTGCCACCATGAGGACACGCGCGCCCGTACTGGCCAGCCAGTCTGCTGTCTGCGCTGCTGTCAGCCCACCCGACCGGGAGACCAGCAGCGGCCGACCGAGGCGCGTCGCCGCTCGGACGGTCTCCCGGCAGCCTGAGCCGCCGGCCGGGTCGAGCAGCAGCACTGCATCAGCCAGGTAGGCACAAGTCCACGTCCGGTACCTGAAGCTGGCCGACGGCAGCTCATGCAGGCTAGCGCCGGCAAAGCGACGCCGGCGCGCTGGTGTCAGCGGGCCGTCCTCTTGGCGGAAGCCGGCCGGGAGGACCAAGTGCACGGTCAGGCCCGCCTGCAGCGCGGCCAGCGCAGCGTAGGTATCGACGCCAGTCTGGCCGCCGGTCAAGACGGTCAGCCCTGGAGCGGACCGCACCAGCCGCCGCAGCGTTCGCTCGGCGGCTTTCGCTGCGGGGGAAACCTGCCCGTTCCCGGCCGTCACCCTTGCTTGCTACCGCGGTGAGACCAGAAGAGTCTGGACGCCGGTCCCGACCTCCCCGGCGCAGTCCGAGAGCCTTGTCTCAGCCAGGCCCGTGCCGGTGCCGTCCATGGTGGTCGCCGCGTCGAGCAGCAGCCATTCGCCGACCGGGTCACGATGCAGAATCACCGTCAGGTCGACGTTAATGAAGATGTAGATCCTGGGATCCAGGGCCATGCTGACCCCGCTGCCGGAATCGGCGAGCAACAGGGTGCGAGACATTGGCGAAATGTCCTCGCCGGGCAAGAGCGGGATGCGCGGCCTCGCCCACGTCTTGCACGGGCCCGGCTCGTCGAAGTTCCCGGCCTCGAATCGCCACTCAATGTGACTCAGGTAGCCGTCCACGTTGCCGCCAGGGAACCGCGGCGCTTTCGCCGCAGCCGGGATCTCAGACACGGCTGCCGCCCTGGTCGCGACGGGCGCGCCGGTCAGCTTCGCGATCCGCCACCCTCGGGCTACCAGGACTGGCTGCCCGCCAGACTCCAGGACCGTCTCCAGCAGGGCAACGCGCTTGCCGGGCCGGAGCGTCCGGGTCTGGGCGGTCAG
This sequence comes from Streptosporangiaceae bacterium, assembly GCA_036488155.1. Lineage (GTDB taxonomy): Bacteria > Actinomycetota > Actinomycetes > Streptosporangiales > Streptosporangiaceae > JAJYUU01. The sequence goes on along the minus strand of DASXIA010000384.1, from coordinate 1,099 downwards.
CAGGCCGAGCGGGACCGGGCGCAGGATGTCAACGGCAACCCTGGCGAGCCGCAAGTTCTCGTCCGGCTCGTGTCGATCGAGTTCACGGGCGGCTAGCGCGGACGGCGGCCCGCCGTGCTGAGCGTCGGCACTCCACGGTCCGGCTGTCGCGCCGGTTGCGACGAATCTGCCCGGACCGGCGGGCTCGAAGAAACTAGCGTGCACGAAGCCGGATGCTACCGGCACGATGCTAACGGCGTCCCCGGCAGGCGCGCTGCCGGTCGGAGCCCGACTCGCCTGCCTCGGTGTCGCGCCGAGCCCGGCCAGGTCAGTTGCCGAAGACAGTTCTCTCTGACCAGCGCCTCCGCTACCACTCGTTCCGATCATCGTCGTTGACGAACTGGACGGCCTCAAGAAGGCCGGGAACCGGGACGCCGCTGGCGAGCGGGCTACACGCTTGCCGTGGTCGACCGGGTCTTTGCGAGCTCCACCGGTCCGGCCGTGCTGAGCGCAGCAGACTTCTGATGCATCGGTCAGGGAGCTATCCCTCGCGGCGAGGTCACGGTTGAGATGGTCTTTGATCCGCCTGGACATGTTCGCCTGCCGACAAACGATGACGAGATCATCGACCGGACCCTGGCAATCCAGGCCCTCGCCGCGAGGGAGGTAACCCTTGTGACCTACGACACCGGCATGTCAACCCGAGCACGAGCCGCGGGCCTGACCGTCATCAAGCACTCCCGGCCGCTGGAGGAGGAACCGGTGCCGGTAACGAACGCGCGGACTCGGTAGAGGCGATCAATATCAAGAGGCCCGTACCCCCGGAAGGGTACGGGCCTCGATCTTGCAGGCTGAGTCGATTACGACCCGGCGTTGATATGCGTGGCCGTCACGGACAGGTCGTCCAGCGTGTAGGTGCCTGCGCTCCGGTCGCTGTCGTAGCCGAAGGCGTAGACGTGCAGCGTGGTGTCCGACGAGAGCGTGACCTCGCCCGATCCGCTGAAGTAGCTGTCGATCGTCGTGTTGTTGCTGGCCAGCGGACCGCTGCCGACGTTGAACAGGTCGCCCGTGAAGCTGGAGTTCGCCGGCTGGTCGTAGACGAAGAACTGCGGGAACACCT
>DASXIA010000175.1:0-4781 GCA_036488155.1 Streptosporangiaceae bacterium | reverse complement strand
CAGCTAATACCCCCGCGAGATCTATGTTCTCCCTGAGAAATGGCAAGAAATGGCATAGAGCTTAGGACACGCCCGCCAAAGACACCGCGAAAGGTGCGGGCCGACTGGTTAGCACGGACCTCCGCACCAGGCGGCTAGGGCCTCGCGCCGATCGACCGTTGGATCAGCGATGCGCGCGGTCTCCTGCGTGACCGACTTGTCATGACGCGATAACAGCCTGCGCACACGTATGCGAATGGTCACAATGTCGAAATGACCGGCATACCGCTGCCCAACGGGGAACACGAGCCAGCTGGGCCGTCCGCGGCTGCTCCGACTGAGCCCACGTCCGCCAAGTCGGTGCGCTGGCGCAGCGCACCCTCGGTGCGGCGCTGGATTTGGGCCCTGGAACACGCACAGGACGTCGTCGCGATCACGGTAGGGGTAGTGCTCATCGCGCTGGCCGCAGTGGTGCTCATCTCCGCCATCGTTGACTTCATCGACGGGGCTGACGGCCCTATCTCGTCGGCCGCCCCCGTTCTTCTCGACCGGGTCCTGCTCGTCCTGATCCTGGTGGAGATCGTTTACACAGTCGTGCTGTCGCTGCGCGCGCATCGACTGGTGGCCCAGCCATTCATTGTCGTCGGGCTGATCGCCGTCATCCGGGAGATCCTCGTGGTACTGACGCCGGGCAGCACGACGAAGATCAGTGCCTCGGAACTAGCGCTGCTGATCGGGATGGTGGCCGTGTTCGTGGCCGGCCTCATCGCGGTCAGCTTCTTTGAGAAGGGCAGCGACAGCCAGGCCTTCGGGGCAGCGGCGGCACCTGCCGGTTCTAGTGCTGCTGACGGCCCGGATTAGCGGCTGGCCTGGTATCCAGCAAGCACGAGCATGAGCGCGACCGCGAGAACCCGGCCCAGGCGGCCGCCCGCGGTAAGCCGCGGCCAGGACAGCGCGGCGAGCCAGGCGAGTACGGCGGCTACGACGCAGAGCGCCAGGCCGCCAAGCGGGCCGTGGAGCGCCAGCCCGGCGATGAGGAATACGACCAGTAGTAGCGGTGCCACCCAGCGGGGCAGCTGATACAGGTAGATCAGCGGCCGGGCACTGCGGCGCTCGGTCGCCTGCCTGGCGGGGGATGCCTCAGGCGTGTACAGGCTGTTGCCCTTCGGCAGCGGCCTCGCCCGCTGCCCGGACCGGGTTGGCCTGGGCCGGGATTGCCGGGCCGGGCGGTTGGTGGTCACAGGGCAGTCCTTTCGGCCCGCTTGCCAGCCAGCCGCTAGCCGGCGAGGTGAGCCTGGCGGATTTGCGCGTCACGACGGTCGTGGCCCAGGTTACCGCCTGCTACCTGGCACCTAACCCCCTGGCGGTCGCGGAAAGTCATGCGACGGCTATCCTCGGCGACCGCTAAGCTGGCACCACCGCCGCCGCCCGTACCGGGCTTCGCGCACGTCACAACAGGCCGCCGACCGCCAGCCGGATGGAGACTCACATGGCAAAACGCAGCGATCGCATGGAAACCATCGTCAGCCTTTCCAAGCGGCGGGGCATCGTCTACCCGTCCAGCGAGATCTACGGCGGGCTGCGCGCCGCCTGGGACTACGGGCCGCTGGGCGTTGAGATCAAGAACAACATCAAGCGCCAGTGGTGGCGCTCGATGGTCCATGCCCGTGACGACATCGTCGGCATCGACTCCAGCGTGATCCTGGCTACGGAGGTCTGGCAGGCCAGCGGCCACGTCACCCAGTTCACCGACCCGCTGACCGAGTGCCAGTCCTGCCATTACCGCTTCCGGGCCGACCACCTGCTCGAGGCGTATGAGGAGAAGCACGGTCGGCTACCGGAGAACGGACTGGCGGATCTCGCCTGCCCGCACTGCGGGACGAAAGGGGCGTTTACCGAGCCGCGGAACTTCAACGGCATGCTGCGCACGTTCCTCGGTGCCACCGAGGACGAGTCGGGGCTGGCCTATCTGCGGCCCGAGACCGCTCAGGGCATCTTCATCAACTTCAAGAACGTGCTGCAGACATCGCGGAAGAAAATGCCGTTCGGCATCGGCCAGATCGGCAAGTCCTTCCGGAACGAGATCACGCCAGGCAACTTCATCTTCCGCACCCGCGAGTTCGAGCAGATGGAGATGGAGTTCTTCGTCAAGCCCGGCACGGACGAGGAGTGGCACGAGTACTGGATCGAGGCCAGGGAATCGTGGTTCCTCGACCTTGGCCTCAGCAAGGAGAATCTCCGCAGGTACGAGCATCCCGCGGAAAAGCGGTCGTTCTACTCCAAGCGGACTGTTGACCTGGAATACCGGTTTGACTTCCCCGGCACGGAGTGGGGGGAGCTCGAGGGCCTCGCCAACCGCACCGACTACGACCTCGGCGTCCACAGCAAGGCATCCGGGCAGGACCTGTCCTACCTCGATCCGGAGACGAACGAGCGCTACATCCCGTACGTGATCGAGCCTGCGGTGGGCGTCGACCGCTCGATGCTCGCGTTCTTGCTGGAGGCCTACACCGAAGACGAGGCACCGGACGCTAAGGGCAACATGGAGAAGCGCACCGTGCTCCGGCTGGACGCGCGGCTTGCTCCGATCAAGGTCGCCGTCCTGCCGCTGTCGCGCAACGCTGACCTTTCACCCAAGGCCAGGGACGTCGCCGCGACCCTGCGGCAGCACTGGAACTGCGAGTTCGACGACGCTAGCGCGATCGGCCGGCGGTACAGGCGGCAAGATGAGATCGGTACGCCGTATTGCGTCACGGTGGACTTCGAATCCCTTGACGACCAGGCAGTCACCGTGCGCGAGCGCGACTCGATGAAGCAAGACCGGATCGGCATTGACGGCCTCGTCTCTTATCTCTCCGAGCGGCTGGCCGGCTGCTGAGCCGAGATCACGTCAGCCAGCTGCCCGTTCCCGATGTGATCGCTAGCCCTCGGGCACATTGCCGCCTCCAGGCCACAGCAGCGCCTGTGCGACGATCACGTGCCCGCCGTCGAAGGTCACAGCGGGGCCTCCGTGCAAGTTGTAGCCAAGCGCGATCGCCTCGCTGACCCGGCGGCAGAAGTCCGCGTCATCGGGGCCGGTCAGGACTCGGTAGATAGGCAGGTCATCCGGGGGCGCACTCATGCGGCCAGCATTGCAGACTGGCTTCACCTCCGGCCGTCTCAACTTGCACGCGCCACGTCAGATCGTGGACAAGGTTGGAGTATTAGGTCGGCTTAGCTGGTGAAGCTCGCTGGACTCATTGCTGCGCCCGGCTGCCGCCATTCGCGACATTCCAGGTACGCCGGCCCGCGTGGCATTAGTCGCTGCCGGTCAGACCCCTCAGGACTGTCGCGGTCAGGTCGGCGCCGGGGCCGACGTCAGGCAGGTGCGGGCTGCGGCGGAAGACCTCGGCTGCGGCCTGGTGGAATCCGTCCGGCAAGCCGGCAGCGGCCATGGACTGCGCGATCTCCTCCATCTCGCCTACCCAGCGCCAGCCTTTCGTGGCGGCAGACCGAGCCGACTGAGCCGACTGACCGGCAAGCTGCGGCTGGGACTCCGACCATTCAGCCAGCAGGGTGTCTTCGACGCCGTCGGCCCGAGCGAGGGCGCGAGCGGCCAGTAGCATCGCGGTCGTTCCCTTGGTCCAGGAGGCGTAGGCCATTTTCACCGCGGACGCGGCTGTCACTGCGCCGCTCACGATACGTGCGTCCAGCGGTGTGCCAGCGAACAATTGCTGCACCTGCGCGGCGTCCGGGCCGGACAGGTAGAGGCGGGTACTCCCGGCTGTCGCCGGCGGCGGGCCGATGATGCCGCCGTCCACGTACCGACCGCCGTTGCCGGTGATCAGTTGCCCGACCTCACGCGCAGTACCCGGAGAGATCGCGTTGGCGTCCAGGTAAAGGCCGGTAAAGCCGTGCACCGCCCAGGCAGTGTCCAGCGCTGCATGCGGCGGGCAGATCGAGAGAATCACCGCCGCCTCGGCAGCGAGCTTTCTCGGCGTTCCGGCGTCAGTCAGCCCGGCTGCGGCCGCCCGCGCCGCCGTCTGCTTGCTCCGACCCTCCGAGGCCCACAAAACCGTGTTTCCGGCATCCGTCAGGCACCGCCCGACGGCAGCCCCCATCTCGCCCGGATGCAGCAGGCCGATCGGACTGTAAGCCGTGTTGTCCATGGGCAGAGTTTGACACGACGCAGTGGTCGCCGAGCGCCCGGAGTTGATCGTGGAATCCGGGAGGACGTAGGCGCTGCCAAGGCGGCCGTGGTATGCGCGGAGCGTCGGCTGAGCCCCATCAGAAGGCCAGGGCGGGCACTGGAAATCCTGCGACCACCTGCCCGGGACGGCTGATTCGCGCGGGCACCCCAGGGATGGGCGTGAGATGGCTGCCGTGCAGGACGCCGATGATCATGTGTCTGCCGTTCCTGGTCGCCGGGGCCTGCACTACCAGAACGTCGCCTGATGAGCTGCTCCAGAGCACTCGCCTGAGAACGCGAGCGCCAGAGAGTGCGGATGGCCCGGCCAGTCCGGACAGAGAACTGCACGATCTTCGAACTGCCCGGAGCCTGAGCCATGGGCAGGTCGCTGCCAGCGTGCCTGACTGTAGAGACCGAAGTTGCCACCGCTTGAATAGTTGCCACTGCTGTAATGATCGAGCCATCGCCCGACAACACGCTGCCGACCACGGCGTACGGGCCTATCGTGCCTGCAACGGCAAGCTGGCTGTGCCTGGTGAGATTCCCGCCGCTAGTTCCGGGACGGAGCAGCCTCACACCCCCAGTCGGCTGGCCTGCCCAGTTGAACGCCAGCACTCCGCTCTGCGCAAAGGAC
>DASXIA010000351.1:0-27519 GCA_036488155.1 Streptosporangiaceae bacterium | reverse complement strand
CTGCTCAGCTCGCGGAGCAGTATGCGCGCGGCGGGCGGCCGGGGCGGGCAGTGGCCTATTACCGGCGCGCTGCGGACGTCGCAGCAGGCATGTTTGCCCATGCTGAGGCGATCCGGCTGCACAAGGAGGCACTGTCGATCGTGCGCAACCTGCCGGAGGGGAAAGACAGGGATAGGCAGGAACTCGAAGTCCTGGAAGCCATGGCTGCACCGCTCAACGCCAGGTACGGTTACTCGTCACCGGAGCTGCAGCGGGCACTCGAACGGTCGATCGACCTCGCGGAATCACTTGGCCGCCGAGACTCGACGCTCGCCGGCCTGGTCGCGCTCTGGGCGACGCAGTTCGTTCAAGGGCGCATCGCTGATGGATACCGGACGGCCACCCGTGCGCTGACCCTTGTCGATCCCGACTCCGAGCTGAGCGGTCCGGCTCATTTCGCTGTCGGCGGGTCGGCCGTCAGCTTGGGGATGCCTGCAGAGGGCTTGCGTCATCTCGAGCTCGCCGCCAAGCTGGCGAGCGGTGGCGTCTGGCTGAGCGTCGGCACCAGGGCCGATGTGCAAGGCACCGCCTGGGCGGCACACGCCCACTGGCTGCTTGGCCACGACACCGAGGCCCTGTCCGCTTGTCAGGCAGCCATTAAACTGGCCAGGGCGATCGACCACCCGTACTGTCTGGCTGTGGCCCTGGCCTACGGCTCCATCACCTACCAGATGCGCCACGATTTGTCCGAGCTGAGGGACACGGTCGGCGAGCTGCAGGCGCTTTGCGGCCGGTATGGCTTTGCCTACTACCGGGAGTGGGGGCTAATCCTGGACGGCTGGTCTCGCGCGGACGAGTCGGGTATTGACCTGGCCCGGCGGGGCATCGGCAACCTCAAGACAGCGGGCTCGTTCGGTCGCAGGCCGTACTGGCTGTCGCTGCTCGCCGACCTGCTAGCACGGAACGATCGGCTCGACGCCGCACAAGCGAGCCTGGACGCCGCTCTCGTCACCGGGAGGGAACGGGACGACCTTTGGTGGCTGCCCGAGGTAATGCGGCTGCGCGCTGCCCACGACGGGGAGGAGATGGCCATCTCGCGGCTGCGCTCCGCCGCCGAGATGGCGTCCGCCCACGGCAGTGTCGAGCTGCTCCGACGCTGCCAGCATGATCTCATCAGGCGTGGTGTTCGTGCCCCGTCCCCCGGCGTTCTCCCGGCCGGCTGACGCGAGCGCGTACGCGCGAACGCTACGCGAACGGTGCTAGCCCTAACTTCGGTGTGCACCCTAACCTCCAAACGATGCACCTGAAGGGGACACAATGACCACATCAGCGGGCGTTGCCACCGCTCCGTACAAGCAACTAGCCGCCGCCCTGCGCGGCAGCGTGATCCTGCCCGGAGATCACGGGTACGACGACACGCGTGCCGTCTACAACGCCATGATCGACAAGCACCCGGCCGCCATCGCCCGCTGCCGCGACACCGCCGACGTAATCGCCTGCGTGCGGTTCGCCCGCGAGCACGGCGTCGAGATCGCCGTCCGGGGCGGCGGCCACAACGCGGCCGGCCTCGGGGTATCGGACGACGCCCTGGTCATCGACCATTCGCTGCTGCGCAGCACCACGATCAGCCCCGAGAATCACACCGTCCGCGCCGACGCCGGATGCACCTGGGGAGACGTCGACCACGCGACCGTGGCGTTCGGCATGGCCACCCCCTCCGGCTTCCTCGCGTCCACCGGCGTGGCCGGCCTGACCCTCGGCGGCGGCATCGGCTACCTCTCCCGGCGCTTCGGCCTGACCGTCGACAACCTCCTCTCCGCCGACGTCGTGCTGGCCGACGGCACGTTCGTGACCGCCAGCGAGAACTCCCACCCCGACCTGTTCTGGGCCCTGCGCGGCGGCGGCGGGAACTTCGGCATCGTCACCTCGTTCACGTTCCGCTGCCACGACATCGGCGATCACGGCACGATCATCGGCGGCCCGGTCCTGTACGACCTCGCCGACACCCCCGAGGTGATGCGCTGGTACCGGGAGCTGCTGCCATCATTGCCGGAGGAACTGAGCGGCTTCATCGCGCTGATCACCATCCCGCCCGCCCCGCCGTTCCCCGAGGAACTCTGGGGCCGCAAGTCCTGCGGCATCGTCTGGTGCTACACCGGATCACACGACCGGGCCGACGAGGTGCTCGAGCCGGTCAAGACCTACGGCTCGCCGTTGCTGGTCGGCTTGCAGGAGATGCCGTTCAGCATGCTGCAGAGCGCGTTCGATGCCCTTTACCCGGCCGGACTGCAATGGTACTGGCGGGCGGACTTCTTCAACGAGATCTCCGACACCGCGATCGACGTGCACGCCAAGTACGGCGAGCAGTTGCCCACCGGCCACTCCACCATGCACATGTACCCCATCGACGGGGCCACCAGCCGCGTGCCCGCCGACGCGACAGCCTTCGCCTACCGCGACGGCGGCTGGGCCGGCATCATCGCGGGCGTCGACCCCGACCCGGCCAACGCCGGCCTCATCTCGCAATGGGCCAGGGACTACTGGCAGGAACTGCACCCGACCTCGGCCGGCGGCGCCTACATCAACTTCATGATGAACGAGGGCCAGGACCGGATCAAAGCCTCCTACCGCGGCAACTACGACCGGCTCGCGCGGGTCAAGGACCGCTACGACCCGGACAATGTGTTCCACATCAACCAGAACATCCAGCCAGCCAGCGCGCCCATCCCGTAGGCCGGGAGGAACGTGACCGAAGCTGTACCCCGGCGAGACCTATAGCTCGTATAGACCCGCGTGCCCGCGCTAATCCCCCGTCCTTCGGCCCCGATCCGGAGCGGAGCCGGCCAGACAGCGCGGGCACGTAGGCGGCCAGGTAGGTCAGGCAGGCCAGGGTGCCGCAGTGGGCGTAGTCGTTTCCCACCGCACCGGGCGGCCGGGCCCAGGCGGCAGGCCCTGGTAAATGCGGCGGCGGACCGGCACGCCGGTCTCATCGGCACTCAGCACATACTCATCGCCGCCCAGCGGCCCGGCCTTCCAGATCCGCTAATACGGGTCGAACACGCGTGCGGCCGCGAAATACAGGCCGCGGGGGAAAGCTGGGTCGCCTGCCCGTCAGCGACAGCGGCCTACGCGCCAGCCGCAGCAGCGGCGGTGGCGGCGTCTTTGCAGCTCGCAGACTTGCGCCCTCTTGTGGCGCGGGGCCGATCACGACCCCACTTTGATGTCCTCAGGGTGCGCTTCGGCAGCCAGCCGCTCCAGCACGGTGTCGAGTGCACGCACGCCGACCTGCAGCTCGTCCTCGGTCACATTCAGGGCTGGGCGGAACCTGATGCCGCGCTCGCCACATCCCAGCACCAGTACCTGACTGTCGCGCAGCCCGGTTATGAGCTGGTCGCGCAGCTGCTGGCTGGGCAGATCGATGGCGCACATCAGGCCGCGGCCGCGGACATTGCTGACCAGCCCGGCGTACCGGTCACCGAGGTCGCGCAGCTCAGCGAGGAGATAGCCGCCAGCGTTGGCTGCGTTGTCGAACAGGCCGTCGGCCTCGATGATCTCCAGGTTCCGGCGCGACCGCACCATGTCAACCAGGCCGCCGCCCCAGGTGGAGTTGATCCGGCTGGGCACCCGGAACACGTTGTCGGCGACCTCGTCGACGCGGCGGCCAGCCATGATCCCGCCGACCTGTACCTTCTTGCCGAACGCCACGATGTCAGGCTCGAGGCCGAGCTGCTGGTAAGCCCACGCCGTGCCGGTAATCCCGGCGCCCGTCTGCACCTCGTCAACCACAAACAGCGCGTCGGCGGCGAGGCACAGCTGCTGCATCGCCTGCAGGAACTCCGGCCGCAGGTGCCGGTCACCGCCCTCAGCCTGAATCGGCTCGGCGATGAAGCACGCAACGTCGTGCGGATGCGCCTGAAAAGCGGCCCGGGCCTGAGCCAGAGCGCGGGCCTCGGCGGCCTCGACGCTCGCCAGATGCTGATCCAGCGGGAAGGTGATGGCAGGTGAGTCGATGCGCGGCCAGCCGAAGGCAGGAAACCTGTCGGTCTTAGTCGGGTCGGTGTTCGTCAGCGACAGCGTGTAGCCGGACCGGCCATGGAACGCACCGCTCAGGTGCATCACCTGCATGCCCAGTTGCCGGGACCTGCCCGCTGCCTCGTTCCGGCGGCTCTTCCAGTCGAAAGCCGTCTTCAGCGCGTTCTCGACTGCTAGCGCACCGCCCTCCACGAAGAACAGGTGCGGCAGCGCCGGATCACCTAGCACCCGCGCGAAGGTCTCCACGAACTCCGCGAGGTGGGTGGTGTACATGTCCGGGTTAGCGGGCTTGCCCGCCGCCACCCGGGCGAGCAGCCCCATGAACTCCGGATCATCCACAATGCCGGGCGGGTTAGCACCAAGCGGCGCGGACGCGAAATGCGTGTACAGGTCGAGGAACTCCCGGCCGTCGCGGGCATCGACCACCCAGCTGCCGTGGCTACGCTCCACGTCGAGAACCAGCCGATACCCATCGAGCAGCAGATGCCTGGCCAGCCGATCATGCACCTCGGATGCCGGGACATGGACGCTGCGATGCTCGGTCATTCGTCTCCCATCGCGATACACAAACCCTACCCCCAGGTCGCCAGGACGCCCGGACGCTCGGAAACGGCCGGCACCTACCGAAAGTCCATTGAGAGTGGTCTGTGGTTCTCCGGCCGCCACTCGACGCGCATGAACTCCACGCCGAGGCTGAGCCCGCGCGCCGCAATACCGGATGCCGCGAGCACGACGGCGATCGCGGACACGGCCAGCCAGCGGCGGCCGTGCCGCATGAGGTCCGGGTTCCGTCTCATGAGCCAGGTGCGTACCCGGCCCAGTCTTCCTATCCCGCTGATCTGCGGGCGGCGGCGCAGCGCTGGCCGGCTGACCGCCCATTCGGCCAGCGCGCGGGTCACGACCTGAGCGCTGAGCATGGAGGCGAGCACGCCGATCGACAGAGTGACACCGAACCCGCGGACAGGCCCGGACGCGAGGAAGAACAGCAGCCCGGCGGCGAGCTGGGCGGTGATGTTGGAGTCGGCGATGGCGCCGAGCGTGAGTTCGGGCGTGGTCACGGCGTCGACGGCGCCGCGCTGTTCCTTGATCGCTTCGAGGGCGGCCGGCTCGCGGCGGCATGGGGTGGCGCTCGGTTACGGGTAGTTGATCGGGCTTCCCAGACCTGTCACGAGGTCGTATCCGGTCGCGGCGGTGCAGTCGGTACCGCAGGTCCCGTTGGTGCCGCTGGTGACGTCACGAAGGTTGGTCGAGAAGCCGCCTGAGTAGATCCTGGTGTCTTCTCGTAGCGCTGTCTTCCCCGCGGCCGCGGCGGCTGCCAGGATCCCGGCCCAGTTCGGCGCGCCGACGCTGGTGCCGCCCACCGTGAACCAGCCGGACTGCCCCTGATCCGAGGTGCTATCGAAGATCGAGACGCCGGTGTTCGGGTTGGCGTCGAACGACACATCGGGGATGCCGCGATTGCCGGCGGTGAGCGCCGAGATCGACGACGCGCCGGATACCGGCCCGGTGTAGCTGGTCTGGAAGCCGGGAACCGGCTCGTCGGCCGACGCCCCGCCGCCCGACCCGGACCAGGCGGTCTCGCTGGTGAACTGGCACGAGGCGCCGGCGCATCCGTTCAGCGTCGTGCCGCCGACCGCGATCACGTCCGGCGAGGCGGCCGGGTACTCGCTGCCGTGCCCGCTGTCACCCGAGGACGCGGTGTAGAAGGTGCCGGCCCGGGTGAAGTCGGCGTCCAGCGACGTCTCGCTGGCTGACTCGCCGCCGCCCCAGCTCATCGAGACCTCTGTCGCGCCCAGGCTGTTGGCGAAGGTGACCGCGTTGAACAGGTTCGCGTTGCGGTTGGTTTTCGCCTCCACCAGCACGATCTTGGCGGCGGGCGCCTGCGCGTGCGCCCACTCGATGTCGAGTGACTCCTCCAGCACCCAGCCGCTGTTCACCCTGGGCGTGCGCTGCGGGTCGGCCTGCTCGAAGCACGGCCCTGACTGCGTCAGCGACGTGCAGGCCGACAGCTGCGCGTAACCGTACTGGGCGTTGAACGTGTTCAGGTCCGACAGCGCGTTCGGGTAAGGGAACGCATCGACGATCGCGATGACCTGACCCGCGCCCGCTCCCGACGACGCAGAAAAGACCGGACAAGTTGTACACCGACGCGACCGCGCCCGGCGGCAGCCCGGTCGGGCTCGCGTTGCGAAGAACAACTACGGTGGACCCACCGACCAAGGCGGCTCTCACCCGCTCGGGATCGGGCGCAGGTCCCGGGCTGCATCCTGATCTTCATCGGTGTCAGCAACGTGCCACCGTGGCGACACCAGCGGGCAGGAACGGCTTGCCTCGATGACCACCGTGGCCGGGTTGGTCAGCCGGGCTGCCTTGACTGCAGCCGGCAGGTCGCTGAGCCTGGCCCGGACGACGCGCTGCTCGCCGAGGCTGGCGTTAGCGATGCAGGCCGCGGCAGCATCGACTGAAACGCCATCAGTGATCAGGCGGCCAACGATGGCTGGAAGCTGGCGCATGCCCATGAGGATGACCAGGTTCGTCCCGCTGCGGGCTAGCGCTGGCCAGTCGAGGCGGCACGAAGGGTCGTCCGGGTGGAGATGCCCCGACACTACGGTGAAGCCGGCCGCCCCCTCGGTGCTCGTCAGCGCCACGCCAGCGAGCGCCGGCGCGGCAGTAGCGCTCGTGACGCCCGGCACGACTTCGACCGGGATTCCCGCGGCCGTGCAGGACTCGACCTCCTGAGCTCCGTGCGCGAACACGAACGGGTCACCGCCCTTGAGCCGCACGACTGTCCGCCCCGCAAGGGCGTGGCCGATCATCAGATCCGTGATCTCGTCGTAGGTCAGCGTCGGTTTGCCCGGGAGGCGAGCCGCATCGATGACCTCTACGTGGGGACCTAGCCGGGCCAGCAGCCCGACAGGAGCAAGCCGGTCGGTGATAACCACGTCCGCGGCCATCAGCCGGTCCAACCCGCGCACGGTGATCAGGTCGTCGGCGCCCGGACCGCCGCCGACAAGAATGACGCGGCCGCTCACTGCTGTCCCCGCTCACGCACCGGCAGTGACCTCCCGCAGCGCGTGCGCGAACCGGTCCGACGTCGAGGTGTCCCGGACCGCGACCCGGATCCATCCCGGCGCCAGCCCCGGAAACGTCTCGCCGCGCCGGACAGCGAAACCGCAGGTATGCAGCCGAGTGCGGACGTCCGCGATTCCTGTGTCGAGCAGTACGAACGAGGCCGACGGATCGGGCACGAGCCGGATGCTCTGCACCTTGGCGAGCTCAGCGAGCAGGTGCACGCGCTCCCCTGCCAGGCCGGTCGCCCAGGCGTCCGCCTCGCGGAGCGCTGCCGGCGACGCGGTGGCGATGCACGCCGTGAGAGCGGGAGCTGAGACGGGCCACGGCGGTTGTGCGCTGGCTAGCTGTGCGATGACGTCCGGCGCAGCGAGCACGTAACCGGCCCGCAGACCCGCCAGGCCCCAGGTTTTGGTCAGGCTGCGGATGACAACGATTCCGGTGAGGTCTGGCTGGCTCGCCAGCGATTCGGGCTCGCCGGGCAGGCAGTCGGCGAAAGCCTCGTCAACGATGACGGTCCGGCCGGGCCGGGTCAGCTCGAGGATCGTCTCGCGCGGATGCGCGACCGACGTGGGGTTGGTCGGGTTGCCCACGAACACGAGGTCAGCGGCGGCCGGCACCCGGTCTGAGTCCAGCACGAACGGGAACGGCAAGACGGCTCGGCCGACCTCGTGACCAGCGGCGCGAAGAGCTGCTTCGGGTTCGGTGAACTGGGGGTGCACGACGACGGCGTGCCGCGGGCGCAGCGCCCTGGCCAGCAGCACGAACGCCTCTGCAGCTCCTGCAGTGAGCAGCACCTCGTTCCTGGCCCGGCCGTGCCGCGCCGCGATAGCGTCCGTGGCCGCACGCTGATCGGGATAAGCGGCCAGGTCGGTGTCACGGATCAGCGCGGCCAGCCATTCTGGCGTCCCGGACGACCGGACGTTGACGGCGAGGTCGATCAGGCCCGGCACGAGGTCGGCATCACCGTGGTGGGCCAGGCCGGCGAGCGCGAGGTCCGTGCTGACGTCTGCTGTCGTGATACTGCTCATCGGGAGGCTGACCTAGCGCTGATGGCCGCGCCGACAAGCCGCCCGGCGGCGTTCGGCAGCGCGGCCCAGTGCACGTGCAAGTAGGAGGCGAGAAGCGTCGGTGTCGCCCAGCCCTGCTGGCTGCCGTCGAGCAGTCGCCACGCCGGGGAGTCGCCGTGCACGGGCTGGCTCGTTGTCCGGTGGAACTCGTGTGCCCGGATGACCGTACCGGCGTCTGCGAGTGGACTAGCCGTGAGCGTAACCGCCTCCCGGTACCCGAGAGTCAGCTTCTGCGACATCGTCGCGGCGGACGGCAGGACCGCGCACTGCGGATGACCTTCCAGCGTGCTGCCGAGCCAGAGCAGCCCTGCGCATTCGGCGACGACGGGCATCCCAGCGGCGACACGACGGGCGACCTCGGCGCGCAGCGCCACGTTGGCGGCCAGCTCACGCGCGTACAGTTCGGGAAAGCCGCCGCCGATGACGAGAGCGTCGGTTCCGTCCGGCAGCGCGCTCGCGGTCATCGGGTCGAACTCGGCAACCTCCGCGCCCGCAGCGGCGAGCAGTTCGTCGTGTTCTGCGTAACCGAATGTGAACGCGGTACCGCCGGCGACCGCCACCCGAACGGGCGCGCCGGGCTTTCCGTCCAGCGCTCCACCGGCCAGGGCGGGGAACGCCGCTGACCACGGCGCGGTATGCAGCGGCGGCGCGGCGCGGGCGATCGCGGTCACCAGCTCCAGGTCGAGGTGCTCGGTGACGATCGCAGTCAGAGCGGGGAGCCAGTCACGAACACCTGCGGCGCGCTCGGCCGCGGGCACGAGACCGAGATGCCGGGACGGCGTGTGCAGCACCGCCTCGGCCGGGAGCGCTCCGATGACCGGGATGCCGGTATCCGCGAGGGCCTCGCGCAGGATTTGCTCGTGCCGTGGCGACGACACCTGGTTGAGGACGACCCCAGCCACCCGGACGGCGGGATCGTAACTGGCGAAGCCGCGCACGGTTGCGGCAATTGACCGGCCCGCGCCGCCCGCCGACACCACCAGAATGATGGGTGCGTCGAGCAGCCGGGCGACGTGCGCGGTACTGGCGAAGTCACCCCGGCCAGCGGCGCCGTCGAACAATCCCATGACGCCTTCGATCACGGAAATATCCGCGCCCCGTGCACCGTGCAGGAACAGCGGGGCGATGAGGTCCTCGCTGGTCAGCCACGGGTCGAGGTTGCGTCCGGGCCGACCGGTCGCCGCCGCGTGGTAGCTCGGGTCGATGTAGTCAGGACCTACCTTGTGCCCGGAGACGCGCCGGCCGGCCGCGCGCAGCGCCGACATCAGGCCGGTCGCGACAGTCGTCTTGCCGTCACCTGACCGGGTCGCGGCGATGACGATCCGTGGCTGGGTCACCATTCGATCCCGGCCTGACCCTTGCGCCCGGCGTCCATCGGGTGGCGAATCTTGGTCATCTCGGTGACCAGGTCGGCGGCTGCGACCAGGTCGGGGTGCGCTCGCCGCCCGGTGATCACGACATGCTGGGTGCCGGGCCGGGCCGCCAGGGTCGCGAGGACCTCAGTCACGTCGAGCGTGCCGTTGCTCAGCGGGTAGGTGAACTCGTCCAGGATCAGCAACCGGTACCGCTCTTGCTCCAGATCCGATTTCACCTGTTCCCAGCCCGCGGTGGCTGCCTTCTCGTGGTCCTCTGGCTGGGTCCGCAGCCATGACCAGCCCTCGCCCATCTTGTGCCAGGTCACCGGGCCGCCCTGCCCGGTGTCCTCGTGCACGCTGCCCAGTGACTTGAGCGCGGCTTCCTCACCGCTCTTCCATTTCGGGCTCTTGGTGAACTGGAAGACGCCGATCGGCCAGCCGGCGGTCCAGGCCCGCAGCGCCATGCCGAACGCAGCGGTCGACTTTCCCTTGCCGTCGCCCGTGTGCACGACCAGCAGCGGCTGGACGCGTCGCTGCCGGGTGGTCAGCCCGTCGTCGGGTACCTCGGTGACTTTGCCTTGCGGCATCAGGCTGCCTCCTTCGCCATGATGACGGCGGCCAGTTCCTGCGCTGCCTCGTCGCGCCGGGCTGGGTTCGCCGATGCCAGCCCGGACACGGTGACCAGCTCCGCACCGAGGTCGGCTGCGATCCGGCTGGAAAGGCCAAGTCGCACAGGTCCGTCCTCGGCGTCGACAACGATGCCGGCAACGCCCGCCAGCCGTCGCGCGGCGCGCTGCGCTGTCCCGAACGGATCGGCACCGCCGGTTGCCCGGCCGTCCGTCACGACGACCAGCAGGGGACGCCGGTCGGGGTCGCGCCAGCGTTCACGCCGGATCAGGTCGGCGACCGCGTCGAGGCCGGCGGCCAGCGGAGTCTGTCCGCCGACTGGCAGGTCGTGCAGCCTCCGTGTCGCCAGCTCCGCAGACCGGGTCGGCGGGACGACGACCGTCGCCGAGCGGCCGCGGAAGGTCAGGACGGCGACGCGGTCCCGTCGCCGGTAAGAATCGGCCAGCAACGACAACGCCACTGTCGTGACGGTCTGGCTCCGCCGCCGGGCGGCCATGGAGCCGGAAGTGTCCAGTAGCAGGATGACGAGGTTGGCCTCGCGGCCGCGGCGGAGCCAGCGGCGCAGGTCCTGGCTGGTGAGCCGGAAGGTTTCGCCGGGCCGGGCGAGCGCCGCGGCGCGCAGCGTCGGGACGAGGTCGGGGCGGCTGCTGGTCGCGATGCTAGCCGCCGGACGGCCGCCAGAACCGCGCGAGCGTGACCGGTTACCGCCGGTGCCGGTGCCGAGCCCGGCTGCTTGCAGGTGCCGGACAGCGAACGCGGTGCCGGGAGCGGACGCACGCTGCGGTCCCGCGGACCGGGGCCGTTCCGGGCACTGCGAGCTGTCAGCCGCAGACGTGCCGTTCTCGGCCGGATCCGTCAGCCCCGGATCTGCCGGCGGCCCGGTGTCCGCCTCTGCTTGCTCACTCTGTCCGGTTTGCGACTGCTGAGGCGCATCGCTGTCGTCGCCGGCCGGCTGCCCGCCACCGTCATCGTCCGGCGGTGGTTCGGGGTCGTCCCCGCCTGTGAGTGCTTCGTCGAGCCGGCTGGTGTCAAGGCCAGGGTTGTCGAAGGGGCCGCGGCGGAGCCGGTGCGGCAGGGCGAGCCTCGCTGCTTCGCGCACATCCTGGCCGGTCACGACGGAGTCGCCGCGCCAGGCGGCATGCGCGATCGCAGTGCGCGCCGTGACCAGGTCACCGCGCAACCCGTCCACACCGAGCGATGAGCAGGCCGTGGTGATCCGGATGAGCTCGGTGTCGCGCAAGTCGACCCCGGCGAGCCGGGCCCGAGCCGCCGCGATGCTGCTGGTCAGTTCCTGGCTGACCCGCTCATACGCACCGAGCTCGGCGGCCGGTTGCAGCTCGTGCCGGAGCCGTGCTCGCACTGCGTCTGCGCGCTGGCGCGGGTCCGCGCTGCCGACGACGGCGACAGCGAGCCCGAATCTGTCTTGCAACTGCGGCCGCAGCTCACCTTCCTCCGGGTTCATGGTCCCGACGAGCAGGAACCGGCTGGCATGCCGGAGGGACACGCCTTCGCGCTCTACCGTCGTGACGCCAGTGGCGGCGGCGTCGAGCAGGACGTCCACCAGGTGGTCGGGCAGCAGGTTGATCTCGTCGACGTACAGGATGCCGCGGTGCGCCTGCGCGAGCAGCCCTGGCACGAAGGCCTCGGCAGTTGGCGCGCCGGCCAGCACGCGCGGAACGTCCAGGCTGCCTGCCACCCGGTCCTCGGTGGCGCCGAGCGGCAGCTCGACCAGCCGGGCCGGACGGTACTCCGTGTCGGCGCCCGGCAGATGAGGGCCGTCTGGGCAGCCCGGATCGGGCGCGGCCGGGTCGCAGGAGAAGCGGCACTTGGCCACGACGGCGATGCCGGGCAGCAAGGCGGCCAGCCCACGGACCAGGGTGGTCTTGGCTGTGCCTTTCTCGCCACTGAGCAAAACACCGCCGATGCCGGGATCGACGGCACCGAGCAGCAGCGCCAGGCGCGCGTCGTCCTGGCCGACAACGGCGGCGAACGGCAGTGTCGCAAACGCCGATGTCCCAAACGCCGATGTCGCAAGCGCCGGTGTCGCAAGCGCCGGTGTCGCAGACACCGGTGTCGTCGATGGCGCTGGCGCGCGCCGCGGCTCAGCGAGTCCCGGCACCGGTGGCTGCGGCGTCATCGGCGGTCCTCCCCCGACTGGGCTTCTTCCAGCTGTCCCTCGACCTCAAGGTAGGTGTCCTTCAGGCGCCTGAGAGTGCCGGCGTCCGGCGCTGCCCACAGACCCCGATCCGCGGCTTCGAGGAGCCGCTCGGTGATGCCGCGCAGTGCCCAGGGGTTGCTCTGTTCGAGGAACTTGCGGGTACCGGGGTCGAAGACGTAGCTGGCGGCCAGCTGCTCGTACATCCAGTCCGTGACCACGCCGGTTGTTGCGTCCCAGCCGAACAGGTAGTCAACCGTGGCGGCCAGTTCGAACGCGCCTTTGTAGCCGTGCCGTTTCATGGCGTCGACCCATCGCGGGTTGACGACGCGAGAGCGGAACACTCGCGAAGATTCCTCGGTCAGGGTGCGAGTACGAACGTGGTCGGGCCGCGTGCTGTCGCCGACGTAGGCTCGTGGCGAGGTGCCGGTCAGCGCCCGGACCGTTGCGACCATCCCGCCGTGGAAGGTGTAGTAGTCGGCCGAATCGGCGATGTCGTGCTCGCGGGTGTCGGTGTTCTTGACGGCGACAGCGATCCGCTGGTAGGCCGCCTCCATGTCCGCTCGCGCGGCGCGGCCGTCCAGGCCGCGGCCGTAGGCGTGACCGCCCCACAGTGCGTAGACCTCGGCGAGGTCGGCGTCATTTCGCCAGGACCGGCCATCGAGCGCGGCCAGCAGGCCGGCGCCGTAGGTTCCGGGCGCCGAGCCGAAGACACGGCTGGTAGCCCGTCGCATGTCGTCGTGGTGCTCCAGGTCGGCCAGCACATGGGCGCGCACAAGGTTGTCGGCCGGGTCCTCGTCAAGGCCGGCGACGAGGGTGACCGCGTCATCGAGAAGCGTGACAACGTGTGGGAACGCGTCCCGGAAGAAACCGCTGATACGGACAACGACGTCGATCCGCGGCCGGCCCAGCTCGGCCAGGCTGATGACTTCCAGGCCGGTGACCCGCCTGCTCGCCTCATCCCAGCACGGCCGGACGCCAAGCAGCGCGAGCACCTCGGCAATGTCGTCACCTGCCGTGCGCATCGCGGCGGTGCCCCAGACCGACAGCCCGACCGATGCGGGCCATTCGCCAGTCTCTTCCCGGTACCGGGCGAGCAGCGAGTCCGCGAGCTGGCAGCCGGTCTCCCATGCCAGCCGGGACGGGACTGCTTTCGGATCGACGGCATAGAAGTTGCGGCCGGTCGGCAGCACGTTGACCAGGCCTCGTAGCGGCGAGCCGCTCGGCCCGGCTGGCACGTGACCGCCGTCGAGCGCATGGAGCACGTTGGTGATCTCGTCGCTCGTCTGCGCCAGCCGGGGGACGATCTGCGTCGCGGCGAACCGCAGCAGCCGCGAGACGGCGTCGGCAGGCCGGCCCAGAACGGCCGCGACGGTGTCGTCGGCTGCGTCGGGATGCCAGCCCGTTCCCTCCATGGTTTCGACAAGGGAACGCGCGATGGCCTCAGCCTTATCGGTCTCCGCCCGCCCGGCGCTGCCGCTCTCGTCCAGGCCCAGCGCCTCGCGCAGCCCGGGCAGAGCGCCCGCCTGGCCTGCCCAGATCTGCCGCGACTGCAGCATCGCCAGCACCAGGCTCACGCGTTCCGGCCCGGTGGGCGCAGTGCCGAGCACGTGCAGCCCGTCCCGGATCTGGGCGTCCTTGACCTCGCATAGCCACCCGTCGACATGCAAGACGAATTCGTCGAACTCTTCCGTCTGCGGGCGGGAGTCGATGCCGAGGTCGTGGTCGAGGCGGGCAGCCTGGACGAGCGTCCAGATCTGCGCCCGGATCGCGGGGAGCTTGGCGGGGTCGAGCGCAGCAATGCTGGCGTGCTCGTCCAGAAGCTGCTCAAGCCTGGCGAGGTCGCCGTATGTTTCCGCCCGTGTCATCGGCGGCACTAGGTGGCTGACGATCGTCGCGTGCGCGCGGCGCTTAGCCTGCGTGCCCTCGCCCGGGTCGTTGACCAGGAACGGGTAGATCAGCGGCAGGTTGCCGAGGACGGCGTCGGGTGCGCAGTCGGCGGACATGCCGAGGCTCTTGCCCGGCAGCCATTCCAGCGTGCCGTGCTTGCCGAGATGGACGACGGCGTGCGCGCCGAAGCCGGCCTCCAGCCAGCGGTAGGCCGCCAGGTAGTGGTGGCTCGGAGGCAGATCAGGGTCGTGATAGATCGCGACCGGGTTCTCGCCGAAGCCGCGCGGCGGCTGCACGAGCAGGACCACGTTCCCCGCGGTGAGCGCGGCGAGCACAAGTTCGCCCTCGGGGTCATGGGACCGGTCGACGTACAGCTCGCCCGGCGGCGGTCCCCACGCGTTCTGCATCGCTTCGCGCAGGCTCGGCGGGAGCTGCGCGAACCAGTCGCGGTACTGCGCCGCCGGGATGCGCACGGCAGCTTCCGACAGCTGCTGGCTCGTCAGCCAGTCCGGATCCTGACCGCCGGATGCGATGATGGCGTGCATGAGGGCGTCGCCGTCGGGCGGTTCGATGCCCGGCAGCGCGCCGGCGCCGGCCAGCGGGCCGATGTCGTAACCGGCCTCGCGCAGCCCGCGCAGCAGCGCGACCGCGCTGGCGGGCGTGTCCAGGCCGACAGCGTTGCCGATCCGCGCGTGCTTGGTCGGGTAGGACGACAGGACGATCGCCACCCGGCGGTCGGCCGGGGTCGTGTGACGCAGCCGGGCGAGCGCCATGGCCTGGCCGGCCACCCTGGCGGCGCGCTCGGGATCGGCGACGTAGGCCGACAGGCCATCCTCGCCGGTCTCCTTGAACGAGAACGGGACGCTGATCAACCGGCCGTCGAACTCGGGAATCGCCACCTGAGTGGCCGCGTCGAGCGGGCTGAGCCCAACATTTCCGGTCGCCCAGTCTGCGCGCGGTGCCGTCAGGCACAGCGCCTGCAGCACCGGCACATCCAGGGCTGCGATGGCGCCGGCGTCCCAGGCCTCGTCGTCACCGCCCGCCTGGGCCAGCGCGGCGGCACTTCCGCCGGCGGCGAGGACGGTCACGATGAGGACGTCCGCAGTTGCCAGTGCCTGCAACAAGCCGGCTTCGGCGGACCGGAGACTGCCGCACCAGACCGGCAGCGGTACGCCCCCGGCTGCGTTGACTGCGGCCGCTAGGTCATCGACGAAGGCTGTGTTGCCTGCCAGTTCGTGCGCCCGGTAGTAGACGATGCCGATGACCGGCGCCGAGGCGGCCGACTCGGCGGCGACGGTGCCTGGCAGCTCGCGGATGCCCCACGGCGGCGCGGGCTGCGGGGGCTCGAATCCGCTGCCGCCGAGCATGACGGTGTCGGTCAGGAACCGGGCGAGCTCGCGCAGGTTGGCGGTCCCGCCGTGCGCCAGGTACTCGTGTGCCTGCGCAGCGATCCCGGCCGGAACGGTCGACAGTGCCATGAGCGCGGCATCGGGTGCCTGCTCCCCGCTGACAACGACGACGGGCCGATCCTGTGCTCGGACCTGGGCCAGGCCCTCGCGCCACGCATCCTCACCGCCGAGCAGGCGCACGACCACGACGTCCGAGCCGTCCAGCACCGCAGCCAGATCGGCCGGCAGAAGCCGGGCGGGGTTCGCGAGCTTGTAACCGGCGCCGCTCGAACGTGCGGCAAGCAGATCGGTATCAGATGTAGACAGCAGCGCTACCGTGCACAGCCGGTCGTCTTCCACGCAGTTCCTCCAGGGTCCGCGCCCCAGTTGACGATCGCGACGGCCGGAGTGTCCTGGCTCCCGGATCAGCGCGCGCCCCGGCCTTCCAGCCCGTGAAGGCCGTGACCACAAATGGGGTTTGCTTCCCGGTGACAGTGGCGGGACCGCGCCGGATTCTCACCGGCTTCCTCCGCTGGCTGTCGCGTTGTGGACTTGACTGTACTACGGCGGCTTGAGCTGCACCCGGCTACTGCCGGCCTCGCATGGGCACACGGCAGTTGCCTATGATGCGCTTCGGGTCGCGCCCGACAGTAGGTGGCATGCGTCCGGGCAGATCCGCCCAGCCACCCGCCGCGGCGCCGGGTGACAGGACACGGAGCGGAGGTGCAGATGCAGGCAACCGTCGATGCGTGCCCGGGCATGCTGACACTCCATCCGGCGCGCGACGGGGACGTCGCGCGGATCCGGCTGCCTGGAGGGTACGTCACAAGCCGGCAGTGGTCCGCAATCGCCGCGCTGGCGCGGGAGTTTGGTGACGGGAACGTGGACATCACCGCACGCGGCAACGTTCAGGTGCGCGGCCTGCGACCAGGAACAGCCGCCGCGATGGCCAGCCAGGCCGCCCGAGCGGGCCTGCTGCCGTCCGGCGCGCACGACCGGGCGAGGAATATCACCGCTAGCCCGCTTTCCGGCCTCGGCGAGCGGCCGCCGCTCCGCGGGTTGGTGCAGGCACTGGACGCTGCGATTGTGGCCGATCCGAAGCTTGCTGCGCTGCCGGGCCGGTTCGTCTTCGCCGTTGATGACGGGTCCGGCGGCGCTGCCCTGGCCCGGTGTGACATCGGCCTGCGCCGGACCGGACGGCAAACTGAGCTGTTCATCGCAGGGCGGTCCGCCGGTGTTCAGCTGCCAATCCGCGCTGCGGTGCGGTCCGCGATCTCCGCCGCCCGCGCGGCTCTTGTTCTCGGCGTCGGCGCGAGCATCGCGCGGATCCGCGACCTGCCCGGCGGCGGAACCGAGGTGGCCTCGGCCATCGGCGGTGCTGTTGGCGCGGCCCCGCCGCCTGACGGCGGCCGGCTGCCGCTCGGCGCGGCGAGCGTGGCTGAGCGTGATGTGGTCGTCGCCGGCGCCCGGCTTGGCCGGCTGACCGCCGCTCAGATGACGCTGGCCGGGTCGCTGCTGCACCGGGCAGATGTTTTGCGACTCGCCGCGGCCGGCCGGATCGTGATCCCGCTCGCAGTCTCACCGTCGACCGCGGCTGCGCGTCTGGCCGGCGCAGGTCTGCTGACCACCGACGAGGACACCATGTCCGGCGTCAGCGCATGCAGCGGCATGGCCTGCAGCCGGTCAGTTGCCGACGTCCGCGCGCTTGCGCGCCCGCTACCCGGTCATCCCCTTACGCACTGGGCCGGCTGCGCTCGCGGCTGCGGTGCGCCGGCCGACGCTGACCTGATCGTCGCGACAGGGCCGGACAATTTCCTGATCGGCCGACAGCCGGTCGGCGTCGCGATCGGCGGAGTGTCATGACTACAACAGAGTCGCAGGCCGGGCAAGGCAGCGCCACCGACGCTGTGACTGGACCCGCCGCGCTGGACTACGAGCGGGACGGTGCCCTGATCTACCGCGAGTCGTTCGCAATCATCCGGTCGGAGGCCGACCTGAGCGCGATCCCGGCTGACCTCGAGCCCGCGGTCGTGCGGATGATCCACGCGTGCGGGATGACTGACCTGGCCGCCGACGTCGCATGGTCCCCGGGCGCTGGCACCGCAGCGCGATCAGCCCTGGCCGCCGGCGCGCCGGTGCTTTGCGACTCGGTCATGGTCGCGGGCGGGATTACCCGATCCCGGCTGCCGGCCGGCAACCCGGTGCTCTGCAGGCTGCGGGACGCCCGGGTGCCGGACCTGGCGGCGCGGCTGCGTACCACCCGGTCCGCCGCCGCGGTCGATTTGTGGCGGGACCAGCTGGAAGGGTCGGTCGTTGCGATCGGCAACGCCCCGACCGCGCTGTTCCGGCTGCTGGAACTGCTCGAAGCCGGCGCGCCGCGGCCGGCCGCAATCATCGGCATTCCCGTCGGCTTCGTTGGCGCGGCCGAGTCCAAGCAGGCACTGGCGTCCCGGTCTCGCGGAGTGCCATACCTGACGGTCCATGGCCGGCGTGGCGGCTCGGCCATGACGGCCGCCGCCGTGAACGCGCTCGCTGGAGATCCGGAATGAACGGTGGCAGATCCGAAATGAGCGGGCGCCTCGGCCAGATCACCGGCGTCGGAGTCGGGCCTGGTGACCCCGATCTGGTCACCGTCCGCGCTGCCCGGCTCATCGCAGCGGCAGACGTCATCGCCTATCACTGCGCGGCTCACGGGCGGAGCATCGCCCGGGCCGCCGCCGAGCCCTACCTGCGCGAGGGCCAGGTCGAGGAGATCCTCCGCTACCCGGTCACCACCGAGGTCAGCGATCATCCAGGCGGGTATGCCAGCGCGATGGCGGAGTTCTACGAGGAGGTGACGCAGCGGCTCGCCCGCCACCTGCAGGACGGCAGGGACGTAGTGGTCCTATGCGAGGGCGATCCGTCGTTCTACGGGTCGTACCTGCACCTGCATGAACGGCTAGCAGTGCGGTTCCGGTCCGTCATCGTGCCGGGCATTTCGTCGGTGTCCGCCGCTGCCGCGGCCAGTTCGGTACCACTCGTGCAGCATGACGAGACGCTCACGGTGCTGCCGGGCACACTTCCCGGCGATCAGCTCCAAGCGCGGCTGGCTTTGGCCGGCAGCGACGCAGTAGCCGTGCTGAAGCTCGGCCGCACGTTCGGCAGGGTGCGTTCGGCGCTGGACAATGCGGGACTGCTGAACCGCGCGCTCTATGTCGAGCGGGCGGGGACCGACCGTGAGCGGGTGGAGCCCCTGGCCGCTGTGGATCCGGCCGGCGTGCCGTACATGTCGCTGGCGCTGGTGCCTGGCCACGGGCGCCGCGAGACAACGAAACCGGGCGTGATGATTGTCGGGCTCGGGCCGGGCGACCCCGCATGGCTGACGCCCGAGGCGGCCGCGGCGATCGCCGAGGCCACGGACCTGGTGGGCTACCGGCCTTACCTGGCGCGCGTGCCGGTGCGCCCAGGGCAGGATCGGCACGCTTCTGGCAACACCGTCGAAGCCGAGCGGTCTGCGCTTGCTCTCGACCTTGCCGCCGAGGGGCGCCGGGTCGTGGTCGTGTCATCCGGCGACCCAGGAGTGTTCGCGATGGCGGCCGCTGTCCTGGAGCAGGCGGTGACGGGTGGCGAGCGCTGGGCCGGCGTGCCGCTGACGGTGCTGCCAGGCATCACTGCCGCGCAGGCGGTCGCGGCCCGAGCAGGCGCGCCACTCGGACACGACTACTGCGTGCTCAGCCTGTCGGACCGGCTTAAGCCCTGGTCGGTGATCGCGGACCGGGTGGAGCACGCCGCCGCTGCGGACCTGGTCCTGGCGCTCTACAACCCAGCGTCCCGGTCACGGACCTGGCAGCTGACCGCCGTCGCCGAGCTGATCCTGCGGCATCGAGATCCGGCGACGCCGGTCATTCTCGGCCGTTCAGTCGGCCGCGACGGCGAGCAAGTTCAGGTGATCACGCTTGCCGAGCTTGGTGCTGCCGACGTCGACATGTCCACGCTCGTCATCGTCGGCTCCAGCGCAACCAAGGTGGCCGAACGCGACGGGCGGCCGGTTGTATTCACGCCTCGCCACTATGGTGAAGCTGGCGCAGCAGCCAGTTCTCGGCATCTGCGACCGAGGGGCAACTCGGTGCGGCCGCCAGCGCCGGACGGCTGACCATGACGACGACGATGCCGAGGTCGCGGGCAGCAGCCAGCTTGCCAGCCGTCAGTTCGCCGCCACTGTTCTTCGTCACCAGAACGTCGATCTGGTGCTGGCGCATGAGCGCGCGCTCGGCCGCGGCATCGTAGGGACCGCGGGCCAGGATGACCTGGCGCTGCGGCGGCATCGGGTCGGCGGGCGAGTCGACGCAGCGGATCAGGAACCAGGTCTGGCGCAGCGGAGCGAAAGCCGCGAGGCCCTGGCGTCCGGTCGTCAGGAAGACCCGGCGTCCCAGGCCGGACAGCAGGTTCGCGGCCTCGGTCAGCGAGCGGGCTTCATACCAGGTGTCGCCTTCACCGGGCGTCCACTGCGGGCGGATGACCCGCAGCAGCGGAATGCCAGTCTGGCCGCAGGCAACCGCAGCGTTGGCCGAGATGCCCTCGGCGAACGGATGCGTCGCGTCGATGACGGCGCTGATGTGCTGGTCCGTCAGCCAGGCCGCAAGGCCGTCCGCGCCGCCGAAGCCGCCGATGCGAACCTCGCCGGCTGGCAGCGCAGGATCACGAACGCGTCCGGCCAGCGACGACACGACGCGGAGGCCGGGCCGGGCATCCAGGCGTGACGCCAGTTCGCGGGCTTCGCTGGTGCCGCCGAGGATGAGAACGATCGGCACAGGTATTGCCCCGGCCGCTGTCATCCGGCGCCCTCGGGCGGGCGGGCGGCCTCGTCTGCCCGGTCGCTGGCCCGCCGGAGCAGGTAGGTATCCATGATCCAGCCGTGCCGCTGCCGGGCTGCCTCGCGCTCGGCGGTGATGCGCAGTGCGACGTCGGCGACCCGGCCAGCGATCAGGATCTCGTCGGGCGTTCCCACGTAGGCACCCCAGTAGATCTCGTCGTCGTCGGCGGCGACGCTGAACGCCGTCCTCGCGTCGAGCATCACCACGACGTCGTCGCTGTGCGCCGGAAAGCCCCCCGCCGCCAGCCGCCGGCCGGTGGTGATGTGCAGCGGACGGCCAGTCCTGGTCAGGCTGATCTGATGCTGGGCGGCGAGGGCTTGGACGCTGCTGATGCCCGGGATCACGCGGAGCTCGAAGCTGACCGTTCCTCGCGCGAGCACGTCACGCAGCACGTGCAGAGTGCTGTCGTAGAGAGCTGGGTCGCCCCAGGCCAGGACCGCGCCGCGGCCGTCCTCGGTTAGCTCGCTGGTGAGCAATTGCTCGTAGATGTCTGCCCGGCGGGAACGCCAGTCTTCCACGGCGGCCGCGTACTCGGCGGCACCGCGGTCCCGCTGCGCGTCCGCAGCGGTGATGATCCGGCAGTTGGCCGTGATGTACCGGTTGCAGATCTCCGTTCGCACGTCAATCAGGCTTTCCCGGTCATCGCCTTTGTCCAGCATGAAGACTACGTCGGCGGCATTCAGCTCGTTGATGGCTTGCACCGTGATGTGCTCGGGATTACCGGATCCGATGCCGACAACGGAGACGGTTCTCATCGGCTGCTCCGATCGGCTGGCAAGCCGCGGTTGCGGCCTGCTGAGTACAGGTGGCTCTCATCGAAGCCGGGTTCGCTCAGGATCCGGCCGACGACAATGATGGCGGTGCGGCGGATCCCACGGCTGCGGACCTGACTGGCGAGATCGCCGAGCCTGCACCGGACGATCTCCTCGTCGGGCCAGCTCGCCCTGGCCACCACAGCTGCCGGGCAGTCAGGGCCGTAGTGCGGCATCAGGTCGGCCGCGACCTGATTGATGTTCTGCACGGCAAGGTGCAGCACGAGGGTGGCGCCAGTAGCCGCGAGGACGGGCAGATCCTCGCCCTCCGGCATCGGCGTGGCCCGGGCAGCGGTTCTGGTCAGCACGACCGTCTGCCCGATCCCCGGCAGCGTCAGTTCCTGGCGCAGCGCCGCGGCCGCGGCCGCAAACGCCGGGACTCCAGGGACGATCAGCCACGGCACGCCCGCGCCGTCGAGCCGCCTGGCCTGCTCGGCGACGGCGCTGAAGATCGACGGATCGCCGCTGTGCAGTCGGGCGACGTCGTGCCCGGCCCGGTGCGCGGACACCAGTTCCGCAGTGATCGCATCGAGATCCAGGTCCTTGGTGTCCACGAGACGCGCGTCCGGTCTCGTCCCGGCCAGCACTTCGGGCGGCACGAGGCTGCCGGCGTACAAGATGACGGGCACCGACTCGATGAGTCGTTGCGCGCGCAGGGTCAGCAGGTCCGCAGCGCCTGGGCCGGCGCCGATGAAGTGCACGGTCATTCCCTGGTCACCTGCCACTGCGTGACTGGCAACGCCGGCCGCCAGGCGGTGAAGCCACCCAGCGGCTCGGAGTGGCTGACGGCCACCTTCACCAGCTCTCCCCCATGGTCCTGCTGCCATCTGTGCAGCAGCGTCTCCGACTCGATCGTGACCGCATGCGCCACCAACCGGCCGCCGGGCAGCAGCCGCTGCCAGCAGGTCTCCAGCACGCCGTCTGCAGTAAGGCCGCCGCCGATGAACACCGCCTCCGGGTCCGGCAGCCCGGCGAGCGCGGCGGGCGCCGTCCCCGTGATCACCTGCAGGCCGGGCACGCCGAGCGCGGCGGCGTTGCGGGACACTCGGTCGGCGCGATCCGGCCTGGCCTCTATGGCGACGGCCCGCGCCAGCAGTTCGGCTCGCAGCCATTCGATACCGATGCTGCCACTGCCAGCGCCGACGTCCCACAGCAACTCGCCCGGCGCCGGTCGCAGCACCGCGATCGCCAGCGCCCGGAGCTCGCGGCGGGTGATCTGCCCGTCACTCTCGTAGGCGCTGTCCGGCAGGCCGGGCATGCGACCGGCGACTGCCCTGGGACTCGCGCTGGCCTTGATGGCCAGCACGCACAGGTCCCCTCGAGCTTCTACAGTCAGTTCCGCCGCCTGCTGCGGACGGCCTACCCGCTCAGCCGGTCCGCCGAGCTGTTCCAGCACGATCAGCTCGCTGGCCCCCCAGTCACGGTCGGTCAGCACACGCGCCACGGCCCGTGGAGTGTGGCGGTCACGGCACAGCACGATCAGCCGGGCGCCGGGCTGCATTCCGGCCAGGACCGCCTCGGGTCGCTGGCTTACCAATGAGACGACCGTGATCTCCTGCTGCGGCCAGCCCAACCGCGCACACGCCAGCGCAACAGAAGACACCCCCGGCAGGATGCGGACCGCGGCCGCGCCGAGCCGTCGGCTCAGCGTGACGCCGATACCGTGCAGCGTCGGGTCTCCGCTGGCGAGTACGCACAGACCGGGGTTTCCCAGCACGAGCTCATCGAGGTGTTCCAGGAGCGGCGACGGCAACCGAACCTGCTGCGCTGCCAGCTCCGGCAGCAGCGCGAGCTGGCGCGGACTGCCAGCGATGGCTGTCGCAGCTTTCAGGACGTCACGGGCTTCTTCGGTCAGCGAGCGCCAGCCGTCCGCGCCGATGCCCACGACCGTGACCTGGGCTGGCGGCTCCGATTCGCTGGCAGGTGAGTCCATCGACGGCACGGTATCGCGGCGAGCGCGCACTGATGACGGACGGGCTGTAACTTCCGCGCATCGCGCCGACCCGCTGTGGCTGCACCTTTCGGGGTTCGGGCTACCGCCGGACGGTTCATGGCAGTGGTGATACGCTCCCTCGTGCCCTGCGGACGATGCCGCGGGGAGACGCCAGTACAGCGAAGTCCGGTGTGAATCCGGCACTGTCCCGCAACGGTGAAGCCCCTCACGGGGACAAGTCCGGCCGCCTGAGCTGGCAGGTCGGCGAACTTTCAGTCCTCGGATGAAGGGCCGTTCGCGCGACACCGGAAGGCCGGCGTCTGCGAGCTCTCTTCATCCTCCGCGCCTACGGAGGATGACTCATACAGCTATCCCACGGCAGCACACCGGAGATTGACGGCTCAACTCCGTCGCGCCTCGGTCACGGGCCATCCGACCTCACCGGCCGCCAGTGGGGCCACATCGTGGCGATGTTCCTGTTCATCGTCGCGATCAACCTCGCCGGGTGGGGCATCTACGTGCTCTGTGTCATGCCGCACCACTTCGACTACAGGAGCGAGGGCGGAGCCAGCGGCCTCGGCGTCGGGCTAGGCGTGGCGATCACCGCGTGGTTCCTCGGATTCCGGCATGCCTTCGACGCCGATCACATCTCCTGCATCGACAACACCACGCGCAAGCTGATGGCGGACGGAAAGCGCCCGCTGACGAGCGGGTTCTTCTTCTCCGCTGGCCACTCGACGATCATTGTCGCGGTCGGTGTCGGCATCACCATCGCCGCCCGCGCCGTCTTCGGCGCCGTCGTGAACCCCACCTCCACCTACCAGACCGCGGGCGGGGCCGTCGAGACACTAGTGTCCGCCGGGTTCCTGTACCTGATCGCCGTGCTTAACCTCGTCGTATTGTCCGGCATCTTCAAGGTGTTCCGCGACATGCGGCGCGGCGCCTACAGCGAGAGTGCGCTGGAAGCGCAACTGCAGGCACGAGGCCTGATGTACCGATTCTTCGGCCGGTTCATGAGATCCATCACGCATACCTGGCAGCTCTATTTCGTGGGTCTCGTCTTCGGCATCGGCTTCGACACTACGACTGAAGTCGTGCTCCTGGCCGCGACCGCCTACGCAGCGATCCAGGGCCTGCCGTACTACGCCGTGCTCGCGCTGCCGTTGCTGTTCGCTGGCGGCATGATGCTCTTCGACACTTTGGACGGCTGCTTCATGAACTTCGCCTACGGCTGGGCTTTCGCGCGACCTGTCCGCAAGGTTTACTACAACCTGGTCATCACCGCTCTTTCGATCGGCGCTGCCTTCATCATCGGCACGGTCGAGATCCTCGGCATGCTCACGACCGAGGTGCACCTGCACGGCGCCTTCTGGTCGCTCATGGCTAACTTCAACGTCAACGCAGCCGGATTCTGCATCGCCGCTCTCTTCGTCGTCGTCTGGGCCGTCGCACTCGCGTACTGGCGGTGGGGCAACGTCGAGGCCAGGTGGACTGCAAGCGTGAACTCCGCCGTTACGGAGGTACCCGGTCCCCGGCATAAGGAGCACCAGTGACAGCGGGTTCGCTGCTTGTGGCCGGCACGACGTCGGACGCTGGCAAGTCCGTGCTGACCGCCGGCATCTGCCGTTGGCTGGCACGCGAGGGCGTCAAAGTGGCGCCGTTCAAGGCGCAGAACATGTCGAACAACTCGGTGGTGGCGCCGGACGGCGCCGAGATTGGCCGGGCGCAGGCCATGCAGGCCGCAGCGTCCGGGGTGCCTGCCGAGGCGGCGATGAACCCGGTGCTGCTCAAACCAGGCAGCGACCTGACCAGCCAGATAGTCCTGCTGGGCCGCGCCGTCGGGGACACCACCGCAGGAGGCTACTGGCGCGCCGGCGCGGGTCGCGAACGGCTGCTGGCCACGGTCCTGGACGCATACGACGACTTGCGCTCCCGGTTTGACGTCGTTGTCTGCGAGGGCGCCGGCTCGCCGGCTGAGATCAACCTGCGGCGCGGCGACCTCGCCAATATGGGTCTTGCCCGGGCGCGCAACCTGCCGGTGATCGTCGTTGGCGATATCGACCGCGGCGGGGTGTTCGCCTCGCTGTACGGCACGCTGGCGCTGCTGGAGCCAGCCGACCAGGCACTGGTGAGCGGCTTCGTGATCAACAAGTTCCGCGGTCAGCAGTCCCTGCTGCTGCCTGGCCTCACCCAGTTGACCGCGCTGACCGGGCGGCCGGTCCTCGGTGTCGTCCCGTACCTGACCCGGACGTGGATCGACGCCGAGGACGCCGTGGCAACCGAGGGCAATTACGGGCCGGAGAACACCGACGGCAGCGATGAGAGGCTGCGCATCGCTGTGATCCGTCTCCCCCGCATCTCCAACTTCACCGACGCGGACGCCCTCGCGCTCGAACCCGGAGTCTCAGTTCGCTTCGTCAGCTCGCCGGCCGGGCTACATGACGCGCACCTGGTGATCCTGCCCGGCACGAAGGCAACCGTGGCCGACCTCGCCTGGCTGCGCGCGCGCGGATTGGACGTCGCGCTCGCGAAGAGAGCCGCGGACGGCCGGCCTGTCCTGGGTATCTGCGGCGGCTACCAGATGCTCGGCACCGTGATCCACGATGAGATCGAGAGCCGGGCAGGCACTGTGTGCGGCCTGGGCTTGCTGCCGGTCGAGACGAGCTTCGCGCCAGCCAAGACACTTCGCCGCCCTTGCGGCTACGCGGGATCGACGCCGGTGACCGGCTACGAGATCCACCATGGCACCATCGAAGTGCGTAGCGGCCGACCCTGGTTCACGAGCCGACCCGATGACGACGCGAGCGCGCTGGACGGGTGCCGGGCCGGCGTCGTCTCCGGCACGCTCTGGCACGGGATCTTCGAGAATGACGAGTTCCGCCAGTCCTACCTGGCCGAGGTCGGCCGACTCGCCGGATGCGACCTCGTTCCGGCGGCCGGAACGTGTTTCGCCGCCGCCCGGCAGGCCCAGTTTGATGCGCTTGCCGACGCTGTCGCCAGCAGTCTCGATACCAGCCAGCTGGTGCGTCTCATCGAGAACGGGCCCGCCCGCGGCCTGCCAGCGTTGCGGCCAGGACATGAGTAAGGCAATCAGCCTGCGGTCTGGCCAGGCCGGGCCGGAGGATGCCGGGAGTGATCGCCGCGCCCGCCGGGATTGGCCGCTGGCGTGTGGCCTTGCCGGGGGCGTGATCGCTGACGCGATGGCCGGGGATCCGGAGCGCGGCCACCCGGTCGCGGTGTTCGGCCAGATAATGGCCGCCCTCGAGCACCGTGTCTACGCCGACCGGGCGACAGCCGGTTTCGCCTACGCTGCCGGCGGCGTGATTCTCGGCGCGGCACCTGTGTTCGTCGCCGCCCGCCTCACCCGCGCCCACCCCGCGGGGCGAACTGCCATCACCACGGCGACGGCCTGGGCCGCGATTGCCTCCCGGTCCCTCTCCGAGGCGGCACGCCAGATCGAGACTGCCCTCGGTACGAGTGACCTGCCGGGCGCACGGGAGCTGCTGCCCTGCCTATGCGGCCGTGACCCACAAGGCCTGGATTTCGCCGGAATCACCAGGGCAGTCGTCGAGTCCGTGGCGGAAAACACCAGCGACGCCATCGTCGCGCCGCTGATCTGGGGAGCGCTAGCCGGCCCGGCCGGCCTGTCCGGCTACCGGGCAGTCAACACTCTCGACGCCATGGTCGGCCATCGCTCACCACGATACGAGCGCTTCGGCCGCGCCTCGGCCCGCCTTGATGACGTAGCCAACTGGATCCCAGCACGGGCTACCGCTTTGCTCGCGGCCGCCTGCTCCCCAGCGGTCCGCGGCAGGCCAAGGCCGACCTGGCAGATAGCGCGGGACTACGGCCGGTACCACCCAAGTCCCAATGCCGGCTGGTGCGAGGCAGCGTTCGCCGGAGCGCTCGGTGTCCGGCTCGGCGGTGTGCTCAGCTACTCCGGCCGCATTGAACACAGACCGGAGATCGGGAGGGGTCGCCCGCCGCAGGCCGGAGACATCACCAGGGCAATCCGCCTCAGCCGCGCGGTCACGGCAAGCGCCACTGCCCTGGCCGTGGCGGTGGCCGCCGCCGGGTCCTCGGGCCACCGCTGATCTCGTCTCCGAGGTGAGCGAACCCGATGACTTGGCCGTCTCCAGTGCACGCCTACGCAGCGACAGGGATTAGACTGCCCCTCACGCGCGGGAGCCCGGACGGACTGGGCTGAGAGGGTGGCTGGCCAGCCACCGACCGCAAGTACCTGATCCGGGTCATGCCGGCGAAGGGAGCGATTGCCGTGGCTGGCGCTGTTGACGAGCTGGGCGTTTTCGAAGGCGTGCGGCCGAGGCGCACCGGTGACCTCGCGCTGGAAAGCCA
>DASXIA010000174.1:0-17595 GCA_036488155.1 Streptosporangiaceae bacterium | reverse complement strand
CACGTTCCGCCCGCCGAGCATTGCCCGGCTGCCGACCGGGAAAGTCGGACCGGTGGTGCTCCACGAGGCGACTACCGTTCTCGCGCCGTCCGGGTCATACCGAGCCATAACTGCGAAGCTGACGCCCAGCAGCCGCCCGGCTTCCTTAGTGACCGCGGTGAGCACCTGGGTCGGCGGGGCCGCGTGGGCGACGAGCGTCGCCACGCGCCGCAACGCTGCCTGCTCCTCAGCGCACCGGTCGTCGCCGGCTCGCCACCGCAAGTCGTCCATGTCACGGAGTGTATCAATTACGAAACGGACCGTATCGCACCAGCGACATCGAGGCAGCAGTGGACAAAACAGGCGTTCTGGGCCGGGACCGGCGAGCCGCGCTTACGCAGGCCGAACTGGCCGGTACACAGGCTGCCACATCAGCGCGCGTACCTGGGGCGGGAGGTCGTCGGCCAGCCTGCGGCCGGCCACGCCATCGGCAGCGGCCGCTTGAGCGACGGCGACCGCGACGGCCAGGGAGGTGTCCCGCAGTTCCGCGACCTCCGGTAGCAGCGGGACGCCAGGTGCGCCAGCGTCCACCAGGCCCGCAACCGCGTGGGCGGCGGCGCTGAGCATGCCGTCGGTGATCTTGGACGCGCGGGCCGCGATGGCACCCAGGCCGAGGCCCGGAAACACCAGCGCGTTGTTCGCCTGACCGATCACGTACCTGGTGCCGGCGTAATCGACCGGGGGGAACGGGCTGCCGGTTGCCACTAGCGCGCGGCCGCCGGTCCACTCGATCAGGTCGGCGGGCCGGGCCTCGGCCAGCTCGGTGGGATTCGACATCGGCATGATCACCGGCCGGTCGGTGTGCGCTGCCATGTCCTTCACGATCTCCTCGGTGAATGCGCCGCCGCGGGCCGAGGTGCCGATCAGCACCGTCGGGTGCACCCGGCGCACGACCTCGGCCAGCGGGATGCCACCGAGCACCGAATCGCGCTGCCAGTCTGCGACCTCGGCCGCCTCCCGGCCGTATCTGCGCTGGTCGGCCGAGGGCCAATCATCGCCGGTCACGACCAGGCCGTGGCGGTCGACTGCCCAGAACCGGGCCCTGGCCTGCCTGGCAGACAAGCCGTCGGCCGTCAGCGCGGCCGTTAGCTGGTCGGCGATCCCGGTGCCGGCCGAGCCGGCCCCGAAGATGGCGATGCGGTGAGCGGCCAGCGGGGTTCCGGTCGCCTTGACCGCAGCGAGCACGGCCGCGAGGTTCACGGCGCCGGTGCCTTGGATGTCGTCGTTGAAGCTGGGCAGCTCGTCTCGGTACTGGGTCAGGAGCCGGCGCGCATTGGCCGCGCCCATGTCCTCCCAGTGCAGCAGCGCTCGCGGGAAGACCTTGCCGACTGCGGCGACGAAGGCGGCCAGGAACGTGTCATACTCATCCGCCGGGACACGCGGGTGCCGGTTGCCGATGTACAACGGGTCGTCGAGCAGGGTCTGCCGGTCGGTGCCGACATCGAGCATGACCGGAAGTGACCGGCCCGGGTCGATGCCTGCCGCTGCGGTGTACACGGCGAGCTTTCCGACGGCGATGTTCATGCCCCCGACGCCCCAGTCGCCGATGCCCAGGATCGCGCCGGCGTCGGTGGCCACGATCAGATCGATGTCGTCTTCCTGCCGGCCGAACGCGCGCAGGGACTGCTCGATCAACTCGGGCTCGTTGACGGACAGGTACACCCCGCGCGGCCGCCGGTACTCGTGGCTGTAATGCTCGATCGCCTGGCCGACCGTGGGCGTGTAGATCACCGGCAGCATCTCGCTGAGGTGATCGGTCAGCACCCGGTAGTACAGTACCTCGTTCCGGTCGTGCAGTTCGTTGAGCAGCACGTTGCGGGCCAGGTCAGACGACTGCCGCAGGAACTGCGCGTAGATACGCCTGGCCTGCTGCTCGAGTGTCAGGTGCCCGGCCGGGATCAGGCCGACGAGCCCGAGAGCGGCCCGCTCATCGTCGCTGAACGCGGTGCCCTTGTTAATCCTCGGGTCGGCCAGCACCTGCCGCCCGCGCAGGGTCGTGCGCCAAGCGCCGTCCTCATCCAGCCATGCCGTTCGCACCCGTCGCAGTCCCTTCGGCCGTCACTACCACCATGTTCGGGCAGCTTATGAGCATCAGCCCTAGTGTCCAATGCCGGGTAGGTTTGGCGCCGGTCAGTCCTCGCCGCCCGATTACTCCTGGACGGCAGCCGCCAGGTCACCGCCCGACCACAACGCGCGCACGGCGTCGATGGTGTCAGCCTCAGCCGGGCTCTTATCCGGCCGGTACCGCAGGACCCTGGCGAACCTGAGTGTTACGCCGCCCGGATACCTGCTGCTTGCCTGAACGCCGTCGAACGCGATCTCTACCACTAGCTCCGGCCTGACCCGGACGACGCCGCGCCCGGCCTGCGATGCCGGGTCGCGCGGTGGATCGGCCAGCTCGAGCAGCCGTTCGGTCTGCCAGGTGAGCAGGGCGTCGGTCAGCCCCTTGAACGTCTTGCCGAGCATCACGGTTCCGCCGGTGACTGGATCGCGGGCGCCGAGATGCAGGTTAGACAGCCAGCCCTGGCGCCTGCCATGGCCCCACTCAGCTGCCAGGACCAGCAAGTCGAGGGTGTGCCGTGGCTTGACTTTGATCCATTCGCTGCCGCGGCGGCCGGCCCCGTACGGAGCGTCGAGTGACTTGATCACTACGCCCTCGTGCCCGCTCTCGATAGCAGCGGCGAAGAACCGCTCGGCGGCCGCCACGTCCGCCGTGACCAGCCGGGGAATGACCAGCTCGGCCGGAGCCGCGGCGGCGAGCCTCGCGTAGCGGTCAGCGGCCGGATGCTCGAGCAGGTCAGTTCCGTCCACGTGCAGCAGGTCGAACAGGAACAGCGCCAGCGGCGCCAGGCCGGGCTCGCCACCCGGGCTGGACTGGCTGGCAGCCCGGGCGGAGGTGACCTGGAACGGCAGCGGCCGTCCGTCCGGCCGCAACGCCACGGCCTCGCCGTCCAGCACGGCTGCGGTGACCTTGAGCGACAGAGCGGCTTGCACTAGTTCGGGTACCCGGAGGGTGATGTCGTCCAGGGTCCTGGTGAAGACCCGGACCTGCGATCCGTTCCGGTGCAACTGCACCCGGATGCCGTCGACCTTCCACTCCACGGCGGCCGGGCTTATCCGCTCCAGGGCGGCAGTCACCGACGGCGCCGATGCCGCCAGCATCGGCCGGATCGGCCGCCCGACCTGCAGTCCGACTGCGTGCAGTGCGGCAGTTGCGGCGGCTGGGTCGGCGGCGCCGAGCGCGGCAGCGGCGGCAGCGGGTAGCGAACCACTCAGCTGATGGGCGCGCCGGACTTCGCCGGCGGGAACGCCCGCTGCCCGGGCAATCGCGTCCGCCATCACTCCGTCCAAGGCGCCCTGCCGCAAATCCCCGCCCAGCAGCCGGACCAGGAACTCCCGCTCAGCCTCGGTGGCCCGGTTCAGCAAGCCAGCCAGCAACCGCCGCCGCTGTGCTTGCGAACCCTGCCCGGCGAGCATGCCGATCTGGCCCAGCGCCTGGTCAGTTTCGGCGAGCGTGAGCTGTGGCGAATCTGGCGGCGGTGCCAGGCCTGGCGCGGCTTGCTCACGCTGGCCGTAACTGCCCAGCAGGTCAGCAATTGCCGCATAGCCGACGCCGATCTGGCGCTGGGTGAGGTCGCCGGACAGGAAGGAAACCGCCACCGCGATTTCCTTGGCCGGGACGTCCCGCAGCAGGCCGGCGATCTGGTCAATCTTGGCGAGCCGGCCAGGTGTGGCGGCAACGCCCGCCGACGTGCGCACTACGCTGTCCAGCAGCATGGCGTTACAGCCAGCCTTTGCGTTGTGCGATCTGAACGGCTTCGGCCCTGTTGCGGGCTCCGAGCTTCTGGATCGCGGCAGACAAGTGGTTACGCACTGTGCCGGGCGACAGATGGAGCCGCGCGGCGACGTCGGTGACGGAGTCGTGGCTCGCCGCGGCCGCCAGTACCTCCGTCTCCCGGTCGGTCAGCGGGCTGTCGCCCTGCGCGAGCGCTGCTGCCGCCAGTGACGGATCGACGACCCGCTCACCTGTGGCTACCCGCCGGATGGCGGCCGCCAGGTCGGCTGCAGGCGCGTCTTTGAGCAAGAACCCGCTGGCCCCGGCTGTCATCGCGGCGCGCAGATAGCCCGGCCGGCCAAAGGTTGTGACGATAATGACCTTGCCGTCGAAGCCGGATCGCCCGAGCTGTCCGGCCACCTCGATACCGTTCGGACCTGGCATTTCGATGTCCAGAACCGCGACGTCCGGGTTGTACTTGGCCGCCATCGCGAGCGCCTCATTGCCGTCCGCGGCTTGAGCCACGACCTCGATATCCGGCTCGAGTTCCAGCAGCGCCACCAGCGCCTGGCGGACCATCGTCTGATCCTCGGCAATCATGATCCGCACTGTCACACGTCCATTGTCGCGTGTACGCGCATCTCAGGCGGGCCTGCTCAGCGGGACGGCAACCCGGAGCAGGAAACCGTGCCCGCCGGCAACGCCGGCCGCGAGTTCGCCGCCGAGGCTGCGGACGCGCTCGGCGAGCCCGGTTAGTCCCGAGCCAGCGCAGGAATGATGCGGCTGGCCCGCGGCAGTCCGCGCGTCCAGCCCGGCTGTCAGCGCCGCCGCGCCTGGACCGGTACCGGGCAGCGAACCGGCGTCGTCCGGCACGGGCCGGCCGTTGTCCCGGATCTCCGCGGTCGCCGTGGCCGGGGTGATGCTCACCGTAATGGCTACCTGAGTTGCCGTCGAGTGCCTGACAACGTTTGTGGCGCCCTCCCGGACGGCCCAGGCGAGGGCCGAGTCGACCTCTTGCGGCAGTGCGGCGGTATCCGCGTAAGTGATCTCGGCCGCGATGCCAGCGGCGTCGAGAAGCTGTCGCGCGGCCACGAGCTCGCCGGTCAGGTCGGGCTGGCGGAACCCGGCGACCGCTCCGCGCACATCCGCCAGCGACTGCCGGGCTACCGACTCGAGCTCGCTGATCTCCCTGGCGGCACGGCCGGGATCGGTCCCGATGACCCGGCCGGCCAGCTCCGCCTTGAGCGTGATCAGAGAGAGTGAGTGGCCGAGCAGGTCGTGCAGGTCCCGCGCGATCCGTAGCCGCTCTTCGGCGACGGCTGCCCTGGCCAGTTCAGCCCGGGTGCGGCGCAGCATGTTGAGTGTCACCGCGCTGTGTGCCCTGCCGTATCCGAATAGCGTGGCCAACGGGGCGATCAACAGGACGGCGAAGACGTTGCCTGACTCGTAGTGATGGACGGTGGCCAGGATCAAGCCAGTCAGGGAGAACGCCACCGCCGTGGCGATGGCTGGCGCGGGAGCACGGGTGAACCGGCCGCTCACACCAGCGGCTACGGCAACGGTCGCTAGCCAGTTCGGACCGCCAGCGATGAACAACGCGAGCGCCAGGGAGTCCATGGCGAGCAGGCTGACCCAACGGGTCCGCCTGTCGTCGGCATCCGCACAGTTGAGCTGCCAGAAGACGATGCCGGTCAACGCGACCGCGCCGGTGAGCTGAAACCACTGCAGGTCGCCATGCGGCCCGCGCAGGACGATCCGGATGGCCGGCACCAGCAAGAAGGCGCCCACAACAAGGCTGATCAGGATCACGCGGCCGCGGGAAGCCCACGGGCCGTCGGCGTCCTGGCCGGCGGCGGGCAGCAGGGTCATGATGCCAGGCTAGGCACCGATGCATCGCGCGTCATGCACTGCCAGTCCTGGCCTGGTCATGACATATGTCACGGCCAGGCCCAGGCCGGCTGCCGGGGCTAGGTCACTGTTGAATGCCCGTTCATATCCGGGTCGGGGCCATCATCTGTCTCGAAGCCAATGCCCGTTCCCGCCTCGCTTCGCGCGCTGTCAGGCCCCGGCTCGGTCGGTGCGCCGGCGACGGAGCTGGCGCCGGCAAATCCGTCTGCTTGCTGACGCAGCCGCATGATGAGGGCCGTCACCAAGCCCCCGGCTGCGGCGAGCAGCATCGAACCGGCTACCAGCCGGCCGCGCTGATGAGATTTCCGCTTCGGAACCTCTACCTTGTGCGCTGCGGAGATCAGCGCGCTGGAGATCATCGGCGCTAGATTCTCGCTGATCGCGCGGGCGGACTGCTCGAGCTGCGGAGCTGCCCAGGACCGGGCGGCGTCCACTTTCGGCGTGGCCCACGCCACTGCATCGTCGGCACCGTGCCGGATGGATGTGCCCGCCGTCCGGGCCAGCGGTATGGCTTGCTGCGCGGCCTGGGCCTGCAGAGCGGCCAGCTGCGCTATGGGCACGCGTGCCGCTTGGATTGCCTGCCCGCGATAGCCGCTGGCAGATTGCTTTTTTGTCAGAACAGACACAAAGACCTCCTGGATCTTCTCCCAGGCTGGACCCCTTCCCCTCGCAGCCACGGTCAATCACAACCCCTCAGCATGGCCCGCCGGACCGAAGTGGCGAGAGCGGAGCCGGGTCGTGGCAGGATTCCGGTATGACCAACACGCTGACCGCGACGCTGCGGACAAGCCGGGGCCCCGTGGTTATCCGGCTATTTCCTGATTACGCGCCCAAGACTGTGCGTAACTTCGTCGAGCTTGCCGAGGGAACGCGGGAATGGACGAACCCGTCGACTGGCAAGACAAGCCAGGAGCGGTTGTACGACGGGACGATCTTCCACCGGGTAATCCCGGACTTCATGATCCAGGGCGGCGATCCGCTGGGTACCGGCACCGGCGGTCCTGGTTACAAGTTCGCCGACGAGTTCCACCCCGACCTGGCGTTTAACCGCCCGTATCTGCTGGCAATGGCGAACGCAGGCCCTGGCACGAACGGCTCGCAGTTCTTCATCACCACGGGCCCGACCCCGTGGCTGAACGGCAAGCACACGATCTTCGGCGAGGTCATCGAGGGCGGCGGCGTCGTCGATGAGATCAGCCGGGTCCAGACTGGCCGCAGTGACCGACCGGTCACCGACGTGGTGCTGGAATCTGTCGAGATCGGGCGCGCTGAGACCGAGTAGGCTGGATTCTGTCATGGCCATCCCCCCAGACCAGGGTCAGGCTCCGCCGGACCAAGGTCAGGCCGCTCCGCCCGTCTGCTACCGCCATCCGGGCCGGCCTACGTATGTCTCCTGTGTCCGCTGTGGCAAGCCAGCGTGCCCCGATTGCCTGCGGCCTGCCGCCGTCGGCCACCAGTGCGTCGACTGCATCAGATCGGGCAACCGGACCGTACGCCAGGCGAGCGGACGGTTCGGCGGGGCAGTTACCCGTGACGCGCGGGTGACCCAGATCCTGCTCGGCCTGAACGTCGTTCTTTACCTCATCGAGCTAGCCCACGCCCAGCTCGGCTACGACTGGGCCATGATCGGCGCCGGCAGCCTCACGCGTGGCAGTCCGATTGTCGGCGTTGCAGTGGGCCAGTGGTACCGGCTGATTACCAGCGCCTTCATCCCGCCAGCCGGGGTCGGCTACCTCGGCTTCCTGGACATCGCGTTCAACATGTGGGCGCTGTTCGTCGTCGGCCCGGCGGTCGAACGAGTGCTCGGGCACGCCCGTTTTCTGACGGTTTATCTGGTTAGCGGCGTAGGCGGCTCGATTCTGCTCTACTACCTGGTGCCGTTCGAACTGGCCGCTGGTGCTTCGGGCGCGATCTTCGGTCTCTTCGGCGCCTGGTTCGTGCTGGCCAGGCGGCTGCAGGCCGACGTCCGCCCGGTGGTCCTGCTGATCGTCATCAACCTCGCACTGGGTTTCTCCGTGGCGCAGATCGCCTGGCAGGCGCACGTCGGCGGGCTGATCGCCGGGGGCCTGCTTACCGCGGCGTATGCCTACGCCCCGCGACGCAACCGGACCGCTATCCAGGTTGGCGCGACCGTGGCCGTAGTGGCGCTGTTCATCCTCGCGGTGGTGGTCAGGAACCACCAGCTGCTGGGCACGTTCACCTTCTACCAGGGCCGGCTGTTCTAGCGGCCCTCGTCAGCCGGGGCGGCGCCTCAGCGCCACTTGGTCGATAGCACGACGCCAGCGACGAGGAACGCGAAGCCGACCACCAGGTTCGCAGGGCCAATCGCGCCGATCGGCCATGCCTGCTGGCTGACATAGAAGACCACGATCCAGACCAGGCCGATGATCAGGCAGCCGAGCATGACCGGAACCAGCCAGGGCGGGCTGACCTTAGCCTTCGCGGACCGGGGCGGAGGGGTGTATACCGCCTTGCTTCTGACGCGGGACTTAGGCACTTTCGTCTCCTGAGGTGGCTGTTTGCCGGCGCGCGGACCCGAGCGCGCCTATCGGGCGTAAGCGTAGTTGGTCAGCGGCGATATCCGCACCCGCAAGCGACTCATCATCCTCGCTTCGGATCTACCGAGCGTATAGCCGGAGGCGGCCGTTATGCAGCTAGGCCGCCACCGGCCCCGCTCATCAGTTGCCCAGGAGCCCGCCCAGCCCGTTGGCGCTAGTGCCGCCAGTGCCCGGGCTGGGCGTGCTAGCTCCGTTGTTGCCCTGTCCGGGTGGCGTCGTCGAGTCCGTGGGCGTCGGTGACGACGAGACCGGGGGCGACGAGCTCGTCGGCGGGCTGGAGCTGGCCGACTGAACCACGAAGATGGTGATTGGCGAGCCCTGCGCCAGCGGTGAGCCGGTGGGCGGGCTGGTCGAGGAGACGGTGCCGGGCTGGCCAACAGTTCCGGGGGGAGCTGGCTGTGTTGTGACAAAGTAGCCGTACGTCGGGTCCTGCAACAGAGCCCTGGCCGCCGCCTCCGTCATGCCGATAACGCTGGAGGGCACGATCGGCGACTGGGGTGCCCTGGCAGTCACGCCGATGGTGACCGTGCCCCCCTTCTTCAACTGGTTGCCCCCAGGCGGTGTCTCCTTCACCACCGTGTTGGCCGGAGATCCCGCTGAAGTAACCGACGTTACCTTCACCACGAACCCGGCCTGCTGCAGCCTGCTGATCGCGGTGCTCCTCTTCTGGTTCGTCACGTCGGGCACGGTCACCAGCTGCGTCTTCGGCCCGCTGGATGCGAAGATGGTGATCGCGGTGCCCTTTGGCTCGGTCTGCCCCTCAGCCGGGCTGGTCCGGATGACCAGGCCCCTAGCGACGGTGTTGTCCGGCGTTTGTTTTACGGGTCCGACGGTCAAGCCCGCATGGGTGATCGCTGCCTCGGCCGCCTTCACCGAATCGCCGGCCACCGTGGGCACGCCAGCCCCGCTGCCGCCGCCGTTGATATATTTGATCGCCGCGATGGCCGCGATCAGCATCACGACGACGACGACGAGAACCACCCACGGCCAGGCCCGGTGCTGCCGTTGCGGCGGGCCGCCCGGGCCGCCGTCCTCCGGGCCGTACATGTGCGGCGGGATGGCGGCGGTACGGCCGGCCACCTGGGTCGGCGCGCCAGTAGGCCGGCGCGCGCCGGCGTACGCCGCACCCAGCATTGGCGCGGCCACCGGTGCGCCAGACAGCGCACGCTGGATGTCATTGCGCATCTCGCCGGCCGATTGGTATCGGTCGGCGGGGTCCTTCCGCATCGCCTTGAGAACGATCGCGTCGGCCCAGGGCGGCACTTCCGGATCAACTTGGGACGGCGGGAGCGGGTCCTCCTTGACGTGCTGATAGGCGATCGCTACTGGCGAGTCTCCGGTAAACGGCGGCCGGCCGGTCAGCAATTCGTACAGCAGGCAGCCGGTCGAGTACAGGTCGCTGCGCGCGTCCACTCGCTCGCCTCTGGCCTGCTCCGGCGAGAGGTACTGTGCGGTCCCGATGACCTGCGCGGTCTGCGTCATCGTCAGCTGCGAGTCGGACACGGCCCTGGCGATGCCGAAGTCCATCACCTTGACATCGCCGGACCTGGTCAGCATCACGTTGCCCGGCTTGATGTCACGGTGCACGATGCCGTTGCGGTGGCTGTAGTCCAGCGCGCGCAGCACTCCGTCGGTGATCTCCGCGGCGCGCTCGGGCAGCAGCCTGCGGTCGTCCCTCAGCAGATCGCGGAGCGTCCGGCCATCCACGAACTCCATCACGATGTATGGAACGGGGAGGCTGCCGACCATGTCCTCGCCGGTGTCGTAGACCGCGACGATCGAGGGATGGTTCAGTGAGGCCGCCGACTGCGCCTCCCGACGGAACCGGGCCTGGAAGGTCTGGTCCCGCGCCAGGTCATCACGAAGTGTCTTGACTCCGACGATTCGGTCCAGACGGATGTCGCGGGCCCGGAACACCTCGGCCATGCCGCCGCGCCCGACGATGCCGTCGAGCTCGTAACGGCCGCCGAGCAACCGGGGCTGAGTCATGTCGCGCACTTAGGTTACCGTCCTGCTTATCGAGGGCTGAGACCAGCATGACAGCCCGGAGCACCAGCCACTGTCGACGCCCGGCGCGTGGCTTTGGCGCCACGCACCGGGCCTTCCGTGGCCGCCTTCGGTTCGTTTGATCATGAATGCGCACCCAGGTAGGCCTTGATGACCTGAACGGCGATAGGCGCGGCCGCGTCCGCCCCGAACCCGCCGCCCTGCACGATAACGCCGACCGCGATCGGCGACGGCTGCCCGTTGCCTCCTGGCACGAAACAGGTGAACACGGCGTCATTGAGGTTACCGTTGTTGAGGCCGTTCTGCGCTGTGCCAGTCTTGCCGTCGATCGTGATTCCCCCGGTCGCCTGCGGACCCGCCGTGGCATAAGCGGTCCCGCCTGGGTTGTTCGTGACCTGATACATCATCGACTGCAGATAGCCAGCCACGGTTGGCGAAGCGGCCTGGCTCAGCAGCCGGGTATTCGTGCGCTGGATCTGCGAGAGGCCGGGGCCGACCACCTGCTGGACCAGGTACGGGTACATGAGCTTGCCATGGTTGGCGACGGCCGCCGAGAACATGGCCTCCTGCAGCGGCGTTACCGCGTCGTTGAACTGGCCCATAGCCGAGAAGGCCGTCAGCGACGGGTCAAGCCAGTACCGGCCTTTCG
Organism: Streptosporangiaceae bacterium; assembly: GCA_036488155.1. GTDB lineage: Bacteria > Actinomycetota > Actinomycetes > Streptosporangiales > Streptosporangiaceae > JAJYUU01. The sequence continues at coordinate 6,659 of DASXIA010000174.1, read as the reverse complement.
GCATCACGCTGGGCACAACCGGCAGCGGGATGGACAGCGGCCGGTTCATGCCGTACTGACTCGAGTACTGGCGCAGCGTCGGGGCCGTCAGCTTCATGCCGAGGTCGCCGAACGCGGTATTGCAGGACATCCAGAAGGCCTGGATGAGCGGCGGGTGGCCGTCGCCGCAGATCTCGCCGCCGTCGTTGATGAGATTGTTGCCGTTGGGCAGGCGCAACGGCTCGGGCGCGTTCACGAGCGTGCTCGGGTTCTTGACCAGGCCGCGGGAGAGCGCTGCTGAGCTGGTGACGATCTTGAATGATGAGCCCGGCGGGTAGGTCTCCTGGGTGGCCCGGTTCAGCAGCGGCTGCGAGCTATCAGTCAGCAACCGGTGATCGACCTTGTTCAGGGTGGTGCCGTTGAAGGTCGTCAGGTCATTCGGGTTGAACGTCGGATAAGACGCGAGCGCCAGGATCGCCCCGGTGCTTGGTTGAATGGCTACCACAGCCGCTGTGTGGCCGCCGTCGGCGGTCAGCGCGTTGTACGCCGCCTTCTGAGCGGCGGGGCTGACGGTCAGCTCGACCGTAGCGCCCTGCTTCTGCTTGCCGGTGAGCAGCGCGGTGAGGTTATGCACGGCAAGCTGCGGGCTCGTCCCGGCTAGCAGGGCGTTGTCGGCCTGCTCGATGCCGGACTGGCTGTAGATCGTGTCGTAACCGGTGATGGGCGCGTAGACCTTGCCCTGCGGGTAGTAGCGCTGGTAGGTAGTAGTGCCCTTGATCAGCCGGGACTCGGCTATTTTCAGGTCGGTCCCGTCGCCGGCCGCGATGATCGCGCCGCGCTGGTAGGAGAACTGCTGATCGAACACCCGGATGTTGCCGGGCTCGGCAGCGAGCTTGCTGGCCTTGAAAGCCTGCACGTAGTTGATGTTGAGCAGCAGCAGGACGAACATGGCCAGGCAGGCCAGCGAGAGCTTCAGCAGCGCGCGGTTCATGCGGCCCGCACCACCTGGGTCATGCCTTCGTCCTGGATCGGTCGCGGGGCCGGCTTGCGGGCGGAATTGCTGACCCTGATCAGCAGGCCGATGAGGATCCAGCTGGCGACGAGCGAAGACCCTCCTTGAGACAGGAACGGGGTCGTTACGCCGGTCAGCGGGATGAGACCGGTCACTCCGCCGACGATCACGAAGACTTGCAGCGCCAGCACAAACGACAGGCCGCCAACCAGCAGCTTCGAGAACGGATCCGTGACCGCCAGGGCCGCCCGGAGGCCGCGCTGCACGAGCAATCCGAAAACCAGCAGCAGGGCCATGACGCCGACAAGGCCGAGTTCCTCACCGAACGCGGAGAAGATGAAGTCGCTCTGCACCAGCGGGGTGTGGTATGGCTGACCCTGGCCAAGACCGGTGCCGAACAGCCCGCCGAACGCCATCCCTTCCAGGCCTTGCACCAGCTGGAACGAGGAGTTGGTGGGGTTGCTGCCCTGGAACGGGTGCAGCCAGATAGTGAACCGCTCCATCACGTGATGGAAGAGCAGAGCCGTCAGCCACGAGCCTGCCAGGAACAACAGCACCCCGAGCAGCAGCCAGGAGACCCGCTGAGTCGCGACGTACAGCATCGCGATGAACATCCCGAAGAACAGCGCTGACGCGCCGATGTCGGTCTCGAAGATCAGGATGAGCAAGCTGGCAGCCCAGGCAGCCAGCACCGGACCGAGGTCACGGGCGCGGGGCAGGTCAATGCCCATCACACGGCGGCCGGCCAGCGCTAGCGCGTCTCGCTTGGCCACCAGGTATCCCGCGAAGAACACCGCGAGCGCGAGCCGGGCGAACTCGCCTGGCTCGACGGAGAAGCTGCCGAACATGATCCAGACCTTGGCCCCGTTGACCACGCTGTGGCTGGCGGGCAGCAGCGCCGGGATGGCCAGCAGCACCAGGCCGAGCGCTCCCATCGTGTAGGTGTACCGCTGCAGCACCCGCGGCTCGGAGATGAGCACCAGAACGGCCACCATGGCCAGGATGCCGATGGTGGTATACAGCAGCTGGGTCGTCGTAGCCGAGGTCGGCAAGTCAGTCACCTGGAAACCAGGATTGCCGTTGCGGCCGGACTGCACGAGTCGGTAGATCATCACCAGGCCGAGACCGTTGAGGAGCCCGGCCAGCGGCAGCAGCAACGGGTCCGCATACGGCGCGAACCGGCGGATAGCAAGGTGCGCTGCGAGCATGAGCGCGGCGAAGACAAGGACCTGGACGGGCAGCCCTGGCGGCAGCTTGCCCTTCAGGCCGAGGCCGACCGCGCCGTAGGCGAACAGCACCACCGCCACGGTGAAGCCGAGCATCACCAGCTCAGTCCTGCGCCGCCCGTGCGGCATCAGGACGGGCTGGTCGAGGTCTGCGGGGATGCTCACCCGGCCCCCGATCCGGTTACGCAATATGACGGCAGCTTGGGCTCGGGAGTTGTCATTTTGGCAGACGGGACCTTGACCTTCTTGTTCCTGGCGTGCCTCTTCTCGGCGGCCTTAGCAGCCCGCTGCAGCGCTGTGAGCTGGGATTGCCAGGCGGTCCGCTGCTGACCGACGACGTGGCAGGTGTGGTCCTGCGTGATCTGCGTGAGCGTTGCCTGCGTCTTGGCCAGCGTGGTCGGCGTGGTCGGCAGGCTGAGGTCGCCGGGCACGTCGGTGATGAGCACGTTGGTCTTCCGATAGACGCTGGACAGGCTCACAAACGCGATCTTCTGGCTGATCCCGCGGTAGATGCTGACGTGTGGTCCGTCTGCCGCCAGGTAGTAGTTCCCCTGGACGCTCCGGTAGCCGAAGTAGAGGCCCGCGGCGATGAGCACGACCAGCACGACCAAGACCGAAGTGACCAAAGGCCAGCGCCGCCGGGGCTCGTCGAAGTCATCCGCCGCGTCTTCGTCGGCGGTCTTCGCTTTGCCCCGGCCGCGGTGCCCGTTAAGACTTGCGCCCGGTGCGGCGCTCTGATCCGCGCCGCCGGCACCCGTGGCACTGCCGGTGGCTGCTCGCAGCAAGGCGCTGATGTCGCCACCTGCGGCCGCACCAGCCAGTCTGGCGTCCGTGGTAGCCCGCACCGGGCCGGAAGTGTCCACCACATCCGCCACGATGCAGGTGATATTGTCCGGACCGCCATTCCGTATGGCGAGCGTGATCAGCTGGTTCACTGCGTCTTCGGCGTCTGGCACCGTGCTCAGCACCTGGTGCAAGGCCTTATCCGCGACGACGTCGGTGAGGCCGTCTGAGCACAGCAAATACCGGTCGCCTGCGATGGCGTCGTGCATGGCCAGGTCAGGGTCGACGTCGGTACTGCCCTGCAGCGCCCGCATGATCAGCGAACGCTGCGGGTGATTGGCCGCCGCGGCCGGGCTGAGCCGGCCCTCGTCGACCAGCGACTGGATCAGGGTGTGATCGCGGGTGATCTGGTAGAGGTCACCGTCGCGCAGCAGGTAGGCGCGCGAGTCGCCGATGTGGCACACGGCGACGCGGGCACCCGCCCACAGCATGGCGGTCAGCGTGGTGCCCATGCCTTCGACCGCCGGGTCGGAGATGCTCATATCGTGCAGCGTGGCGCGCGCCGAGGCTACGGCGTCCGCCAGGGCGTTCAGCATGTCGTCATCGGCGATGAGGTTCTGCCGGTCCAGCGGCGCGATGGCCGAGATCGCCACGGCGCTGGCAACCTCGCCCGCCGCGTGACCGCCCATCCCGTCGGCGATCGCCAGCAATCGCGGGCCCGCGTACGCGGAGTCCTCGTTGCCCTCGCGGAGCAGACCCACGTCTGAGCGGAGCGCGTAATGCAGTGCCAGGGTCATCTGCGCAGCTCCAGAACGGTCTTGCCGATGCGGATCGGGACGCCAACGGCTACCGGGGTCGGCTGAGTCACCCTCTGCCGGTCCAGGTACGTGCCATTGGTCGAACCGAGATCCTCAACCAGCCACTGACCATCTTGCGGGAAGAGTCGGGCATGTCGGGTGGAAGCGTAGTCGTCGCTCAGCACTAGCGTGGCGTCATCAGCCCGGCCGATGGTGATTTGCTGGTCGGTGAGCCCGAGACTGGTGCCCGCAAGCGCGCCGGCTGTCACCAGTAGCTGCTGTGGCGCCGATCTGCTCGGCCGGGCCGGCTTGGCCTTGGGCTGCGGCTGGCGGGCCGGGGCGGTCTGGCGCATCGCCGATCGGCGCCGGCGCTGGCTTACCGGCCCGAACATGTCAGTTCGGACCACGCCGACGGCCGCGATGACGAAGAGCCACAGGACAACGAGGAAACCTATCCTGACGAGGGTGAGCTCAAGCGCGTTCATCGGGTCATGAGTCCTTGGCTGGCGTGACGGAGCGTCGTGGCAGTTCCCGTCAGTAAATGCTGTCCCGGCGGAAGACGAGCGTGGTCCGGCCGAGGGTGACCTGCGTGCCGTCGGTGAGCAGGACCCGCCGAACCGGCTGGCCATTAACGAAGGTCCCGTTCGTCGAGCCGAGGTCGACGAGCACGACCTCACCGTCCTCGACCCGGATCTCGGCATGGAGCCGGGACACCCCCGGATCTACCAGCCGCAGGTCGCAATCGGTACCGCGGCCCAGGATGATCAGTGGCGTTGCTATCTCGAACGTCCGCTGGGTGCTGCCGTCCGCGCCAGGCTCCGGGCCGGAAACCAGCAGCCGGGGGTTGCCGTGGAAGCCGCCGGCCCGCTGCGGGAGGTCGCTCACCGGGCGGCGGATCTCGCCGTCCTCCACGGTCGTGCCCCGGATAACCCCGGACAGGATCCTGAAGGTTCCGGTAGTAAGGTCCCGGACGCCCTCAAACCGCATCCGAACCGGCCCGACGAACGAATAGCCCTGCTCCTTGGCATATTCCCGAGCGAGCGTGGCAAGTTCAATGCCGAGGCTGTCGGCGTACACGTCGAGGCGCGCGTAGTCATCCTCGGCGACCTCGACCACGAAATCGTTCGGCACCAGGGTCCGGCCCTGTGCCACGATCGCAGCCCGGTCGTCCATCTCGCGCTGAATCGCGCTAGCCACCTCGACCGGCTGCAACTCAGACTTGAACGCCCGCGCGAAGGCACCTTCGACCATTCCCTCGAGCCTGTGCTCAAAGCGCTGCAGGACTCCCACCGTGGCGCCCTCCTCTCCGTGCGTATCCGATCGTATCGGCGATGTGGGACAGCTTGCGGACGTGCTAACCTGACTGCTGCTCCCGGGGCGGGTGGCGGAACGGCAGACGCGCACGGTTCAGGTCCGTGTGTCCGAGAGGACGTGAGGGTTCAAATCCCTCCTCGCCCACCCGCGACGCGCGCTTGCTGACGGCCGCGTCCAGCCCGGCCGCGCGGTCGGTTAGCTGGCCGAAGCTTAGGCGGTCCAGGGAGTGCTTGTCACTCGGGTCGTCGTGCTATATCTCTCGTCTGGCTCCCCGCCTGGCCGTATCCTGCGGTGTGATCGAGATCATGACGCGGCGACTTTGCCGGCCGGCGCCCCGGCGGGCTCATGGGCGAGAGTCAGCCACTTCCGGATTGGCGCTGCCGGCTGACGGAATCAGGCACAATCGATAGCGTGCCGGAACTGCCTGAAGTTGAGGCGCTCGCCGCTGACCTGCGCGAGCGCGCCGTCGGGCGCGAAATTGACCGCGCTGACGTGGCTGAGTTCTCCGTGCTGAAGACCTATGACCCGCCGCTGTCCGCGTTGCACGGGGCGATGGTTAGTGGCACCTCCCGGCGCGGCAAGTTCCTCGACCTGCGCTGCGCTCCGGCCGGCGACGGCTCCGAGCTGCACCTGGTCGCGCACCTCGCCAGAGCCGGCTGGCTGCGGTGGCGGGACTCGCTGCCGGCCGGGCCAGTTAAGCCGGGCAAGGGCCCGCTGGCCTTCCGGCTGCGCTTCACCGACGGCAGCGGCTTCGACCTGACCGAGGCAGGCACCAGGAAGCGCCTGGCCGTCTATCTCGTCACCGATCTCGAGCAGGTCCCTGGTGTGGCGTCGCTTGGGCCTGAACCGCTTGATCCGAGTTTTACTACCGAGGTTCTGGCCGGGATCCTGACCGGGCGCAGGACCCAGATCAAAGGCGTGCTGCGAGACCAGAAGCTCATCGCCGGGATCGGCAACGCCTACTCTGACGAGGTGCTGCACGCCGCCAGGATGTCCCCGTTCCGGCTCGCCTCGAGCCTCAGCCCGCAGGAGATCGCCGATCTGCATGCCGTGATCATCAGCACGTTGCAGGACGCGATCGGCCGGTCTGACGGCCTGGCCGCAAGTGACTTGAAGAAGGAGAAGAAGGCAGGCCTTCGGGTGCACGGAAGGGCGGGCGAGCCGTGCCCGGTATGTGGCGATATCGTCCGGGAGGTCTCGTTCGCCGATTCGGCTTTGCAGTACTGCCCGACCTGCCAGACCGGGGGCAAGCCGCTTGCGGACCGCCGGTTGTCGCGGTTGCTCAAGTAGCGGCGACGCCCCGTTCCGTCAACTGAACAGGCCGTTAGCTGAACACTTGCCTGAGCTTGGCCCAGCGGCTCAGGTCGCAGCCACCGTCGACGACGGTCTCATGCACCGGATGGCCGAGGTAGCTGCCGGTCACCGTCGCGCGGCCAGCGTTAGCCATGATCATCGGACACGCCACGTGCGCGGGGAGCGGTCCGAACAGGCTCGTGTCCCTCATTAGCTTCGCGCACGCGGCGGCAGGATCGGTGACAGTACCGCCGG
>DASXIA010000276.1:0-11762 GCA_036488155.1 Streptosporangiaceae bacterium | reverse complement strand
GCCGCCGTCCTGATCGGCATCACCTTCTGGGTCCTCCGCCGCCGGGACGCCTGACCAGGACCCCAATCATGCCGCGAGCTGCGGCTGGATGGTGGAGCGTGAGCTTGGCAGCGCCGGTTCCGGATCTATCTCATCCTCCATAGCCGCGCAGCCCGGCTACTCTCGCCCGGGTTCAGCCGAGGGTGGCCGCAGGCCATTGCGGAGCAATGCCGCGTAGTTAAGGATCGGCGGGCTGGGTCAAGCAAGATCGGGTTTCGGTATGGCGTCGGCACCTGTGAGGGTCACGGCTGACTTGGCGCGTGGCCGCGGGACAGTATTGCCCTCATGGCAGCAGAAAAAGCCCGAAGCCGCGGCTGCGGGTGGATATGTGGTGTTGCGCGAGGCGGGGGCTGGCCACTGGGTGGTTGTCGGTGATGTCGACCGGCGACCCGGCTTCACCGCGCGGAACTCACGTATGCAGGCGGTCAGGGACGCCATCGGCCGTGAACCCGCAGTGGATGAGGTCTACGCCGCGCTCCCGCGCAGCATGTCGTAGTCATTGCTAGCGGGAGCGAGGGCCTTCGCGTTCGCGTTCACGGCGGCTGCGAGGCGGCACCGTCCAACCGTCGCAGGGTTCGTGCCGTGTCTCACCCGCCAGCAGATTCGCGGACTCTCTCCGCTGCATCACGCAGCGCGGACACCACGGCGTTGATGGCAGGTCTGCGGGCCGCGGTGGTGCGCCAGAGGGCGCAAATGTTACGGCGCAGGGTCGGCCGGACGGCGATCATGCGTACTCCCGCAGGGACGTGGCCGCGGCCCAGCCGTGGCATCACAGCGACGCCGAGGCCCGCCGCCACCAGAGCGAGCTGGGTTGCGTACTCGTCGGCCGTGTGGGCGATCTGCGGCTCAAGGTGGGCAGAGCGCAGCGTGACTGTGAGCCATTCATGGCAGGAGGTCCCTGGCGTGCCGCAAATCCACGGACCGGCGCCGAGCTGGGCTAGCTCCAGGGCACCCTCCGGGGTTTCGGCGTCGTCTCCGGCGAGCGGATGCGCGGCCGGCACGGCAATGTCGGCCAGGTCCTCGATGAGCAGAGTCTTGGTCAGGCCATCGAATGCAGCCAGTGGAGCGTTCGACCATTCGTGCGCTATGACGAGGTCTACGCCCCCCTGAACGAGCGCAGGGATGGACTGACTTGAGTCGGCCTCGGTCAGCTCAACTCGCAGCGCCGGGTGCGCGCGCGCGAGCAATCGCAGTGCGGGGGCAGCAAGGCCGCGGGTCGCCGTGGGCAGGCTCGCGAGCACGAGCCGTCCGGTTACTGTGCCCGCCCGCGCGTCGATGTCGGCCTGAGCCATCTCGGCCATCGACAGAAGCGCGCTCGCGTGGCCGGCCAGCAGCTGCGCCGCGTCGGTCAGCCGGATTCCGCGGCCGCTGCGCTCTACCAGTGTGGTGCCCGACTCGCGCTCGAGCTTTGCCAGCTGCTGCGATACCGCCGAGGTCGTCACGTGCAGTTCGGCAGCGGCAGCGGTCACCGACCCGTGCCTGGCAACGGCCTGCAGGACACGCAGGCGCTCGAGGTTCAACACATCAGAAACCCTACGACGTAGCCGACATAATTATTAACTTGTTCTACGACCATAGCTCGGGCAGATTGATGCCATGAGCTCACTGGCACTCCCGCCGTCGGGAACTGCAAGGTCAAACTGGCAGCTGCAGTACCTGACGCTCGCGCTGATCTGGGGAATGAGTTTCCTATTCATCAAGGAAGGCGTGCGTGCGTTCGCGCCGCTGCAGATCACCTTGGGCCGGGTGGCTACCGGCGCGGCAGTCCTGATGGTGGTGCTGCTCGTCCGGCGTGAGCGCCTGCCGCGTGGTCGCGGCATATGGGGCCACCTTGTAGTGGTCGCTGTGATCAACAACGTGATCCCGTTCAGCCTTTTCGGATACGCCGAGCAGCGGATCCCCTCCGCGCTCGCCGGCATCTGCAACGCGAGCGCTCCGCTGTTCGGCGCCCTGGTCGCGTTCGCCATGCTGCCCGACGAGCGGCTGAGCCCGCGCCGGGTGGCAGGACTCGCGACCGGATTTGCGGGAGTGTTCGTCGCACTTGGCGCGTGGACAGGCCTGGCCGGTCACGACCTGCCCGGCGCGCTGATGGCGCTGGGCGGGGGGCTTTGCTACAGCATCGGCTTCCCGTACACCCGCCGTTTCCTGACCGGCACTGGTAACTCCAGCCTGTCTCTGGCGTCAGGGCAGCTACTGTGCAGCACCGTGATCCTCGCGTTCATGGCACCGGCGCTGACCACTGCACCGACGCGGTGGCCGGCCACATCCGTGCTCTGCATCGTGCTGCTCGGCGCGCTGGGCACCGGAATCGCCTACCTGCTGAACTACGGCATCATCGCGGCGGCCGGCGCGACGATCGCCACGACCGTGGGATATGTGATGCCGCTAGTCTCAATCCTCGCCGGGATCGCGCTACTGGGCGAACGGCTCACCTGGAACGAGCCTGTCGGTGCCGCCGTCATCGTGGCTGGCGCAGCGCTAGTGCAAGCGCGGACGCGCGGCCCTCGCAGCAACGGCTTTGCCGGCCGGGTGACGGAGCAGCGGAGGTCTGTCCCGGCGGCCGAAGGTCTTGCCGGCGTGCGGGCGCGTGAGGAGGCCGGGTAGCCGTGCCCGAAAAGTCCCTGGTCCGGAAAGCCTGCCCGTACAGTAGGTCCATGACCGGCGATGTTTCCCCGACCAGCCAGCCACTCGACGCCGTGATCCGGGCTTCGCACGCCGACCGGGACAGGGCAGCCGAGCTGCTCAGGGTCGCAGCCGGCGACGGCCGCCTGACGCCAGAGGAACTCGACGAGCGGCTCGAGGTCGCCCTGACCGCCAGGACCCTTAGCGAGCTCGCCGAGCTGACAACCGACCTGCCGGCCACGCCAGGGGAGCCGCCCGGCGTCGCGCTGCCGCAAGCCAAGGAGCTGGTCCGGTTCGCCTCCAAGGGCGGCAACGTGACCAGGACCGGCCACTGGCTCGTTCCGGCCAGTATCGAGGCGAAGGTCATCGGCGGGAACGTCAAGCTAGATCTCACCTCTGCGCTCATCACCTTGCCGACACTGACCGTGGATGCCGACCTGCGCGGCGGGAACCTCATCCTGGTGACCAGGCCTGGCATCATCGTCGACACCAACGACCTGACGATGGTCGGCGGCAACGTGGTGTTCGGCAAGGGAACGGACAGTCAGGCCGCGGTCATTCTGCGCGTGGAACTCTCCGGACGAGTGCGCGGCGGCAACGTAGTGGTGCGGCTGCCCAGACGCACGTTCTGGCAATGGCTGACGCGCCAGCCGAGGCCCTATGCATCGGCGACAGGCTGACTGACCCTGTCAGATAGTCCGGGCATCGGCACCGTCTTTGCCCGGCCGTCCAGCCGATCCTGCGCTGAGCTGGGATACTCAGGCCGTGAAGGAGACGGGAGTTTTCCCAGGCGGCCTGGCCCTAGTGGGTGTGCTCGTCGTCGTGCTGGTGATTGTGCTCGTTGTAAAGCTGTGGAACCGGTAGGGACGATCCGTTGCCGCCATCGTCGCTCAGGTCGAAGCCGGCTTGGTATGAATGAGCTTCTTGTTGACGAACTCATCGATGCCGAGCGGCCCGAGTTCGCGGCCTACGCCGGAGCGCTTGGTCCCGCCAAACGGCAGCTCGGCTCCGCCGCCCTCGGTCCGGTTGATCCAGACCATGCCGACCTCTAGCTGATCGGCCACCTGCGCGGCCAGCGCCTCGTCCGCCGTCCAGACCGAGCCACCAAGCCCGAACGAGCTGGCGTTGGCCAGCGCCACGGCCTCGTCGGCATCCTTGACCCGGTACACCACGGCCGCCGGGCCGAACAGCTCCTCGCTGAACGCGCGCATCTCCGGGGTAACCGCAGACAGCACCGTCGCCTCAACGAATGCGCCCGGCCGGTCGACACGGTGCCCGCCGGTGTGCACGGTCGCGCCCTTGCTCACCGCGTCCTCGATCTGGCTCATCAGGGTGACCGCGGCCTGCTCGGAGGACAGCGGCCCGTAGGTGACGCCGGGGTCAGTTGGATCGCCGGTTATCTGGGCGGCCATTAGCCGCACGAACTCCGTCATGAAATCGTCGTAGACCGGGTCCGCCACAATCATCCGCTTGGCGGCGTTGCAGGCCTGGCCGGCGTTAGCCATCCGGGCGCCGACTGCGGCCTTGGCCACCGCGGCGATGTCCGGCGCGTCTAGCACGATGAACGGGTCCGAGCCGCCCAGCTCCAGCACTACCTTCTTGAGGTTCTGCCCGGCTGCAGCGGCCACTGCCGAGCCGGCCCGTTCGCTGCCGGTCACCGACGCGCCGCAGATCCGCGGATCGGCCACCATCGCGGCAACCTGGTCGTTGGTGGCAAAGACATTGATGTAGGCATCGGCAGGCAAGCCGGCGTCGCGGAAGATCTGCTCTATCGCCAGGGCCGATTCCGGGCACTGCGGCGCGTGCTTGAGGACCACCGTGTTGCCGATCATCAGGTTGGGCGCCGCAAACCTGGCCACCTGGTAGTACGGGTAATTCCACGGCATGATGCCGAGAACCGGGCCGATCGAGGTCCTGCGCACCACAGCGGTGCCCGGCGTGTTGGATTGCAGCGGCTGGTCCCTGAGCAGCTCGGGCGCAGTGTCCGCGTAGTACTTGTAGATCGACGCGGTAAACAGCACCTCGCCCTTGGCCTGCCGGGTCGGCTTTCCCATCTCCCTGGTGATGATCGCGCCAAGCTCGTCGGCGCGCTCGGCGTGCAGCTGACCGACGCGGGCGACGATATCGGACCGGTGGGCCATGTCGGTGGTCTTCCAGGACGCGTAGCCGCTCGCTGCCCTGGCTAGCAGGTCGCTGATGTCGGCATCGCTGGCCGTCGGGTACTCGCTCTCGACCTTGCCGGTAGCCGGGTTGGTGACCTTATAGCTCATGTGCCAGCCTCCATGACGCACGATCCGGCGAAGTTCGCCGTGAGTAGCTCGTCTCATTCTCGCGCGCCAGGGCACTGGTTGTGCTGCAGGGTTCTGGGCGATGATGAGCGCCGGAATAAACCGCTATGCGGCGGACCACGATCAAGGACGCCACAGCACTGATGGCAGGAGATGCATGATGCAGTTGTACATACTGCCGCTTGGCGGCTGTTGCTGTAACTACGAGGTCATCGCGCCGGGCATCGCGGACGGCAAGCGCATCCACATACCGGTGCCCTCGTTCTTGATCCGCCTCGATGATGACTCGCTTGCGCTCATCGACACCGGGATGAGCCGTCTGCACATCGCAGATCCCCAGCTCACCTGGCGAGGCACGCCCCTAGCCGAACTGCTCGTGCCAGACATGCGGCGCGAGGACAGCTTGCTGTGGCGGCTCGCAGAGCTGGACATCGCGCCCGCCGACATCAAGTACGTGATCAACACGCATCTGCATTTCGATCACGCGGGCAACAACGACCTGCTGAAGGACGCGACGTTCTTCGTGCAGCGTGAGCATTACCAGTACGCCAAGGACAACCCGGCGTTCCCCAACCAGTACTGGAACTTGCCGGCGCTGAGCTATGAACTGCTCGACGGCGAGACCACGCTGTTCGGAGGTGTCGAGGTGATCCCGACTCCTGGCCACGCACCAGGCCACCAGTCGGTTCTGCTGCGGCTTCCGGAAAGCGGGAACATGATCATCTGCGGCGATGCCGTCTATTGTCAGGAGAACTACGACCACGACGCATGGGGCGGTCAGGCGGACCCGGAGACCGCACGCACCAGCGCCCTGGCCCTGCGTGACAGGGCGGATCGCGAGAGCGCGTCAATGATCTACGGCCACGACCGAAACCAGGCCAAGACCCTGCGCTTTTCAACCGGCTCCTACCGGTAGCCTCGCTGCGTTGCGGGATACTAGCGATCATGCCTGAGCTGATCCGTACGCCGAGCCGGGTCGCTGCGGCCGGCCAGCCGCCGAAGCTGATCGATGAGTACGTGGGGCGAGCCAACACGGGGCAGGAACGCCTGAGCATTGCGCATATGCGCAGTCCGTCGGGATGGGCTGAGCCCGGGCAGCGGCCCGAGTTCGACGAATACACCATCGTGCTGCGAGGGGCCCTGATCGTGGAGTCGGAAGATGGGCAGCTGACCGTACAGGCCGGGCAGGCAGTTCATGCGAGACCCGGCGAATGGGTGCGTTACAGCTCTCCGGGTGCGGACGGCGCTGAGTACGTTTCAGTCTGCGTTCCCGCTTTCACGCCTGGCACGGTTCACCGGGACGAATAGAGGACCTGAGCCCCGTTCAGCGGGCCTATCGCGGGCCTATCGCAGGCCTATCCTCGGCGTATGACAGTCCAGGTGCTCCCGGCCACCGGGCGATGGGATGACTTCGCGTCGTTCATGGTGCCGCGCAAGCCGGGCGGAGGCGGATGCGTCTGCATGGCGTACCGCAATTCCAGCCTCGACATGCCCGGCCGTATCGCCCACATGCGCGCGCTGTGCGGCAGCGAACCGGGCCCGGGGGTGCTGGCGTACGTCGACGGCGAGACGGCCGGCTGGTGCTCAGTCGCGCCGAAATCCACTTACCGCGCCCTGGTTAACTCCCGGACGATCCCGCATGTCCGGGACGAGGGCGCGTGGTCAGTGGTGTGCTTCGTGGTGCGGCCGGGGTTCCGGCGCCGCGGCCTGATGCACCAGCTGCTGGAGGGGGCAGTCGGGCATGCGCACGCGATGGGCGCGACCGCGCTGGAGGGCTACCCGGTCGACGCTGGCGGCGACCGTGTCGATCAGATTAGCGGTTACGTGGGTACCGTCCCGCTGTTCGAGGAACACGGATTCACCCGCGTGTGCCAGACCACCGGACGGCGCGGCGGCAAGCCCCGCTGGCTTGTGCGCCGCGAGCTTCCCTGACCTGGCCCCCCTGCCCGCCTTCCGGCTTCGCTATGGTGATCGCGGCTCGCGTGCCGCCGGGGAGCTTAGCGCCCCGCGTCCGGATCCCCGGGGCGCACGATGCCGGTCTCGTAGGCCAAGATCACGGCCTGGACCCGGTCACGCAGCCCGAGCTTCGCCAGCAGGTTCCCGACGTGCGACTTCACCGTTGCTTCGCTCACGACCAGGTCGGCCGCGATCTCCGCATTGGTCAGGCCGCGGGCGAGCCGGAGCAGGATATCGCGCTCCCGGACGGTCAGCGACGCCAGCCGCGACGGCGCCGGCAACGTCTGCGCCGGCCTGCGGGCGAACGCGTCAATCAGCCGCATCGTCACCGAGGGCGCCAGCAGCGCGTTCCCTGCTGCGGCGATCTTGATGGCGGCGATGAGATCGTGCCGCGGAGCATCCTTCAGCAGGAATCCGCTCGCGCCCGCTCGCAGCGCCTCGTAGACGTAGTCGTCCAAGTCGAAAGTGGTGAGCATGACGACCCGCGGCGGCCCGGCCCGGTCGCCGCCGGTGATCAGCCTGGTGGCCTCGATGCCGTCCAGTTCCGGCATCCGGACGTCCATCAGGATCACGTCGGGGTAGTGCTCGGCCGCGGCCCGGACCGCCTCGGCTCCGTTTGCCGCCTCGGCGACAACGGTGATCCCGTCGGCCGCTTCGAGTATGACGCAGAATCCGGTCCTGACCAGTTCCTGGTCGTCTGCCACGATGACCCGGATGGCTTCGCCTGCAGTCATGGCGCTGGCAGTCGTGCCGTGACGGCGAACCCGCCAGCGTCGCCGGGTCCGACGGTCAGCTTGCCACCGCAGGACGCGACCCGTTCGGTGATGCCTGCCAGCCCGAATCCGCCCGAATCCGCGAGGCGCGGTCGGCCGCCGTCGCGGGCGGCGACCCTGCTGCGCAGGGCTCGATCGGCCTTGCCGTCCACCGTGATCGCGACGGCCCCGTTCCCGCTGTCTGTCACTGACACCGTCACGTAGCCGGGCTCATAGCTGACTGTCACCGCCGCCTCGTTCGCGCCCGAATGCTTCACGGTGTTGGTAAGCGCCTCTTGCACGATGCGATACGCGGCCAGGTCCACGCCCGGTGCCAGCTTGCTCGGGCTGCCCTCGACCCGCAGGTCGACGGCGATTCCCGCCTGCCGGACCTGCCCGAGCACATCGTCGAGATGGCTGATCGACGGGGAGGGCGCTGTGGCGGCCCGGCCGTCGACGTCGGCCGGGCCGCGCAGCACGCCTAGCAGGCGGCGAAGCTCAGTCAGTGCTTCGCGTGCTGTCCGGCCGATGATCTCAACGGATTTGCTTGCCTCCTCAGGTCGGCCGGGCAGCAGTGCCGCCGCCGCCTCCGACTGAACGGCCATGAGGCTGACGTGATGCGCCACGACGTCGTGCAGTTCCCTGGCGATCCTGGCCCGCTCCGCTGCGGCCGCCAGCGCCACGTGCCGGGCCCGCTCGGCCTCCGATTGCTCAGCCCGAGCCTCGACCTCCTGCACGTAGGCGCGCCGGGTACGGCTGAGTATGCCGAGCGTGCCTGCCACCGCGAACTGGAGGACGTCGACGAAGAAGTCATAGGGCTCGTTGTGGCCGGGCAGCATCTGCGACCTAACGATGCCGTAGGACAGCAGGGCACTGATCGCTATCCGAACCCTGGTCGAAGAGCGATCCATGACCGTGTAGTAGGCGATCGCAGGGCCAAGCGGAATCGGCGCGAAGTTCAGGTTGAGCTGGTCGTAGATGGTGCGCGGGATGCCCACGGCGAAGAACACCGCAACCGGCCAGCGCCGCCGCCAGGCCAGCGGCAGCGCCTGGAGCACCACGAGCAAGAACGCGACGTAGGGCAGCTGAAGCTGCCTGGTCTCCGGAATCAGCGAGCCGACGTTGTAGATGGCTAGCGCCACCGCGAGCGCAAGATCCTGCATGCGCGGCGGCAGCCTGGTGGCCCAGCTAGCTAGCCTCTTCACCAGCCGATCGTAGTGGCCGCCGCGAGGCGCAGGCCATCCGTCGCACGGCTGAAGTGCCAACCCCTACTAAAGAGGGAACGGGGTGGCCCTAACCTCCGTCCTCTACCCGCTCGGGATGGGCGGGCAAACGGGCACTACGGCCGATGCGGATGAGCTCGCTGGCGGGCGAGCATAACGGCCATGAACCTGCTAACGCGACCATCGGACATCCCGGCCGAGGCGGGCCGGGAACCCACTGCCCCGCTCACGGGCATCGCGCCGTTTGACCGGCGCGTGATTGCCGTGGGCGCCGTCGTCTTTGCTGTTCTACTGGCAGTGGCGACGCGGTACGGGTTCCACCGCGACGAGCTGTACTTCATTGAATGTGCTCGTCATCTGCAGGCCAGCTACGTCGATCAGCCGGTGCTGACGCCACTGCTGGCGTGGGTGTCATTGAAACTGTTCGGCGTGTCGCTGCTGGGCCTGCGGATGTGGCCGGCCCTCGCCGCCTGGGCGACGGTCATCATTGCCGGCCTGACGGCACGCGAGTTCG
Source organism: Streptosporangiaceae bacterium (assembly GCA_036488155.1). Taxonomy (GTDB): domain Bacteria; phylum Actinomycetota; class Actinomycetes; order Streptosporangiales; family Streptosporangiaceae; genus JAJYUU01. Next base: position 2,368 of record DASXIA010000276.1, on the reverse strand, counting down.
GGGGAGGCCGCCGGGCGCAACTGCTGGCCGCGGTGGCAACCGCCCTCATGCCAGTGGCGCTGGGTGCTGATCACCTGTTCGGGCCGACGGCCTTCGACGTGCTTGCCTGGGCCGGCCTTGCGCTAATTGCCGTCCGGATCGGGCGTACCGGTGACACGCGGTGGTGGCTGGCTGGCGGCCTCATTCTCGGTCTCGGGCTGGCGAACAAGCACAGCGTCGGATTCTTCGCTATCGCCCTGCTCGTTGGCGCCCTGCTGAGCGGTGGCCGCCGGCTGGTGCTGAACCGCTGGTTCCTGGCCGGCGCGGCGCTCGCTGCCGCCTTCACCGTCCCCGACATCTGGTGGCAGGCGCAGCACCAGTGGGCGACCATCGCGATGACGCGCATGCTAGCGCAGGAGAATGGCGGCCTCCCGAACATCGCCAGCTGGGTGGTCGGGCAACTGCTGATGACTGCCCTGGCCACGGTGGTGGTATGGGCTGCCGGGCTGCGCTTCCTCTGGCGGTCCGGGCGGCCGCTCTGGCGGGCGCTCGCGTGGGCGTACGCGATCTTGTTCGTGTTCTTCGCGCTTACGACCGGCGGGAAGATCTACTACCTGGCCGGCGCATACATCTACTTGCTCGGCGCCGGAGCCGTCGCCATCGACGGCTGGCTGGCTGCAGGCAAGGTCCGGCTGCGCGCGCTGCTGCTGGCCACGGCGCTCACGTTCGCGGTCACTGTTCCTGTGGTCCTGCCGGTGCTGCCAGCCAGCGACCTGGGCGGGACCGAGAAGATCAACGCTGTCCTCGCTGAGTCCGTTGGCTGGCCTCAGCTTGTCGGCTCGGTTCGTACGGTGTGGTTCTCGCTGCCGGCGAGGCAGCGCGCCAGCGCGGTCATCTTCGCGTCGAACTACGGCGAGGCCAGCGCGATCAACGTACTGGGCCAGGGAACTGGCCTGCCTCAGGCGGTCAGCGGCCACAACACGTACTGGTGGTGGGGCCCGGGCAACCCGCGCGCAACCACCGTCGTGGCAGTCATGCCCGGGCCGATGGACGGCGGTGGTGATGCGGCCTACCTCAGCACGTTCTTCACCAGCGTCCGAGCGGTTGCCACCCTGTCCAACCCCTACGGCCTGCACAACCAGGAGTGGCACGGTCACGTCTACCTGTGCACCGGCCCGCGTCACCCCTGGGGTCAGGTGTGGCCGCAGCTGCGCCAGTACAGCTGATGCGATGGACCATGACGCCGTAGGATCCGAACCGCAGATGCCCCGCAATCTTGATGGTTGTCGATGTGATGGGAACCTCAGCAGCGCCCGCTTCCCCGGTCGGCTCACGTTTCGCCGTAGCCGGCGACCGGGTTTTCGATGCGCGGGCCGGGGCCTGGGCTGACGGCACGGTGGTGCTCGTGGAGGACCGGGTGATCGCCGGCACAAGCCGGTCCGCGCCGGACGGCTGGCCTGTACTGGAGATTCCCGGCGCCAGTCTGCTCCCAGGGCTCATCGACGCGCACACCCACGTGCTGCTGCGCAGCAGCTGGAACGAGCTGGAGCTGGCGCGGCAGATGGTCGAGGAGAACCCCGGCCACCGGGCCGCGAGCGCGCTTCAGGCGATGGCAATCGCGCTCAGGCAAGGATTCACCACGATCCGTGATCTGGGTACGGAAGGCGCTGGCTATTTCGACGTCGGCCTGCGCGATGCCGCGCGGGAGGGCATTGTGCCGGGTCCGCGGATGCTGGTCGCCGGGCCGGCCATCCGGTCGACCGGCCGCTATCCGGTGGCTGGTCAGCAGCACAGCATGACGTTCCCGGTGGGCATAGACAGCTGCACCGGCGCTGCGGCCTGCCGTGAGACCGTGCGAACCCAGATCGCCTATGGAATCGACTGCCTGAAGATCTACGTCAGCGAGCGCTTTAACGCGCCCTCGGGCGAGGAGGACTATCCAGACGGCCCCCTGGTGTGGACCGAGGACGAGGTGTGGGCGCTTGTCGACGAGGCGCACCGGCAGGGCATCCGGGTGGCCGCCCACTCGCTGACCCTCAGCGGGGCAAAGATGGCCGTGGCGGCCGGAGTCGACTCAATCGAGCACGGCTTCGCCATCTCTTCCGATCTCGCAGCGGAAATGGCCGCCCAGGGTACGGCCCTGGTGCCGACTCTCCTGGTGACCCGGGAGCATGCCGCGCACGGGTCGCACATTTCCGAGCCGGTGCGGGCCGCCCATGACCGCTCCTTCGTCAACTGCCTGAACGCGGGTGTCCGGATCGTGCTCGGCACCGATGTCGGCGGGTTCGAGTGGACCAGGGTGTCCCAGGCCGAGGAGTTCACCCTGATGACCAGGCTGGGGATGTCCGCCGCAGATGCGCTGCGGGCGGGCACGCTGTGGGCCGCTGAG
>DASXIA010000260.1:0-3839 GCA_036488155.1 Streptosporangiaceae bacterium | reverse complement strand
CGTGACTGCCGCGAAGGCGACTGGCGAGGGCATCGTTCGCATCCTGCTGTGGGAAATCCTCCCCAACGAGATGGCCATCGTGGTCGCCGGCTTCCTGTTCACCGTCATCTTCGCCATCCTCACCCAGGCCGGCCTGGCGTTCCTCGGGTTGTCGAGTGTGTCGCAATGGTCGTGGGGCACGATGCTGTACTGGGCGCAGAACGGCCAGGCGCTTCCAGCCGGAGCCTGGTGGTGGTTCGTCCCGCCCGGTCTGTGCATCGCACTGGTCGGCAGCTCGCTCGCGCTCATCAACTTCGGCATCGACGAATTCATCAACCCGCGACTGCGTGCCGCGGGGATAACGGCCCGGCCGACCCTGCAGCGCCGCAGGCGGGCCGGCACCTCGGAAGAGCCCCCACCCCCGCCCACCAATGCCGGCTTCGTCACTCCCGGCGAGCGATTCACCCCCGTGGCCAAGCGGGAGAAGTCACACCAGCCAGGGGAGGAGGAATCGTGACTGGCAGCGAACACGAGTCAGTGCTCGACGTCCAGGGTCTGAGCGTCGAGTACGGCTCGGGCCGCAACGCCGTTCGCGCGGTAGAGGGGGTCAGCCTGTCGCTGCGCCGCGGCGAGGTGCTCGGCATCGCCGGAGAATCGGGATCCGGGAAGTCGACACTGGCATTCGCGATGAACCGGCTCCTCCGTCCGCCAGGGCTCATCACCGGCGGCACTGTCCGATACCGGTCGAGGACGGGCCAGGAGGCCGACATCCTGGACATGACCGACGAGGAACTGCGGACTTTTCGCTGGTCCGAGCTCGCGATGGTGTTCCAGTCGGCGATGAACTCGCTGAACCCGGTGTTGTCGATCCGGGGGCAGGTGGTCGATACCCTCCGGGCACATGGCTCTCGCAGGCCGCGCAAGGAGGAACAGGCTCGGACCGTCGAGTTGCTGCGCCTGGTCGGAATCTCCGCGGACAGGGCGTCGGCGTTCCCCCACGAGCTCTCAGGCGGGATGCGCCAACGCGCTACGATCGCGATCGCTCTGGCGCTGGAGCCCGAGATCATCATCATGGATGAGCCGACTACAGCGCTGGACGTGGTGATGCAGCGGCAGATCCTCAGCGTCATGATGGGCCTCAGGGAGCGCCTCGGGTTCTCGGTCATCTTCATTACTCATGACCTGTCGCTCCTGCTGGAAATGGCCGACCGGATCGCAGTCATGTATGCCGGCCGGGTCGTCGAACTGGCGCGGGCGGCAGCGCTGTACCGCCATCCGCGACATCCCTACAGCTACGCGCTGCTGCATTCCTTCCCCATGATCCACGGGCCGCGCATCGAACTAGCTGGCATCTCGGGCTGGCCGCCGGATCTCCGCGCGACCCCATCGGGTTGCGCTTTTCACCCTCGCTGCCTGCACGCGAAGGAGGAGTGCCATGAACTCCTGCCCAGGCTGGCCGTGCTGCCCGACGAGTCGGGGCATGAGGTCGCCTGTCTTCTGAACGAAGGCGCCGGGCTGGGACCGGTTCCGCAAGAGCTGGCGGGCCGGTAATGGCGGGGCCAGGGATCACCGCCGCCGGACCAGCGGATCCGGCCGAATCAGACGATCGCGACCGTCTTCCCGTCCTGGAGGCAGTGGACCTGACCAAGTACTACAAGACAGGGGCAGCCCGCGCTCGCCCGACGGTGGTTCGCGCTGTTGACGGGGTGTCGTTGGCGCTCTACAGCGGCGAGATCACCGCACTGGTCGGCGAGTCCGGCTCAGGCAAGTCGACCATTGCGCGCGTGCTGGCTCAGTTGGAGCGTGCGACCACGGGCAAGGTGGTGCTCGACGGTCGCCCGGTGCGGCGCCGACGACCGCGGTGGTACCGCCGCTATGCTCGCCGGGTTCAGATGATCTTCCAGGACCCATTCAGCTCACTTAATCCCACCCATCGCGTCAACTACGTCCTCGGCCGGCCATTGCGTATTCACGGCTACGCCCATTCGCGCAGGCAGACTGAGGTAGGAGTGCTGCGCCTGCTCGAACAAGTGGAGCTCACCCCGGCTAGCCAGTACGCGGGAAAGTTCCCGCATGAGCTGTCGGGCGGCCAGCGCCAGCGGGTGGCCGTGGCCAGAGCGCTGGCAGCGCGCCCTGAGGTCATCCTTGCCGACGAGCCGGTGTCGATGCTCGATGTGTCGATCCGCCTCAGCGTGCTGAACTTGCTCCGTCGCCTCGTGACCGGATCCGGCGCGGCGTTGCTGTACATCACCCATGACATTGCGTCGGCGAGGTACTTCGCCAAAACCACGCTTGTGATGTACGCCGGTCGGCTAGCTGAGGGCGGAGACTCGGAGGCGGTTACCCAGGAGCCCGCTCACCCGTACACCCGGCTGCTCATCTCGGCCGCCCCCGATCCTGGCCGTGCCGACGGCACCAGCCCGGATGCGGACTCGGGCGAGCCGCCGAGCCTGGCGCGTCCGCCTCGCGGGTGCCGGTTCCACCCGCGCTGTCCGCACGCAATGGCAGTATGCAAGGAGCAGCACCCGCCGAGAGCTGACCTGAATGCCACCCACTGGGTGCACTGCTGGCTTTACCTGGATCACGACGCGAAGTTCTGACCTAGGCGCCTAGGCGCGCCACCGGTAAGTTCTGCCAGCGGGATGTTCGGCCGTCTGCATGCCAGGTCCGATTCGGCCTCGGCGGGCTTGACCATGCTGATACGAGCGGCCATCCTGCCCAGCGCCGCCAGCCCCGCCGGGTCGGGCTCGGCCGGCTGGCCGCTCGACCCGTCGACGTACTCGATCAGCAGCACAGCAACCGCGTCGTCGGCACGCGCGGCGATGACACCCGGCGCCGGGACGCCGGCGCGGGCCAGCGTTATGGTACGCACTCGAACTCCTGTACCCTGCCCTCTCCGACGCGCCGAGGCGCAGTACGGCACTGCCCACGCAGCCCGAAACCTGGTACCGCAGCAGCCACGGCGGGCCGCCCACGCGCAGTCCCTGATGCAGACGACGCGGTCCCCGCCGACCGCCGCCACAACCCACCCCACAATGCTGTCGTCGAGCGATGCATCCGTCGCCAGGGTCACGCTACGCGGCCCTCCGCCCACAGCACCGCTGTTCAGTCGCCACCCTCGGTCGCCGCCGTTCGCCGCGGCGCCGGGAGGATTGGTGTCGGCGAGCCGCCCACGTCGGCTCTTCGGGTCAGCCCGGCGAGCCGTGATCGGCTAGATGTTCGCTCCGGTCTGGAAGAGTTCGGCGTGGCGGGTCGGCTCGCGGCGCAACTCCCCGGATCCCGGCCACTCTCTGGAATGTTTGGGCCAGGTTTTGGCTTTGATCAATTTCCTCGCTGCCTCTGCGCCGTTGCGTCACGACATTCGGTGACCTTCTGCTTGTTCCGGGGCGGCGCTCCAGCCGCGCTGTGCCGGGATGTAGACCGGCCCGTCATCGGCCTTCTCGTCGGTGGTCCGGAGTAGCCCTCGCCGCGTCATGTCGGTCAGGTGTTCGTCCAGTGACGGCTGGGAGAGACTGGTCGCGCCAGCAATATTGCGTCTGCTGGGTCGCTGCCCGGAAAACTCCAGAGTCGCTATTGCCTCGTAGATCATGACGGTGGTGTCAGAGAGGCTCTGAACGTCCAGCCGAACCGGATCCGCTTTGTCGGCCACGGCATTTCACCCCCTCTCTGGGGGAATGCACTAGTTCTTCTGCTTGGGCCCTAGCTACGAGGGGCTAACGCAGGCACACAGCCCTTGAGACTCGGCTGCCCGCACACTGTGCCGGTAAACCGAATTGCCCGAGCAAGCGCGCCTCGGCTACCGGCTCGCGCTCGGCTCAGGCTCATGCCAGACGTCTCGCACGGCCCGCTGCGACGGCGGC
>DASXIA010000247.1:0-3198 GCA_036488155.1 Streptosporangiaceae bacterium | reverse complement strand
AGCCCGCCGAGCCCGGGCCCGCCGATCTGCGCGATCGCTTGGCTGCCCATCAGCTTGGCGTTGCCCTCGGTAAGGTTCGCCTCGTCGACGATCCCAGGGAGCAGGACCTGGTAGGCGCTGCTGAAGAACACGGTCGCGGTTCCCGCGATCAGCGCGACAGCGATGAGCTGGGCCACGGTCAGCACTCCGCACCAGGCCGCGACCGGGACGCTCGCGTACACCGCCAGCGAGATCGCGTCGCAGGCCAGCATGACCGACCTAGGCGGCAGCCGGTCGATCCACGCTCCGGCCGGAACGCCGATGATGACCCAAGGGATCCAGGCCATCGCGGTCAGCAGGGTGACGATGAACGTGCTGGTGTGCAGGGTGTCGATGGCGACCAGCGGCACGACGATGACGGTGACTGAGTTGCCGACCTCGCTGATGCTCTCACCGGCCCAGAACAGCGCGAAGTTCCGCTGCCGCCACAGCCCACCGGGACGGCGCCCCGCGCTGGCTGCCTGCTCACCGGCAATAGCCACGCCGCTGCCTTACTCCCTCGTGAAGCCGTGTCACGCTCGCGCAAGTGTGAGCGAGTATGACTCAGCGCCCTCAGCCGGGAAAGCCATTTACTCCGCCAGGGAGGAGCGCAGCCCGCCTGACCTGCACAAATGAGGGGCGCCCCGAGCAGGACTCGAACCTGCGGCCTACTGCTTAGGAGGTAAACCCGAAGCAGGCCAGCCACGCGCACCATGGGCCATCGCGACGGCAGCGGCAGCGGTCGGCCTGGGGCCGTGCCGGCGATTGAGCTCCCGCGGTGCCATCGAGCCGCACGGCCCGTCTTAAGCTGGCCTGGTGTTTTCCAGGGCCATTCTAGTGGGCGTGTCGGGGGCAGCGGTCGCGCTAGCCGCGTGCACGGCCGGCGGCGGCACTTCAGCGCGCACAGCGGCCGGCACGGGTGTGCCCAATGTCAGCGTTTCCGCGGGGAGAGCCGCGCCAGCGGCATCGCCGCCCGCTATCACCCTGGCGTTCGCCGGCGACGTGCATTTCGAGCGCCGGACGGCCCGGCTGCTCAAGGATCCGGCCACGGCATTCGGGCCGATCAATTCTGTGCTCAAGTCGGCCGACTTCACGGCCGTGAACCTTGAGACCGCAGTCACCAGCAGGGGCGTACCGCAGCCGAAGACGTACCACTTCCGGACGACGCCAACAGCGTTCACAGCGTTGCGCGACGGCGGCGTGGACCTAGTCACCATGGCCAACAACCACGTACTCGACTACGGCCAGGTCGGCCTGGCCGACACGCTTGCCGCGGCCAGGGCGGCCCGGTTCCCATATGTAGGAATTGGCACCGACGCCGCTGCCGCGTGGGCTCCATACGTCACGACGATCAAGGGAACGCCCATAGCCATCATCGGGGTGTCCCAGGTCGCCGAGCTGGCCTCGTCCTGGGTTGCGACCGACACCCGGCCCGGGGAGGCGAATGCGATCAACCTGCGGCGGACTCTAGCCGCGGTGCGTGCCGCCAAGCGGCGCGCACGGATCGTCGTTGTCTTCATGCACTGGGGCACCGAGGGTCAGGCGTGTCCCGACGCGAACCAACTGGCGCTCGCGCCCAAGCTAGCGGCAGCGGGCGCCAGCATCATCATCGGGGCCCACGCCCACGTACTGCAGGGGTCGGGGTGGCTCGGCCACACCTTCGTCGCCTACGGCATGGGCAACTTCCTGTGGTGGCAGCGCTCTTACAGCACCGCCACGGGCGTGCTGAAGCTGACACTCCACCGCAACGGGCCGCTGGCGGCGCGTTTCATTCCGGCGGTGGTGTCCTCGACTGGACAGCCCATCGTCCTCACCGGGACTGCGGCGCGGCGGGCGCAGCGGCACTATGCCAGCCTGCGCGCCTGCGCCCAGCTCGCAGCGCGGCCATCGTGACCCGCGCGCACGGCGGCGAACTGCAACCAGCTCGGCGATGAATGTCCACCATGGACGACTCGTTCTGGCACGGATCTGGACCGGGTATGCGTGAGTCCCGCGGGACAGTCGCAGCCCCCTGACCGATTGGCGTCTTCCTGAGCGCCCTTGACGATGATCTTGGTCGGCTCTGGACTGGACTGCGCCTAGGAAGAGGGCGTGGCGGCGTTCGGAGCGGCCCACTCCAGTGTGCGCCAGGCGGTCCATGCGAGCAGCGCGGCGAGGGGCAGCTCGGCGAAGCAGGCCATCGCCAGCGACTCGGCATAGGGCAACTTCGGGGCGGCCGACATCGTGTCGAACCAAGCGTCCATGCACAGGATCGCGGCCGTGGCCGCCGAGACCGGACTCGTCGCCCGATGTCTTCTGGAAACCAGGCGCGAGACGGTGAGCAGGCAGACCGCCTCGAGGACGTCGAGCCACACCCAGGAGGAGGCGAAGCTGCGCTTGCCAGCCTGCCCATGCAACTGCGCGATCAGCACCGCGATCCACGGCACGAGCACTACTCCGCACACGGCGAAAAGCCTTGCTAGCAGGCGCGATCGCTGATCCATGCCCGCAATGATGCCGTAGCTATTCAGACCGCCGCCAACGGATAACGGCAGCCTCACAGCAGGTCCGGGCGGAAGCTTCCCGAGCTGACGGACCGCAGAGGCCAGAGCCGAGAGCCGAGCTGATCTGCCTGGATCGCACTCGCGAACAGCACGCTGTCGCAGCCGCACGCAGCCCGTCTCTAGGCGGCGAATCGTATGGCAGGTGATCGGCGCTGTGTATGGTCCGAGTCCGGCGTTCCGTATGATTCGAGCGCGGCGTTCGTCTTCGCGGAGCTCCGCCGGCAGCTCACCTGGGCGGACACCGACGTCGCTATGTTCCACTGGCAGGACCGCTCTGGCGCAGAGGTTGACATCGTCCTGGAATCCGCCGACGGGCGGGTAGTCGGCCTGGAGGTCAAGAGCCACCAGACCGCCAAACTCGAATGGTTCCGCTGGCTCGCCCAAATGCGCGATGCTCTCGGCGAAAAGTTCATCACCGGAATAGCCCTCTACGCCGGCAAAGACGTTCTGCCCTTCGGCGACCGCCTACTCGCCGCTCCCATTCCCGCTTTGTGGGAGCTCTGACAAGAGCGCGAACCTTCAGGAAACCTCAGGGTTCCGACAGCTCAGCGCATAGGCGGCGGCGTGTGCGCGCGCCGTCGGCGGCGGGCGGAAACTGCTCGTTCCGCTCCTATCGCGGTCGTTGTCCACAGGGTGT
>DASXIA010000238.1:0-8780 GCA_036488155.1 Streptosporangiaceae bacterium | reverse complement strand
GGGTTTGCGTGCGTGCAGTCGCTGGCGGTGGCGCGGGCCAGGGAGGGCGATGACTATACCCGGGATAAGACTGATCACCGCGACGCGTATCTGATCGGCAAGCTGGTGATCCGCCTTGATTGTTACCTGCCCGAGCGTGCTGATGAGGCGTGGGCGAGGCTGCGGCACCTGGGCGCGCGGCGGTTCGGCCTGGTGGCGGATGTGACCTCGTGCATGCTGCAGGCCAGGGACTTGCTGGGGTGCGCGTGGCCGGCGCCGCTGGCGGTGGCGGCGCGGCCGCTGGAGTCGGTGAGCTGGCTGGCCGGGATGACGGTGATCACGGGCCGGTGCCGCGGGAACCCGTCACGGCTGCGGGCGATGGGGTATGAGAAGTTCCTGGCCGCCGTCCGCCGGGAGCTTCCCCGGTGGGGCGGCCAGTATGTCCGGCACTCGATCGTGGCCGGGCTGTGGGACGCGCTCACCGACACCGGCGGGGTAGCGGCCCAGCGGCCGGGGGTGCTGGAGCGGGTGCACCTGCTGCTGGGTGACTGGCGCCACCTACGGCTGCGGCTTGCCGGGACCGAGAAGCGGATGGTGGCGGTCCTGGGCGAGCTCGGCCTGGCCGAGCTGGTAGCCAGCATCGACGGCGTGTCCGCCCTGTCGGGGGCGGTGATCTTGGCCGAGACCGGCGATCCGAACCGGTTCGCCTCCGGCCGCGCCGTGGTCAAGCACGCCGGGCTGAACCCGTCCGAGCACACCTCCGCCACGATCAACGGGCAGACGAGTATCTCCCGCCGTGGCCGGCCGGGCCTGCGGGCCGCAGCCTGGCGCGCGGTCTGGGGCGCGCTGCGCCACAACACGGTCCTGCAGGCCAAGCACGCGCACCTGACCAGCCGGGACTCCAACCGGCTCACCGACGGGCAGGCAAGAATCGCATGCGCCGCCGCGCTGCTGCGCTGGCTGTGGGCCATCGTCACCAGCGGCCGGGCATGGGACGCCCGCATCGCCGCCGGCCAGATCACCGCCGTCCCGGTGAAAATGGCGGCCGCATGAGATAAGCAACCCGCAGCGCCAGCCCCCTGACGGGGAACTGGCCTGCCCGAACGCTTCCCCCGAGCGCGGGACGAGCCCGCATGGACGTAGAGCGCCAAGCTCGCCGGAAACCATGGGCAGTCCCGCCGCACCCTGCACGAACCCGATTGCGCGCTGTCGGGACCCGGGCCGCGAATCTCGCAGCATCAGGGAGAACCCGGTTGATGACTACGTAGGGACGCGCGGTGCGGCAGGACACCGCACGCCAGGGAACGAACAATTCTTCATCAGCACAACCACCCGGCCGGCATCAGCCAGCCGGGCATTCCGCCGTGCCCGCAAGACCCGGCCCCGGCCGCCCGTCACTATGCGTAACTTCCAGCCCGGCGTCAACCTCAGCCATTCTGCGCAGCGATAACGCAGTCTTCACGGCGCCGACTTGACAACCTTCCTGTTGCGATGGTTTCCGCGGAAACGTGCGGCAGGCAGTCTTGTAACGTTGCCGCCGTGCACTATGTCGTGCTGGGCTGCGGAGCGATCCGCAGGACCGTGGCCTGCTCTCGCCCGCGACGGACACGTCGTATTCGTTGCTGACACCGATCCCGACGTCGTCCGGCACATCAACGCGGCGGGCCTGCGCATCGAGGGCCCCGGGGAGGAGTTCCCGCGCGCATCCGCGTGCGGTGCTGCCGGCCCGACCCGGAAGACCTTCCAGACCCGGCATCGTCGCCCGGAACACACGGATGCTCTCGGTAGCAGCGGCGCATCCTCCCGCGGCGTTAACGGAGTCAAGCGCGCGGACCGCCAGCGCCAGGTCTGGGTCGTCCCCCGGCCGCCGTGTCTAGGGGACTCCCGCACGAAAGTAGCCTGCAGCACAGCTTGCTCGGCCGAGATTTGCAGACAATAGTGATCGTCCATGGCCTTAAGGAGGCGCCCCAGCGACAGGAGATCGCGGTATCACAAGACCAGCCTCGCGCAGCGACCCGCGAAGCCCTCGACGCGATCAACCGGAACCCGCCGATTGCGCACTAGCGTGTCCAGAGCCAGGCAACAGAGTTACGGTAAGGCCCACACAGAACTGCCAGATCGGTATCGCCTTGCCCCTCGCCATGATGAGGCCGATCCGCGCCATTAGATGAGTCCTTAGTCGTCGAACTGAAAGCCTGAGGCTTCTGCCTCTCGTATGAGCTGGGCATCCTTGTCGGGGTCGTCGAGGTACCCCTCCAGCTCTTCGAACAGCGCGAACTTAGCGCGAAGTCGTTCCCCGAGCTGCTCAAGATTCAGGCGCCCCGTCCCGGCCGGGGCGCCCGGCCCAGAGAACACGCCAGTCTTTAACCGGCCCTAAGGACCCGGCGTAGGCGCGGCGTCGAGTCCTCGGAAAAGCTCGCGTTCGGGCTCAGTGTCGGGTCGGCTGTGGCGTCACTATAGGTATGGCAACTGACGGCTCAGCGCTCCCGGCCGGGCGGTGGACGGTGAGGGCGACCGATGTCGTCGATGAGCTATACCGGGAGCACGCTCTGCGGCTCACCCGGCTAGCTATGGTGCTCGTCGGCGACCCGGAGTCCGCACAGGACGTAGTCCAGGACGCGTTCATCGGCCTCTACAGCGCCTGGCCGCGGCTGCGCAACCCCGAGAAGGCGCCGGCATACCTACGCGCGGCCGTTTTGAACGGGGCGCGCAGCGTGCTCCGTTCCCGGATCCGCCGCCAGGCGCTGCGGCTGCACTACGACCCGCCGGTTTGGTCGGCTGAGGCGGCGGTGATGGTCCGGGAGGACCAGCGCGCAGTACTCGCCGCCATCGCCACGCTTTCTCCCCGCCAGCGCGAGGTGCTGGCGCTGCGGTATTACGTCGGGCTTTCCCACGCGGAAATCGCCGCAGCTCTGTCCGTTACTACCGGGACCGTGTCGTCCACGATGTCACATGCCATGACGGCTCTGGCTCGTGAACTTGAGGAGGACTAAGTGAGCAGCTTGGAAGACCGGGTGCGGGAGGCATACCTCGCTGTTGCGGAACTTGTTCGGGAAGATGCAGTTCCCGCCGGAGCGCCCACGCGGCGAGCGGATTCGAGGCGCCGAGCTGTATCAACTAGCGGCGTTAAGGACACGCCGACCCGCCACGCCCGGTGGACTGTACCGGTAGCGACCGCCGCCACGGTCGCGGTGATCGCGGTGGCTGGCGGCGTTATCGTGCCGCACGTCCTGTCTGGACAACACGCTCGGGCCCATGCGGACTCACCCGTTGCCGCGCGGGCGCGGGCACACTCACTGCATGGTGCGCGGGCGCATCCGGCGACAATTCCGGGTCTGCCGGAATTCTCCGTGGTAAGCACGGACACCGGCCTGGAAGTCGTGCAGACCGCTACCGGACACGTCACCGGGCAGGTCGGGACGCCAGCGGGACAGATCTTCGACTACCTTGCCGGGGACGCCAGTGACCAGACGTTCTACGTGTCGGCGCAGCAAGCCGACGTGATGGCCACCTGCCGAGCGTACTTCTACCGATTCAGCCTCAATGCCGATGGTCAGGCGTCAGCGCTGACGCCGTTGCCGGGTAGCGGGCAAGCGGGCCTGCCCACCGCGCTCGCCGCCAGCGCGGACGGCCGCAAACTTGCGTTCTCGATCACTCACTGTGCTGGCAGCGGAGGCACCATCATCCCGCCTAGCCAGGCGATCGGCAACATCGGGCTGCTGGACACTGCTAGCGGAAAGATCACCGGGCGCTGGGCATACGCCCTAGACGAGGACTACGCAACCAGCATGTCGCTGACTCCGGACGGCAATCTGCTTGCCTTTGCTCAATACCTGCCCAACGGGTCGGCGATCGTGGTCAAGTCGCTGCGCACGGACGTGCCATCGGGAACAGTTGACCAGGCCAGTACCGTCGTCGGGCTTCCCGGCGCCTCATCGCTGTCGGTCGGCCCGGATCTGTATGCGTGCACAAGCGCTAACCGATCGGGCTCGCAGATCGCCAACCAACTCGGTGTGTACGGCTTGGCGACCGGCCACCGGACTGCGGTCCTGCACACCTGGACGGGGCTCAATGCCCGGTGCTCATTGGCGCCCAACCCAGTACACGGACATCTGCTCGTGGCCATCGCGACCGCGCACTTCTATCCAGGCGCAAGCCCGTACACCGTCCACGTGCTCGCGGTCGATGTGCGCACCGGCCGACTCACGCCGCTACTGACGACTATCGCGCACACGAGCGGTGCGGGGACGCTCACGCTCGTCGGCTGGTGACGACAGGCTTGCGAATCCGTCAATGCAGAGCGCACGCCTTAGCTCGAGCTGCCGCGAGCTCACCGGCCAGCGTGATCCGTGACGGCCAGGCTCGATGGCACTGTGCACGGAGCGCCAGATGAACCGTTGACTCGCACCGGCACCTCGGCCAGTGCCGAGACACAGCCTGCTGACCCGGTCGACGATGTCCTCCGGGATCTCTATAGGCGCGCTCGCGCGAGCACTCCGCCGTGCCGCCGACGAATCACGGTCGTTCCCTTGCCGCACTGACGACCTATCGTCCGAACGCGGCACGGGTCGCTGCTGCGGTGGAGCTGAAGTACTCGGGTGGTTCGATGAAGCCCCACTCGTTGAATGTCTGGCCGTTAATGAGGGCGCGGCGGTAGCCGAAGCAGGCGAGGTAGAGCATCCGGATATACATGACCGCCGCGAGCCGGTCGAGTTCCTCGTGGGTCAGCTGGACGTATCGGCGGTAGGCGTTGACGGCAGCGTCGATCCACTCCTGGTTCGGCCGACGCGGGTTCCAGGAACCCGTGCCCCAGATCAGGTAGGCAAAGTCGGCGAGGCGCGGTCCGCGCCCGGATGCCTTCCAGTTGATCGCGACTGGCCCTTGTTCGCTCAGGACGGCGTGATCGGGCGCGTGGAGGAGGTTTCCGTGGAGCAAACCCTGCGGAAGGCCGTGCCCATCGTCGGCCGAGCGGACCTGGTCGCGGAGCCGCTCGAAACGCTCGCGGTCGGCGGCCGCGACCTTCGTGTCGACGGCGTCGAGAAATGACAGGGCCGCCAGCAGATCCTGACGCGGCGTGCCCTCACGGCTGGGGTCCTCGCCGCTCGCTCCGCCCGGGCGGCCGGCGGGATCGTCGTACGGCAGCGCGTGCAGCCGTCCGAGCAGCTCACCCATGATGGCGAACTTCGCGGCACCATCAGGGAGCCGCACCCCCTCAACGAACCGCGTCACCAGGACCGCGCCACCATCGAAGTCAGATACCGCATCGTCGACCGCCACGCGCTCGGCAGGATAATCCTGCCGCTCCAGGAATCTCAGGATCGCGGCGTCGCCCTGGGCACCGGAGCGCGGCCGAGCAGGGGGGAACGCGCGCGCGACCCACGGGCTGCCGTCCTTGCGGTCGATGCGAAACACGTAGGTCTTGTGCACACTGAGCTTGGTCGCCGCGACCGCGTCAATGTCATAGCGATCCCGGAGATGAGCCAGAAGCCGCTCAGGAACTGGCTCGTGGTGCAATCGCGCGTTGAGATCTTTGAGATCCGTCAGCGCGGCTGTGTAGCGCTGCCCAGTTTCCTCGGCGTGGCGCCGGACAACCTTCTTGAAGCTGGCATCCTTGGTCATCGACAAGCCTCCCCTTGACACCCTCGTCCCCCAGTGACGCGGTGTTGGAGAATGGCCTGTGACGTTGACGACCGAGAGGGCGAATCCCCTTCGCCAGCGGAACCCCGACTGGGGCGGATGTTCCACAGCTCGGCGACCGGTCGCCGCCGTGAACAAACTCTTCACGAGGCGACCGGCCTTCGTCAAGCGCGTCACCCGCAAGATGACACTGCGGGAAAGTGTCGGCAGTGAGTGCACGATCAATGAGCGCTGAAGCCCCCCGAACTGAAAGCCGCGGGCGGACCTGCCCGTAACGCCAGCTTCAGAGCACCCGATCAGTGGCTAGATAACTACGCCGCTAACAGCTGCCCGCTGCGGCGAACCGGACGGGCCTGGTGGGAGCGGCCACGCTGATCTCCGGCCGGGGTGCTTCTCCCGCGCGCCGCTATCGGGCGGGCTTGCGGCCAGCCCGGTTATCCAGCTTGCGGGCCAGCCAGACCGTACGGCTGGTGCGGACCGTCAGGTCGTCGCGGGCGGACAGCGCCGGGGCCAGGGCATCGAGCTCCGCGATGTCACCGGCACTGAGGTAGCCCTCCAGGCCGTGCCGGGCGCGGCAGAGGGTGACCGTGGCGTAGCGGGTCACTGAGACGGCCATCGGCGAGTCCGGCGGCGGCCTCAGCGCGATCACGAAGCGGCGTTCGGACTCGACCGCGAACCCGGCTTCGGCGAAACGGGCGGGCCAGTCCTCGTGCATGTGCATGCCGGCCTCGTCACGACCTTGTGCCATGGCGGCGTGGACCCGCTCCTCGAGCGCCGCGCCCGACGGGTCGGTGAGAAAACGCGGGAACGACTCCAGCTCCGTGACCGCGAGTAGTCCCCCTGGGCGCAGCATCTGGTAGATCTGCGCGACCGTCCGCGCGGGATCGCCCATGTGGTGCAGCGAGTTGGCGGCCCACACCAGGTCAGCTTCCTTCAGGCCATCAGGCCATGCCTGATCGAGGTCGGCTTGGACGGTGCGGATCCGGTCGGCGAGCCCGGACGCGCGGGCCTTGTCCTGGATGTGCTTCAGCATCGCCTCGTCGACGTCCAGCGCGATCACCTCGGCGTCAGGCAACTGCCTGGCCAGCGCCAGGGTGCCGATGCCCGTGCCGGCACCCACGTCGATGACGCGGACTCGTTCCGTGACGTGTGCCGAGACCCATTCGGCGACCTCCCGGTGGTACTCGCTGAGGACCTCCGCGTCGAGGTCGAGCAGGTCAGCCATGTGTTCGTGTGCCATGACCTCAACCGTACCGCCGCCTTGCGATTACGGCATACACTCTTGCGTATGAAGCAAGACGCCGATCTGGACGCTCTTGTCCGGCAGCGCATCCGGGGGCTGCGCACGTCGCTGGGCTGGTCGCTGGACGAGCTGGCGGCCCGGAGCTATCTGAGTCCGTCCACGCTGAGCCGGATCGAGACCGGTCACCGGCGCATTGCCCTGGATCAGCTCACGCCGATCGCGAGGGCACTCGGCACCACGCTTGACCAGCTGGTGGAGTCCGACGACGACGCCGACGTGGTGATCAGGCCGCTCCGGGACGAGACACCGGGCATGACGACCTGGATGCTGTCGCGGACCGGCTCGCCGCCCGGCATGACGATCGCAAAGCTCCAGGTAACCAGGAAGGTGCCCGCTAGGCTGCGCATCCACCCGGGCCGGGACTGGTTCACCGTCCTGTCCGGCACCATCGTGCTACGGCTAGGCGAGCGGACCATCCTCGTCCGGACCGGAGAGGCGGCCGAGTTCTCCACGATGGAGCCGCACGCGTTCGGCGCGCAGGAGGGAGCCGCGGAGATCCTGTGCATCCTCGACCACGACGGCACCCGCACCCACCTGGGGCCGGGCGGCCCCTTCCCCGAGACCGGCCCCGAGGAGCCCCGACCGGCCTGAGAGCGCCGCCGGGCCGGGCCACACTGGCTGGATGCCTGATGTCAATGACCCCGCCCAGGGAACCGGGTCGCCACACGAACGGCTCGACCGGATCGAGCAACTGGTGACGGAGACCTGCATGCACCCGGCGGAGCGGATACACCTGCGCATGGCCGTTCCCGCGCGGAGGCGCCGCACCGAACGGGAGGCAGCGCTGGCAGATCGCCGGCTGCACGGCGGTCGCGATCGCACTGCAGATCGGGCCGCGTGCGGGAAGGTCGCACCCGGCGGCACCGCAAGCCGGCCCAGGTGCATGCCGGGTACATGGCAGGTGCGCGTGCAACACGGCGCGGCCGGGGCGAGCCGCTAGGAGCTCGTCGGAGGCCAGCTCAACGGCGCCGAGGCTGGCGAGCTTGTCCAGGCGTTGGCGACCGCGCCGGCCGACCAGGTCAGTACCTTGCCGACCTGGTGCGGGGTGCAGGCCGCCTCGGGGAACTTGCGCAGGTGCCCTTCGACCAGGTCGCGCAGCGCGCCGGCGGGGCGTTCACTGCCGCTGTGCGCCGGCCACCGCGACCAGCTGCCGGAGCACGGGCAGCGACCTCGCAAGCGCCGCCCGGTCTTCCTGGCCCAGCAGGGCCAGCCAGGCCCCCAGGACCTGGGAGCGGCTCTCGTGTATCTCGCCGAGCATCTTCAAGCCCGCCTCGGTCAGCCGCACCAGCACAACCCGCCGGTCCTCGCCGTCGGCGCAGCGCTCTACGCAGCCGCGCCGCTCTAGGCCCGCGACCAGCCCGGACATGGTGGGCTGCGTGACGCGTTCCAGATCGGCCAGCACGGTGATCCGATGCGGCCCCGAATCCCGCAGCGTGTCCAGTACCCGGCCCTGCGCACGACTCATCCCGGGCGGCAGCACGGCCTGCCGCAGCAGGTAGGTCAGCCTGGTCAGAAGCGGCTCCAGCTCGCCGGCCACATCCGGCGCTTCGCCGGGTGCCCCGCTATTCACATAGGCAGGCTATATAGACCCTGTACAGATATCAGCAGGCGCCTACAACAGCCGGTATAGGCCCCACGGTGAGACCTTGACCTCTCCGTAGGGTTCCGGGACAGTTAGGCCACGCGACTGATTTTTCCAGTTTGTCCGGGAGCCAAACGGGGAGCCAACGCCGGCGGATAACGGGCTGCGCCGGGCAACGCCGAGCTATATTGGCGCAGCTCACCGGCTCACCGAGCCTCACCCGGCAACGTCCCGCGACAGTTCAATCGTGACTGGGGGTCAAGGGGTCGCGGGTTCAAA